>NZ_ALJJ01000007.1:0-449642 GCF_000287855.1 Campylobacter sp. FOBRC14 | reverse complement strand
TTGCATGTATTAGGCACGCCGCCAGCGTTCACTCTGAGCCAGGATCAAACTCTCCATATTTACTTCGCAGAAAGGCAAAGCCTTTCCTTGCGACAAGGAGCTATGCTCCCTTGACCCACCTAAAGACTGCAACACTCCTTGCTTCGCAAATCGTTATTGCATAAGTAAGGTTTGACACTTACTTAGATAATGTCTAAGTGGTTTTTGATATATGAAGTTTTTAATCTAAAAACTTTTGTTTTTTATGTTTTAATACATCTTTATCTATTACAAAGAAAAGATGATTTAGTTTTTGATCTGCTGATTACTTTCCAAAGAAAGCCTAAAAGCAGATCGGCTCAATCGATCACTTGTTTAGATTTCAAAGATTGACTAATAGTTTAACAATGGTAGGTTAAAGAACAAACGATAAAAAAGAAAAGGCTTTATTAACAGGGAAGTTAAAGGTGGCTTCTTAAATCGTGAGCTGGAATTATATACAAGGCAAGCTTAAAGGATGTTGAAAAACGGGGGATAAGGATAAGAAATTTTAATGATTATAATAAAAATATAGAATTTATTAGGAGATAAAAAAATTATCTATACCCAAAGATCCAACGAACATACCATAGATAATACCACCATCTTTTTTGCTCCGGCTGCGGTATATTTTTTCTCATATTTTCATATAAAATTTTCCAAGTAAAATTTAAAAATATTCTAGAGTGCCCATATTCGGCGCCAAATTCGCGATTTTCTCTTTTTTTCCTAGCATCCACTGGGGTATTATATGACAAATCTCTATCCAGAGAATGATAGGATAAATCTCTATCGACAAACTGCTGATCTCCCTTTTTAGATGAGCGTTCTTTACATAAATACTTTATAGGCAAATATCCTTGTATGCTTCCGTGCGCTTTTTGAAATTTAACGAAACGAAAATCTTCGGATCCATAGTGGCCCGCAAATTCTTCATCATAGCCAAAAAGTCGCATATACCTAGCCCTACTTATAAAAAATGTGTTTGTATGCCCCTTGTATATAGTTTTCTTTTTGCAGCTTAATATATAGAATAAATTTAACGGCCCTTTATAAACCCTTTCTTCAGCACAATATCCGACAAAATCTCTATAAATTTTATAGAATTTTCTACCTAGCGGTTTATGGTTTGCCATATACCACAAAGTGTCCTCATAAAACAGGTGATCAAGATCGGTTATTAACACCTTATCGCTTCTTGCGTAAGTCACGCCTAAATTCCTAGCTCCCGCTTGGTTCCAAGGAATGTCTTCATTTATTTTTAACCATCTCAAATTCAAATCAAATTTTGGAATTTCATATTCTATGGGCGAACCGTCATCAACTATTATAAATTCCATTACGTCAAGTAATCTAGGATCATAAGTTTCATATTCTCGAAGCAAAGAAATAACAGAATTTATGTCTTTTTGATTGCAATAAAAATGAGTGACATAGCTAAGTTTTATGTGCGAAGCATCCTTGGGATGCCTGTTCGGATAATATGGCGGGACATCATTTGCACTAGCAGTCATCTCATATTCCTTATTTTGATTTTAAAACAGCCACCACCTCTATCTCCACGAGGGCGTTTTTAGGCAGTGTTTTTATAGCGACCGTGCTTCTAGCCGGAAACGGCTCGCTAAAATGCTTGGCATAAATTTCATTCACCTTTGCAAAGTCGTTCATATCGGCTAAAAATATCGTAGTCTTTACCACGTTTTCAAAGCCAAGTCCGGCCTCAGCCAGGATATTTTTGATATTTTGCATCGATTGTTCGGCTTGAGCTTCGACGTTGCTGCCTGTAAATTCACCACCAGGGCTCACGCCAAGCTGGCCTGAAACAAATAAAAACCCGTTTGCCAAGATCGCTTGCGAATACGGCCCTATCGCCTTTGGAGCGTTAGTCGTAGAGATAGCTTTTTTCATATTTTTCCTTAAATTTAAATTTCGCAAATCCTACTACAAATTTAAACCTCTGTCAATAACAGCCCTCTTTAAATTTGATATAATTTCATCAAAATGGCTCTCAAATGCCGTAAAATCACATAAATTTAGGACTAAATTTGAAGCTGACCCTTGCGCCGAACGAATTTTTAGACGATTACGTTTTGGGCTGCGAATTTGCCAAAAACGCTAAAATTTCATCAAATGCCTATCTCTTTTGGAAAGGCGTAGTTTCAGCGAAATTTGAAAATTCTCGCATAGTATTTTTGCACCGCAAAAGCATACCGTCTAAATTTACAAAAGCTCTAAACGCCTGCACCGCGCTTAACGGACTCGTGCTTACGGGCGTGTTTTGCTCGTTTACGACGTTAGCGCCCTCTCATTTGGTCAAAAAAAACGGCTCAAGGCTTTACGAACTCTTTGAATTTCACGAAATTTGCGGGATAAAATTTATAAATTTAAAGAAATTTTATGATGATCTGGGGCTAGCGTACTCCTACCGTATCTACATCGAAAAATGTAAATTCTTCTCGCCAGCCCCGTTTGAAAAGCGCATCAAACTGACCGATACGCTTTGTTTGGGATATTATTAGATCATCCTTGGTGACAATGTTGCTAAAACGCTATTTTTAATGATGCGAATTATATTTAAATTTTAAGATTAAAAATTACAATTCTACCCAGCGCGGCTATTTTCTTGCTATATTTTTAAGTCGGTAGATGAAATTTACGATACAAATATATATAATTGCACTAAAAGCAAGATAAAGGAGAAGCCATGAAAAAGATCGCCATAATGATGATCGTAGCGATATTTGCGGTATTTACGCAAGCAGCGGAAAAGAAATACAAGCTTAAACTGGCGACTACATACGAGAGCAATGTCCCGGTATTAGGCGATGCTCCTAAAAAATTCAAAAAACTGATCGAGGATATGAGTGACGGACGCATCGAGGTTCGCATCGACTATCCGTCCAAGCATAAAGCTCAGTTTTCGATACTAGACCTCGTAAAAAACGGACAATACGACATCGGCTACACAGCGGGCTATTTTTATAAGGGCAAAGACGCTAAGCTCATGCTCTTTACGACCGTGCCCTTTGGCATGAACTCGTCCGAGCAGCACGCATGGTATAACTACGGCGGCGGCAAGGAATTTGCACGTAAAATTTACGGCTCTTACAACATCGTGCCCTTTAACGGCGGAAGCTTTGGCATGCAAATGGGCGGCTGGTTCAAAAAAGAGATCAAGACGCTTAGCGACCTAAAGGGGCTGAAATTTCGTATCCCGGGCCTTGGCGGCGAGATAATGGCGAAATTGGGCGCAAATATCAACACCATCCCGATAGGCGAGCTATATATGGCGCTCGAGATGGGCACGATAGATGCGGTCGAGTGGGTCTCGCCGGCGATAGATATAAATTTTGGCTTTGAAAAGGTGGCGAAATTTTACTACACCGGCTGGCAAGAGCCTGCGAGCGAAAATGAATTTTATGTCAATAAAAATCTCTTCGAGAGCTTGCCAAAGGACTTGCAGCTTATCATAGAAAGTGCGACCAAAGTCGTAGCAGCCGATGTTTATGATGCAAGCTACTATCAAAATTCCATCATGCTTGACAAGATAGCAAAAGAGCATCCGGATGTAAAGATCCTCTCCTTTCCGCCTGAAATTTTAAGCGCTCTAAGAGCGGCAACAGATGAAATTTTAGACGAGCTGTCCGCAAAAGACGGCGAATTTAAAGAAATTTTAGACTCGCAAAGGAATTTCATGAAGCTAAGCAGAAAATGGACTGAAATTTCAGACTATGCTTACATAAAAAGCACGGATAGATGATCGGGTGCTAGCAAAAAAGCGTCAAAATTTCGATCTTGCATTGAGCCAGTGGCTTCGCAAATCTTAATCGCTCTAGGAGCAACCCGGCACAGATCCTAAAATTTTACTTTATTAAAACAGAGCCAAAATAAATTTCGCTATACTTTCATAAATTTTCTTAAAGGACTGACATGAACGCTTTTGCCGTTTTCATCGTTGTTGCAGTAGTTCTCGTGTTTGCCATCATAGGCATCTATAACTCTCTTGTGGGCAAGAAAAATCAAATGCTAAACATCGAAGCCGGCGTAGATGCGCAGCTAAAAAGACGCTACGATCTGCTACCAAATTTAGTCGCGGCCGCAAAGGAGTATCTCTCCCACGAAAGAGGCCTGCTCGAGGCTATCACCGCACTTCGATCAAATGCTCAAAACGCTCGCACCAGCGAGGAGAAATTTAACCTCAATAACCAGCTTTCACAGCTCTTAAACGGACTAAAAGTAACGATAGAAAACTACCCCGACCTAAAGGCAAATCAAAATATCCTACACATCCAAAGTACGCTAAGCGAGATCGAGGAGCAAATTTCAGCCGCTCGCCGCGCCTACAACTCATCCGTAGAGGTCTATAACAACGCCATAGAGATGTTTCCTTCAAACCTGATCGCAAATTCCTTCGGCTTTAAAAAAGCGGCGTTTTTCGACATCCCGGACGACCAAAGCGCCGCACCCGACATAGGCAAAATGTTCAAATCCTAGGCGACAAGCAGGAGGCGACATGGACAGGCAGCCAGAGCGCAATCTAAAAAGGCATTTGACGTTTTTAAATATCCAAGACAAACTCATAAACCTCAATAAAGCTTGGCGATGCTAAAAAAAGCACTCATACTTCTTTTTTTGATATTTGTAGCTACGATAATGACGATATCCGTAGCAGTATATAGCCAAAATACCGCACAATTCATATTTGATTTTAATGATCACATGCCTGAAATCATCATGGTATCTTTTATTGTGGCTTTGATAGTAAAAAATTTAGGCGTATTTGAGCCAAAGAAAAAGCCCCAAACTGCGGCAAATTTACATATAGACGCGGCAGATATCATAAATGGCGCCGAGCTCGCCGCACTTGAAAAGCAAAGGCAAGAGCTGAACAAACTCATCAAAAAGGCTACTTTCATTTCGATTGGCGTAGCAGGCTGCATCGCAGCGGCTATGTCTAAATTTTTTGATATGTTTTGGGGCATAGCCTCCGGCTTTATGGTCTATGGCCTCGTATATGCTGTAATGACCAGCGCCAAGATGAGGGAATTTTCATCAAATTTCAAGACGAAGATCACAAAAAGCATAGTCAGGGATTTTGGCCTAAGCTACAACGAGAAAGGCTCTCTTAGCATAAATGACTTTTTTGAAATTTACGACTGCGAGGTCGATGAATACTACGGTGAGGATCTAATCAGCGGCGAAGCAGAGGGCGTGAATGTGAAATTTAGCGATTTTTGCGCCATAGACATCGTAAAAACTCAAAAAAATACGCGAAGGATCACGAGATTTGAGGGGATATTATTCGCGGCTGATTTTAACAAAAGACTAAACTCCGTGACCTACATCTGCCACAAAGACTCCTCGTATCTGATAAAAGACGGCGAGCGAGCGAAAATGGACAACGTGGAATTTGAAAGGTTTTACGACGTTTATACGAGCGATCAGATAAACGCCAGATACGCGCTCACGCCAAATTTGATGCAGCAGATCTTAGCCTTGCAGACGGACTTTGGCTGCCCGGTCAATATCGTGCTGTCTAAAAGCAAAATTTTAATGGCGATCGACAAACGCGAAAACAGCTTCGAGCCCGACCTCGACGTCCCGCTCACGGATAACGGCGCGATAAGAGGCTACATCGCAGAGATAGCATCCTTTGTCGCCATCGTCAAAGAGCTGAATCTAAACCGTAAAATTTGGAAAATTTAGCGCGTAAATTTGAAAGGTAGGTTTTGAACGGTAAATCAAAAAATGATCTTGAAATTTGGCTTGGCATCGCAGCTATCGTGCTCTCTTGCGCGCTTAGCCTCGTAAGCTTTTGGCCGCTTAAGGAGGAAATTTTAAAAGGCGAGCTAGACTTTACCTTTATCGTCCAAAGCCTACTGCCGTTTGCACTTTTGTGCTTTGTTTGCTTTAAATTCCTACCTAAAATTTTAGCCGCCCTAAGATCCCCCAAACGCCCTAGAATCAACACCAACATTTTAAATTTCAAGATACCAAAAGGCCTAAACGTGCTTGAGATAAAGCGCAGGATACTGGTAAAAAAGATAACGGACTTTAAGATAAAATTTATCCCTCTAGCCCTGATAATAGGGCTACTCATAGCTCACTACATATCGCTCATCTACGGCGTCGCCTGCGCGGGGCTGCTTTATCTGGGGCTTTGGGCGATCTTGTTAGGCGAAAAGAAGCGTGCGTTCGTAAATGAGTTCAAACACGAGGTCATAACGAGAGTCGCCGCGCATTTTGGGCTAAGATACGATTCTGCGGGCTCTCTTGACTTGGCGGAGTTTTTCATGATCTATGACTGCAGCGTCGATGAATACTACGGCGAGGATCTAATCAGCGGCGAAATAGAAGGCGTGAATGTGAAATTTAGCGATTTTTGCGCGCTGATGGAGGTAAAGACCAAAAACCATACCACCAAAGTCCCGCAGTTTCAGGGCGTTTTATTTGTAGCCGACTTCAATAAAAAACTCGCCCACACGACTAGAGTCCATCACGTAAAATCAAAAAATTTAGCCCATGAGGGGCGACGGGCAAATATGGACAACGTGAAATTTGAAAGGCTTTTTGACGTTTACTCCACCGATCAAATAGCCGCCAGATACGTTCTCACGCCTGCGATGATGGAGCGTATCTTAGGACTTGAAGCGAGATTCAACGCCCCTATCGATCTCGTTTTCACACAAAACAAAATTTTCATCGCGGTCGAGACATGGACGGACGGCTTTGAGCCAAACATCGATCTAAGCCTCATAAAAAACCAAACACTGAGCCTTTACATGAGTCAGATACAAGACTTTGCGGACATCGTAAAAGAGCTAAAGTTAAATCAAAAAATTTGGATATGAGGCGAGGGAGAAATTTGCCCGCCTAGCGTTTTAGATCAAGTCCTGAATTTATTTAAATTCGCATTTAGGCTCTCGGTCATGTCGCTAAGATGAGTCGCCGCACTTGCGATCTCCTCGACGCTTCTAGCGTTTTGCTGCGAGAGGGCGTCGACATTTTCGATGCTTTTTATCACGTTTTTGATATTTGCACTAGTGTTTATATAGTCCTTAGCCGCATGCTCGCTCATCGCCAAGGTCTCGCTCATCAGTGCGTTCATATCAGATACCTTGTTCTCTATCTGTCCAGAAACTTTGATCAGATCTTGCGCTCTTTTGGCGTTCTCGCCTATCTGATCGCTAGAAGTTGATATCTCTTGGACGATCAAATTTATAGTCGCGTTTATCTCCGTCAGGCTCTTTTGAGTCCGCTCGGCAAGCTGCCTGACCTCATCGGCCACGACGGCAAACCCCTTGCCGTGATCGCCCGCACGCGCCGCCTCGATAGCGGCGTTAAGAGCTAGCAGGTTCGTCTGATCGGCGATGTCATTTATCACGTTTAGTATGCCGCGCACATTTTCGGTATCTTGAGTCAAATTTCGCATCTTCTCGGCCAGCTCTATCTCGGTCTGCGCTGCGGAGTTGATATCATGTCCCAGTCCTAAAACGGCGTCTGCGACCTCTTTGATGAAAAGTCCCGTTTTTTCTAAATTTTGCCTGCTGGCGTTCGTCTCTTCGAGCGAATCTTTTATCTCATCTCCGATTTGCTGCGCTTTTTGCGTAGTTTGTGCGATGATCTTAGTCGAGTCCTCTACGCGCTTGCCGGTTTGCACCGAGGTGGAGGAGAGCTCCTGAGCGATAGAGGAATTTTCATTTGAGAGGCCTTTTGTGTTTTCTATGACCGTCCTCAGCTCACCGGTGAGATCGTTGATAGAGTTTGAGATCTGGGCTATCTCGTCATTTTTATCAGATACGAGCTTTTTAGTCAGATCGCCTTTGCCCTCTTTTATATCAGCCGACATATGCCCCAAGGTATCCACGATGTTTCCTATCGGAGATATCAAAATTTTATTTAGTATGACTAGGGCCAGGACTATCAAAATGATCGTCGCGACTACGCAGATGACGACAAATGTCAGAGTATTGTGCGAGTTCGTGTCATTTAGCGTCGCACGCTCGGAGTCTATCTTGGTTTGTAAATCGTCTATATAGATGCCGCTTCCTATCATCCACCCGTAAGGCTCGAAACCAGCCGAATACCCGAGCTTATCGACCGGCTGTTCGCCCTCTTTTTTCGCCCAGCCAAATGTCAGAAAGTCGCCGCCTTTTTTGGCATTTTCTATGAGTTTTTCGATGAGTGGCAAGCCCCTTGGATCCTTAAGTCCTATGATGTTTTTACCGACTAAAGAGGGCTTTTCCGGGTGCATCATGACATTGCCCTCGTAGTCATAGATGAAAATATAGCCCGATTTATCGGCGAAAAATTTTATCGGCGAAATGATACTGAAAATTTCACTCTTTATGGCCTCATCAGAGAGCCCCTTTTTCTTGCCGTTTTGATAGACGAGGTTCATCACTTGATTTAGTGTATCGACCTCGTCTTTTAGATCGGCCTTCCTGGCTTCTATCAGGTCGTTGTAGGATTTATCGGCGAAAAATTCCGTCAGATCCGACGAAAATTTGCTGTTTAATACGGTCAGTACGAGGCTGATCACAAGCATCGAAACTACGAACAATACGATGACTTTTGTTGAAATTTTCATATATTACCCCTGTGAAATTTAATCAAAACGATTTTAGTCCTATGAAACTTAATGGTTAATAAAAAGATAACGATTGCTTAAAAAAATTAAAGGTTTGTAACTAAAAATTAGAATTTTAGGGCAAATTCGCCAAATCAAAGCGAGCGCAGCTTTTAAAACGATAATGGTTCTTAAAATTTGGAGTATAATAAGCGCAAAAGCTTTGTTTGACAAGGCGTTGATTTTTTTCAACAAGCGCTTGGCAAATCTTACTCGCTCTAGGAGCGACCTAGCACGGACGCGAACAGCGTCGGAGCGAGTAGCCGCTCCCCTGCTTGTGAGAGTAGGGATAATGCGAGCAGCATTCGAGTAAAGTGAAGCTAAGCTTGTAGCATGATTTTTTGCGACGCTTCGCTTCATAAGATTTGACTATGCTTGATACATTTAAAAATCGCGCTTCACCGAACAAAGCCTACAAATATAAACGAAAGGATAAACATGGAAAAGATCAGCTTTAAAGACGGCGTTTCAGAGACATTACTCATAAATTTATACTTTAGAAGCCTTGAAAACAAACTGCCTAAGCCCTTGTTAAAAGATGAATTTTCAGGCGCGGTGGTGGACAAGATCGATTATGATTTCTCCAAATTCGATAGCTCCGATATGAGCCGTATCGGCGTGATCATCAGGGCCAAATACTTTGACGATGAGATCATAGAATTTGCCAAAAACAAAGAGCGTATCGTCGTCGTTCAGGTGGGTGCGGGCTTTGACACGAGGCCGCTTAGACTAGAGCATGCTTGCCCTAACGCCGTATTTTACGACCTTGATCTGCCTGACGTCATAAAATTTCGCGATGAGCTCGTGCCAAAGGCAAAGCAAAATTTCAGCCTAGCTTGCTCCATGCTAGAGACTGCGTGGATGGACGAGCTAGTGGGAAAATACCCGCAAACTCCGTTTATTTTCGTCCTAGAGGGCGTTCCGATGTATTTTGAGGAGAGCGAGATGAAGGGATTTTTCCTAAATTTAGCCAAGCGCTTTAAAGGCGAAGTCGCGCTTGATTTGCTAAATATCTGGTGCTGCAAGATGATGGCGAAAAATCACACCAAACACGATACTTTAAAATACATCAAGGACGCAAAGACGAAATTTGGCATCGACGATCCGCGCGACATAGAGCGCTGGGACGATGAGGGGCGCATCAAATACCTAAAAACAGGCATCATGATGGACATGTATCTAAATCGCTGGCCGTTTAAAGCGCGGCTGATGAGATTTATCCCGATACTAAAGCGCTCTTGCACGATGAGCGTTTACGGGCTAAATTTGGCTCAATGAGGTGTGGAGCCTTTTAGCAAGATGGTGACATATTT
The DNA here is from genome assembly GCF_000287855.1 of Campylobacter sp. FOBRC14. NCBI lineage: Bacteria > Pseudomonadati > Campylobacterota > Epsilonproteobacteria > Campylobacterales > Campylobacteraceae > Campylobacter > Campylobacter sp. FOBRC14. Next base: position 439,682 of record NZ_ALJJ01000007.1, on the reverse strand, counting down.
TACGCCCCAAATGCCAAGCGCTGCGACGAGCAAGGCGGCGCTTAAGTTTATCCAAAACGCATAATCAAGGCTAAAATTTAGCCCCAATGCCGCGACGATCCTGGCACAGGTTACGACTTGTAAAAGCAAAAATATAAAAATAGCGAATTTGCCTGCATGCGGCACTTGCCCTGAGTGCCCTAAAACGACTCTCGTGCCAAAACCGATCAAAATAGTCATAAAATACCCAAGCGCAAAGGCATGAAGCGAGGCCTTTTCAAACACCGCTCCCCACGAAAAAAGATCGCTTAGATCATTAAAAGCGGTGATAAAAAAGCCAAAAGGTATCCAATAAAGCGACAAAAACAGCACCCAAAGTATCGCAGGAGCCTTGAAAAACGGTAACTTCCATTTAAAAAATAGCTCGTATACGAAAAATATAAATAGCAAAACATCAGGTAAAATTTCCAGACTAGAGCCTGTAAACAGCACCTTCAAGGCGAGCAAGAAAAACAGCTTCTCCATCAAAAATTTAGACTTATTTATCTTGTATCCGGCGATCTTGACCGAGGTAAAAAATGGGATCATCCTTTGCGCGATAGCAAATATAAGAGCAAACAAAAATAAATAAAAGCCCGCATAGATCGCGATCTGCCTTAGCAAAAAGCTAAATTTCGTATCCACCTGCGATAGCAAAAATGCAAAATTTGCCACAAGCCCAGCTGCAAACGCGATGAGCACCCATTTTGTGTCGTATTTGTCCTTTACGAGCGATCTAGCGTGGATTTTAAATAGCGTGATGAAGCTTATCGTTTGAAGTGCGAGATCAAGCGCCATAAATAAAACGTAAAATTTCCCCACAAAAAACATCGAAGCAAAAAAGCCCCAAGAGACGATGAAATACGCCCAAAACTGCCGCATATAGGTACTTTTAGCGATACTTGCCTGCACTAAAAATTTAGGGAAAACGACAAATAAAAATCCCAGAAAAAACTGGATAAAGATCACAAAAACGAAGGCATAGACGTGAAATAGCGTGATGTCGGCGCCAATAACGCCGTTTGTCAAAAACGCAAGCAGCATCAAACCAGTAAAAGCGATAAGCTGCACTGAACCGTTTGCGAAAAACGGCTGATGGGGCTGAACGCAAAATCTCTCGTACCATCTAGCAAAAGCTGAAATTTCAAGCGTCCTCATCTGCTCGCTACTTTGGCTGGCGCCAAACGTGCTAAATTTCACTGCGCCTTTTGAAACACTGGGCCTAAATACGCCGAAATTTGCGCCATCATTTGGCTTTAGATGATTTTGAAACTGCATTTTATCCCTTGGGTTTTATATGATTTTGGGCGAAACTCGCCCCTAAAATTTTAATGTCAGCTACCGCAGCAAGTGCTCGCAGCCTCGTTTGCAGCTTTTAAAGCCGCTTCATAATCAGGCTCATCGGCGATCTCTGCGACTATCTCTTTGTAAGTGATGACGCCGCTTGCGTCTATGACGAACACCGCCCTTGCAGTAAGCCCTGTTAGAACGCCGTCTTCTATCAAGACGCCGTAAGCTTTTGCAAATTCTTTAGCTCTAAAGTCGCTTGCGACCTTGACGTTTTCGATGCCCTCAGCTTGGCAAAATCTACCCATCGCAAACGGCAGATCCATCGAGATCAAGATGAGCTGCGCATTTTGGATGCTCGCAGCTTTGACGTTAAATTTTTTGGCTTCCATCGCGCAAACATCGGTATCAAGCGACGGGACGGCTATGACGATCTGCACTACGCCCTGTTCGCCACCGATTTGTATGTCGCTTAGATCCTTGCCGACCGCCTTTACTATCGGGGCTTTTTCACCCACGCTTACGCTGTTTGTGCCTAAATTTACGACACTTCCTTTAAATTTCGTTGTTGCCACTGTTTTATCCTTTTTTTGAGATTTGACGGGCTCATTTTACCAAAAGCGGACAAATGATATCTTAATTAACATCAACTACGAAATTTGGGTTTATTTTTTAAAATTTAGCAAAACTTGAACGAATTTAGCCAAGAGACAAAGAGCAAAAAATAGTATAAAAACATAATTTATATAATTTTCAACCAGCCAAGCTGCCCACTCGTAAGTGTTGCTGGCGATATAACAGAGCAAAATAGCGCCCCAAAAAGCTGAGGCTAAAAGCATAGAAGCTACAAATTTCGCCGTGCATTTGGGCTTACTTTGTATCCAGATAGCAAGCAACGGGGCTACGAAAAAGATAAACACCCAAAGCGCCAAATCTGCGTGATCAAAAAGCAATATCTCTTTTGCCATACTCAAAATTTAGCGCGATCAGTCGTCGTCTTGTAAAATTTTCTTTCTTACCTTGACGCTCGAGATGCTAGCTCCGTCCATTTTTCGCACCTCGTAGTAGCAGTTTTCATCCTCGATCTTATCACCGACGACCGGCAAACGACCGATGAGATTAAACACATATCCGCCGATAGTGAGCTGATCGGTCTCCTCATCAAAGCTGATACCAAGTAGCTCCTCGACGCTCTCAAGGTCGAAGCGACCGTTGAATTCATAGATATTTTCGTTGATCTTTTTATAATGCGGATCGGCCTCGTCGTGCTCGTCATTTAGATCGCCAAGCACCTCTTCCATTATATCTTCCATGGTAAGAAGCCCCGCCGTGCCGCCGTATTCATCTACTACAAGAGCGGCTGAAATTTGCTGCTTATTCATCATGACAAGCACTTTTGAGATCGAAAGGCTCTCCGGGACGATGACGAATTTACGCACGATCTTGTCGAAGTCCTTTTCTTTATCCTCATTAAAATGTAGCTGCAAAACGTCGCGGATATGTATCATGCCAAGTATCGTGTCTTTTGAGCCGTCTATATACGGATAGCGCGTGTATTTGGACTCGAAAACGACCTTTAAATTTTCCTCGAAGCTTTTTTGCTTGTTGATACAGACCATGTCGCGGCGAGGCGTCATTATCTCCTTTGCGACCGTGTCGCTGAAGTCCACTGCATTTTTGATGATCTCGGTCTCAAAGCTATCGAGCACGCCGCCTTTTAGGCTCTCGCCTACGATTATCTTGATCTCCTCTTCGGAGTGCGCTAGCTCGCTTTCTTTGGCCGGCTTTATGCCAAGTGCGGCGAGACCGGCATTTGCCAAGATATCAAATAGCTTTATGACAGGCGAGAAGAGCACCCAAAACAGATGAAGCGGACGAGCGATGGCAAGCACGGTCTTTTCGGACTTTGCGATGGCGACGGACTTTGGCACAAGCTCGCCGATTACGACGTGAAGCAACGTGATGAGCGTAAATGCTATGGCAAAGCCGACCGTATGCACCAAGATATCGTTGAAATTTAGAAATTTTTTAAGCGGCTCTTCGATGAGTCTGGCTACCGCAGGCTCGCCTATCCAGCCGAGTGCGAGTGAGCTTAGCGTGATGCCAAGCTGAGTGGCGCTTAGATAAGTATCTAGTTTATTTGACATATCAAAGGCAAGCTGGGCGTTTGGTATTTTATCTTTTATGAGCTCTTCAAGGCGCGATTTACGTATCTTGACGAGTGAGAATTCCGAGAGGACAAAAAAAGCGTTTAATAAAATGAATACGACGGCTAGAACTATCATTAAAAGCGAAGTATCGCTACTGGGGTGCAAGTATGATCCTTAAAAGTTAAAAATTTCAGAGATTATATCAAAAAGTGCGAAATTTCTCAAACGCCCAAACGACTTACACCAAATGTAACAGCCGTTGATTTATTTTACATTTATAAATAGTTCTTAAATCATATTTAGATAACATAGCTACTAATCAAAATTTACGGATAGCAACATGGACAAACGAAGCTTTTCATCTAGGTGGGCGTTTATAATCGCATGCGTCGGCTCGGCCGTAGGCATGGCGAATGTTTGGGGATTTCCTTACAAGCTCGGTACAAATGGTGGCGGCGCATTTTTGATCATTTATATTTTCTTCGTCGCGCTGTTTTCCTACGCCGGACTAAGCGCGGAATACGCCATCGGCAGACGAGCCAAAACGGGGACTTTAGGCTCTTATGAATATGCCTGGAAAAGTAGGAATTTAGGCATCATCGGCAAGATCATCGGCTGGCTTCCGCTTGCGGGTTCTTTATGTATAGCTATCGGCTACGCAGTCATCATCGCCTATGTCTTAAAGGCGCTGGTGCAAGCCATAAGCGGCTCGCTGATGATCGAAAACACCGATACTTGGTTTGAGTCTTTTGCACTCACGCCATACTCGGTGCTACCATATCATTTCATAGTAGTTGCAGGAACGCTCATCACGCTATTTTTCGGAGCAAAAAGCATCGAAAAAACGAACAAGATCATGATGCCTTTGTTTTTTATATTATTTACCATACTGGCTATCAGGGTAGCGACGCTTGACGGGGCGTTTGAGGGGTATAAATTTTTATTCACAGCGGACTTTGGCAAGCTCGAAGATCCGATGGTGTGGATATCTGCGATGGGTCAAGCCTTTTTCTCGCTCTCTATCACAGGCTCAGGCATGATAGTTTACGGGGCGTATCTTTCCAAGAAAGAGGATATCGTAAACAGCGCTAAAAATACAGCGATATTTGACACGCTAGCTGCGATGGTAGCGGCACTTGTAATGATACCGGCGGTGTTTGCCTACAATATGGACCCGGCTACGGGACCGGGATTACTTTTCGTAACACTGCCTAAAATTTTACAAGGTATGGTCGGCGGGCAAATTTTCGCCGTCATTTTATTTACCGCAGTCATTTTTGGCGGTATCACCTCGCTTCAAAATATGTTCGAGGCGGTCGCCGAGTCGCTGATGCATAAATTCCCGCGCCTAAGCCGAACCTGGACGCTCGTGCTGCTATGCGCGATATGCTTTGGCGTGGGTGCACACATGGAAGACATAACTAGCTGGGGGCCTTGGATGGACTTCGTCTCGATCTACATCATCCCGATCGGTGCGGTCATCGGCGCGGTATCGTGGTTTTGGGTGATAAAAAGAGATGAAATTTTAGACGAGATAAATATGGGAGCGGGTAAAATTTACGACTCTTTTTGGTATAACATCGGCAGATTTTTATACGTTCCGTTAGCGCTTTTACTTTGTATCATCGCGCTTAATATGCATATTTCGTTTTGATACTGCGCCCATTTGTGAAGCATTTTGCAAAATATCAACGCCCTTTAAAACAGAGCTTAAATTTTAAAAGCCCGTAAAGGGCTTTTACTTTATTCCTTCAAATGCTTTTCGTGCATTTTTAAGGTCGTTTTCATCAGGATGAGTGGAGGCTTGCTTCCATGTGGCTTGGCGCTCAGGAGTGATTAAATGTATCGCTTTATCGCCCATTTTCGCCGCCATCTCTTTCATCTCCTCGATGACCTTGGGGTCGATAGCGCCTTGGCAGATGAACTCAGCTAAAATTTCATTGCCGCCCTCGTTTAAGAGCTCTCGTCCGACCTTTAGCATGCTCTCGCCGTGCTCTCCGGCAGGATCAGCGCCAAGAGTGATGAAAAGTCCCGTTTTTTTACCCTTTACATGCTCTTTTATGTAGCGCTTGAAATGTGCCTCCGGGCCGCCCTTATCGATATAAAATCCTATCGCCACAAAGTCAAAACCGCTTATATCCTTTGCGCGTTCATCGGTGTAGCTGATCGCTTCACAGCCTATTTGCTGCGCGATGGCTTCGCCTATTTTTTTGGTATTACCGCTTAGTGAGGCATAGATCACTATTTTTTTCATTCAAACTCCTTCTTTGCTATCTTTGCTACTTCATCGGCTATCGTATTTCCCCAAAATACGCCATCTAGGCTAAGCTCGATGCCATCAGGCTTGATGCTCATATAGCCTTCGCTCTCGCATTTTTTGAAAAATTCCATCAAATTTGCAAACGTCTCGTCGCTGACATATCGCTTCATATCGCTAAATTTGATGTCATGATACTGAAAGAGGGCGTTAAATTTCTTCCTATTTCGCTCCTCAGGTGGCAAGATACCGATCATTTGAAGGTCGGCTCTCATATTAAAGATGCCAAACTCCCCGAGCTGTCCGCCTGCACTGACGCCAATGGGCAATACATCGGCTCCGACGTGGCTTAGACGAATATATTTATACTCGTCACGACCTTTTCGGTTGAGCTTTGTGTATTCTAAAAATTCATAATCCCCACCCTTAAACATCTCCTCGACAAAGGCGTTATGAAGCTTCCTATCAGTCTCGATGTTATAATAATCTTGCGAAAAGGTATTTGAAAGCACGGAGCCGTCTAAAAACTGTAACGAATAAAAGCTCGTGCTATCGACCGCGATATCTTTTAAAATTCTCGCATCCTCTCTGACCTCTTCCTCCGTCTCGTTAGGGTAGTTGTAGATGATATCGGTGCAGACAAAGCCCTTGAATTCGTCCTTTATCTTTTTTAAATGCTCGATCGCAGCCTCTTTTGAGTGCGTGCGGTTTAGAAGCTTCCTGCCAGCCTCGCTAAACGTCTGCACGCCGATGCTGAAGCGATTTACGCCAAGGCTTTGCATCAAGCGCACTTTTGAGATATTTAGGTTATGTAGCGTGGTTTCAAAGCTAAATTCGCAAGTCTTGGAGATATTGAATTTTTCATTTATGGCTTTTAAAATTTTCTCCAAATGGCGCTCTTTCAGCGTCGTTGGCGTCCCGCCTCCAAAATAAACCGACTCGAAGCTTTTTTGCTGGATATAGCTAAATTTCGAGTATTTATCGATCTCTCCCAGCAAATACTGCGTATAATCGTCAAGCTCGCCGTCAAGTTTGCTGCGATTCATCGAGCAAAACGAACATATCGTATCGCAAAACGGCACGTGAAAATATATCACGCCCTCTTTTTGCTCGGGCACACCGTCCTCTAAGAACTCATACAAGTCCTCTTTCGTTGCAAATTCCGATTTGTTCGGATGCCCCGAATGGTGCCCTTTTATCCTTTTTTCAAACACTTTCTCTCCTTTTAGGACTTTTTAGCTCTTGATTTTAAAGCTTATTTGCTTATTGTTTGATAAATTTATACACTTCATTTAAGCAAATCATTATAAATTTTATCCACGCCCTCGCCTATCCTAGGCGTTCCGCGAAGCAATATCGACGACGGGAAGGTCAAAATTTTGCCGTTTTTGGCTGCGTTGGTTTTGGCAAGCACGGGATTTTCTTTCAAAAAGCTTTCGCTACTGCCGCCCATACCGCCTACAAGCACGATGAAATCAGGATTTGCTCCCAAAATAAACTCCGGAGATACGATAGGCGTGCTGCCTTGCAGACTATCGGCTAAATTTACGAGGCCAAGCCTTTTAAATATATCTCCCGGAAGCGTCTTTGAGTTAAATGCCGTGATAGGCGTGCCCGAAAATATCGCGATTATCTTTTTGCCTTTCAGCGCTCCGTTTTTGTAGGTCTTAAATTTTTGCTTTATGCTTTCCACTAGCTCGTGCGCCTTTTGCTCCTTACCCGTTATCTTGCCGATTTGCTCGATGTTTGAGTAGATCATATCCACGCTATCGGCCTTTAGTGTAAGCGTAGGCAGGTTAAATTTCTTAAGATCCTCGTTCACGTTTGCGGAGTGAAAGCTGGTGACCACGAGATCAGGCTTTAGCTCGACTATCTTTTCAAAATTGGGCTTTGTATAAGTGCCTACGCTTTTTAAAAGCGCGGTCTTGTCCTCGGGCCAAATTTTTGACATAGTCAGGGTCGAGATAGCGGCTATTTGATCCTCCGCACCCAGCATATACATCATCTCAACGACCGCCGGGTCTAAGATCACTAGGCGCTTTTTAGGCGTATCCATAGTGGTCGTAGCCGATGCAAATACCGCAAAAACGGCAAATACCGAGACTAAAATTTTAAATTTCTTAAACATTTTTACTCCTTTGTTTTTGGTTTTTTATTTATAAAATTTTGGCTCTCTTTTTATAAAACGTTGATGCCTTTAAATAGTGCTTCGCAAATCTTATTTACTCCAGAAGCGACCTAGCACGGACGCGAACAGCGTTTGTGCGGGAGTGGGCAGCCAAACATATAATAGCACGATTTTTTGCTTCGCAAATAAGATGAGCTTGCGACAGAATACCTAACGTGTAGCACGAAAATCGCGGTCAGCCTTACGGCTTCCCTGATTTTCGGAGGGCAATGTCGCCGCTCATCTCATTTGACTACGCTTAAAATCTCCGGTAAATCAACTACCCCACCGTTACTTTAGCGGCACGACGAAAGGACTGCCCTTGTGCTCGATTACTTCACACTCAAGCCCGTAAATTTCTTTTAAAATTTCACTCGTATAAAGCTCTTTTGCTACGCCATCGTATCTGACGCGTCCATCTTTTAGCATCACTATCCTATCGCAAAATAGCGAGGCTAAATTTAGATCGTGCAGCACGACGATAGAGAGCAGATTTAGCTGTTTTGTGAGCTTTTTGCAAATTTTTAGTATCTCTATGGCGTAGTTTAGATCAAGCGCAGATGTCGGCTCGTCTAGCAGGAGGATTTTAGGCTCGCTCACCAGCGCTCTAGCCAGCAAAACACGCTGGAATTCTCCGCCACTCAGCGATGCGGCTATACGCTTTGCAAAGTGCTTTATATCAAGCATCTGCATGATCTCGTCCACTTTTTTTGTGTCTTGTTCATCGTATCCGCTGAACTGATTTTTCAAATGGCAAAACCTGCCCATAAAAACGATGTCTTCAACCAGTAGCGGAGCATTTAGCACGCTTCGCTGCGGCACGAAGCCTAAAATTTTAGCCAGCTGCTTTAGCGGATACTCGCTAAGCGCTTTATTTTCTATATTTATGATGCCGCAGTTTGGGCGGATGATCTTTAAGATATTTTTTAAAAGAGTGGATTTGCCACATCCGTTTGGTCCTAAAATTCCGATGAATTCGCCGTTTTTAGCAGCAAGATCCACGCCTTTTAATATCTCTTTTTTATCGTAGCTAAAACCTAAATTTTTGATCTCGACGCTCATCAGACTATCCCTCTAGTCGAGCGCATCGCTAAAAATAGAAAAAACGGAGCGCCAAAAAACGCCGTTACTACGCCTATTGGCACCTCGACCGGACTTAGCACGCTCTTTCCTATCGTATCGCAAACGAGTAAAAATAGCCCGCCGGCGATCGTGCTTACCGGGATCAAAACAGCATTATTTGACGTGCGTAGGATCATTCGCAAAGTGTGAGGTATGATGAGGCCTACAAAGCCTATCATACCCGTAAATGCGACTGAAAAGCTAACAGCCAAAGATGAGGCGATGAGTAAATTTTTCTTTGTTTTTTCGACATCTACACCAAGGCTTTGCGCCTCCTCGTCACCGCTTAAAATGACATTTAGCTCAAGTCTTTTTATATAAAAATAGATCATACAAATCACGAGCGGAACGACTAAAAAGCCGATCTTTTGCCAGTTTGCGCCGCCCACATAGCCCATCATCCACGCTACTATCTTAAAGCTGTCCTCGCCGATGAGATAGGTCGCAAATGATGTGAAAGCGCCCAAAAACGACGAGAACGCTATGCCTATGATGAGTAGTGTGGCGATGGATTTGCCGCGTTTTGAAAGCTTAAATATAACAAGCGACAAGATGGCTGAGGCGATAAACGCAAAGACACCATAATAGACATCAGGAAGCTTTAAAAGATAGGCCACGACGGCTCCAAATGTCGCGCTAGCGGCGATACCGATGATATAAGGATCGGCCAGGGGATTTAAAAAAACGCTTTGCACCACTACGCCCGAGCTTGCTAAAAGCATGCCTATCAAAAAGGCCATTATCACGCGAGGCAGGCGAAGTTCAAGGATTATCGCCCTTTTTATATCGTCCATGTCGCCGCCAAGAGCGAAATTCACGATGTCTTTGTATCCGATATCAGCGCCTCCAAGGCTGAGCGAAACGACGCAAACGACGATAGTAAGCAGCACTAAAACGATGCTCGCTTTTGTTTTAATAGGCATATTTGAACTCTACATAATAATTTCTCGCGCGCGCCGGCGAATAAGAATCGGCTCTTTTCATCTCGACTATATTATATTTTTTGTTGAATAAATTTTTCACGCCGGCTACGACCGAAATTCCGTTTTGAAATTTATATTTCGCACCAAAATCCACGATCGTTTTGTCGCTTATTTTATCATAATAACTATCAACTATGCTTGAATACCACTTCACATCGGTCAGCAAATTTAGATTTTTTATCGGCTCGTAGTCCACGCCAAGAACGAATTTGCTCCTTTGCACCCAAGGTATGCGCTTGCCGCTGTTTGCACCCGCTTTGATCTTGGCGTCCACAAAAGAGTAGGTCTCGCTTAGCCTTAGCTTTCTTAAGATATCTTGTTCTGCGTAAAGCTCAAAGCCGTAGCGTCTGGTTTTGTCTAAATTTATAAAGCGCCAGCCGTCCGAGATATTTGCGGTGTTAGAAAAATTCCTTATCTCGTCTTTAGTATCGGTGTAAAACGCCGCTGCACTAAAATACCCGCCTAAAAACATATCTTTCATACCGATCTCATAGGTTTTAAAGGTCTCCGGCCTTAGGTTATTCATGGCGTAAGTCGTGCGATTTAGCTTATCTACCAGCTGATTTGGTCCAGGAGAGGTGTAGCCGCGCTCAAATTTCAGATAGACGTTTCCCGTCTTTGAATATTTGAAATTTGGCGTGACCTCAAAGGCGTAGTTGCTCATGCTTTTATCTTCGCTAAAGGTGCCGCCAGTGGTCCTTCCCATCATGGTCGTCCTTTGTAGTCTGTCCGTATCGTAAAGCGCCTTTTCGTATCTATAGCCCACATTTAGCTCGAAATAATCGGTAAAGTTATATTTTGGCATGATGTAAAAGGAGTGCGTTTGCTTTTGCATATCAAATTTTGTATAGTTTCTCATTATGCCCATAGGCGTAGCCGCAGATACGTTTAGTATCCTCAGTCCGTCATTTTTTAGATATTCGTATCCGGCTATGACCTCACCGCTAGAGTAAGTGTATCTGCCTTTAAAATTTGAGCCCAGCTTTTTATCCTCAAATTTCGTATCACTATCCATATCGTCGGTCTCTTTTTGATAATAAGGTGTAAGAGTAAGCTCGAACGCATCGCTAAATTTAGCGTTATAGTCGATATCTACGGCGACTCTTTTACTGACTACCTCGCTGTAGTCATCGGCCTGGCGTCTATTTTGCTCGAGCTGCTTTTTAGTTAGCGCCCCTGCACCTTTTTCTTTGACCTTAAAATAGCTAGGATTTATAGAGATGCTTTGCATATCGTTTATCTGATAGCGTATGCCTAAATTTGCGTAGTATCCTCTAAGCCACTCGCCGTATCTATACCCATCCCCATTAAAATTTTTGATCGCAGCCTTGAGATATAGATCCTCACTCACCTTTCCTCCTATGCCTACGTTGAAGTCTTTATAAGAGTAAGAGGCTATCTTTGTCGAGGCGGTCACGAAAAAGTCTTTTGGCTTTTGCTTTGTGATGATGTTTATCACGCCGCCTGTCGTACCGCTACCGTATAAAACTGAGCCGCCGCCGGGGATGATCTCGATACGCTCGACATCCTCTATCGGGATGAGGTCGGTGTGAATTTTAGTAGGCGTAGTGTCTATCATATTTATCGCGATACCGTTTACCAGGACCTTGGCGGAGGTGTTGGCCTTTTGCCCCTGTCCTCTTATGTCGATGTTCCTACCCGAGCCGTTATATATGTAGCTCACTCCCGGCGCCTTTTCCAGGGCTTCGTTTATATCTCTATACCCACGTCCTTGCAGATCTTCTGATGTTATGACCGTAACGTTTCTGACCTCATCTCTTAAAAAGCTCTCAAATCCGGTCGCCGTTATGACCACCTCATCAAGCTTGGTCGTATTGTTATCCGCGCCATATAGGCCGATCGACACAAAAATGCAGATGCAAATTTTACTCTTTGACATGATGTGCTTCCTTGATTTTGAAATATATTATCATATATGGCGATTATATTGTTTATTAGATTAGATGATAATAAAAATTAAGATTAAAGGATAAAATTTTATGTTATTTACGATAAAACGCTGGTTTGAGACGTCATAAGAATTTAAGCTCTGTTTTAAAAAAGTGTTGATATTTTTTAAAACAGAGCCAAAAATTTATAGATTTAAAGCAGGTTAAGCCCTAAATTTAGGGCTTAAATAAAATTTATCTTTTTGTGTGAGGATCGCTATCTTGAAGGCCTTTTGTTATCTCTAGGCCATCGACATCGTATGCTGCGCCAAAGCCTTTTACATATCTGCCCTTTTTAAGGACGGCTTTTACGATGTAAAAATCCTTCATGCCTTTGATGTCTTCAAACGATCCGTCGTTAGGATTTTTAGCCTGAAGCTTGTCAAAAATTTCATCCCTCTTCGTCTCGTTTTCGACGAAATTTATCTCGCATTTCGAGCTTAGGCGATGTCTGGCAAGGATCGTTCTAGCGTCTTTTTCGTCCTCTATGAACATGACGGAGACCTTGCTTGGGTTGGCTTTTATCGTGTGATAGTGCTGCGAGACGGAGCTGACGCAGAAAAATATATCCTCGCCCTCTTTGACAAACGGCGCGTATGAGCTCACGCAATCACCGTTAGCATCGACGCTTGATATGATGAGAGACTTTAGGCTATCAACTAACGCTATCATGCTTTCTTGCGCTTTGCTCTCTTTTTTCTCGCCGCCCGGATGTCCGCTACCATGAGGATGCGCTCCTGTACCATGTCCGTGACTTGGCGCATGCGGATGTGCACCGCCTTTAGCCGCCGCTCTTTGTTCGCTTTTTATCTTTGAGTAAAGCGCGATTATCTCGTTTCTAAAGCCCTCGCCGTTTACGTTTGCCTTTTGCAAAAACGGAACGAAAATTTTGCCCTGATCGCATGAAATTTCCATGCCGTCCTCGTTTATCGCAGTCATCAACACGTTTGTAGGATTTTCAAATTTCCCAAACACCTCGCAAAATACGCATACAATGTCGCTATGATCGGCGTTCATATGGTCGATCGCTCTTTTTTGTGCGTCCATTTTTTCTCCTTAAATTTAAAATTTATATCTGAATTTTAGAAAAAATAATACTCATTATTAATTTTACTCTAAACCTAAAATGGTATTTTAAAATTTTAAACAAACAGTAAATGTAAGCTATGCTTTGTGGTTAAAAAGTCTCTTTTTAGTCACTTCAAGGCGGACAAAATTTAAAATTTCACCCGCCAAAGATCGATCATTGCAGTTTTTTATCGCCGATATAAGTCGCGAAAATTTCTTGAGTGCCATCTTTTTTAAACAAGATCACATCGTATTTTTCAGGCTCGCTTCCTTGCTGCATACCGGGGCTTTCAAGCGGCATGCCAGGCACCGAGATACCGATGACTCCATCAGGCTTTAGCTCGAGCAGTCGCTTCACCTCAGCAGGCGGGACATGCCCTTCTACTACATACCCGTCGACGATCGCCGTGTGACAGCTAGATAGCTCAAGCGGAACATGAAATTTATTTTTTACCTCGACAAGATCGTTCGTCTTTATCTCCACCGACTCAAAGCCGTTTTTCGCCATTATCTTGCCCCAATTACCGCAGCATCCGCAAGTGGGCGATTTATAAACCTGCATGCTGGTATCGGCAAATGCCACCAACGCAAACATCGACGTACTAAGGACGGCAGATAAAATTTTGTTCATTTTTTCTCCCTTACTTAAAATTTCGCGAAATCATATAAAAAGCGTTTAAATTTTAGATAAATATCGCGATTTGTCTTTACCTTTATCTGCTATAATCACGCAAAAATTCAAGGCGAAATTTTATGTTTTCATCATTTTTTAGAAGTAGGCGATGGGCTCTTTGGGCTTATGGCGGAGCGGTATTCATCATCTTGCTTTTGGTCTATCAAACACATCTGAATGTGCGCATAAACGAGTGGTATAAAGATTTTTACGACATCATGCAAAACGTCAAAGATCATAAGATAGAGGAATTTTGGGCTGCGATACTTCAGTTCATCTATATCGCGATGCCTTACGTCATCACATATATGATCATCTCGTTTTTCGCGAGCCACTGGGTATTTCGCTGGCGCGAGGCGATGACGTTTGACTATCTTGAATTTTGGCAAAGATGCAAAAAAGAGATCGAAGGCAGCTCGCAGCGTATCCAAGAGGACGTTTATCGCTTCGCCAAAATAATGGAGAGCCTAGGCGTTCAAGTCCTGCGTGCGACGATGACATTGATCGCGTTCATCCCCGTCCTTTGGGCGCTTAGCGCGAAGGTCGACCTGCCTTACATCAAAGATATTCCGGGCTCGCTCGTGTTCATAGCTCTTGGCATCAGTGTAGGCGGGCTCATCATATCGTGGTTTGTAGGTATAAAGCTGCCCTCTCTTGAATACAACAACCAAAAAGTCGAAGCCGCCTTTAGAAAAGAGCTCGTTTACGGCGAGGACGACAAGATAAATCACAGCGGCTCGCAAACGATATTGGAGCTTTTTACGGGGCTAAAATTTAACTACTACCGATTATTTTTGCACTACGGATACTTCAATATCTGGCTCATATCGTTTTCGCAAATTTTAGTCATCGTCCCCTATGTCATCATGGGAAACGGGCTTTTTAGCGGTGTGATCACTCTTGGCATCTTAGTTCAAGTCAGCAACGCTTTCTCGCAGGTCAGGGAGAGCTTTAGCGTATTTATCGACAACTGGACGACGATAACCGAGCTGAGATCCATCTACAAACGTCTGAAAGAATTTGAACAAAATATCGAATACAAGCCAAAAGGAGCATAAAATGAGAAAAATTTTACTCACATTTGCCGCGCTCGCAGTGCTTTTGACGGGCTGCTTCACGAGCTCTACGCAAGCAGGCTTAGTAGGGGCCGACCGCAGGCAGCTACTTTTAGTATCGTCTGAGACCATGGATCAAAGCGCCGCGCAGGCATATACACAGACGCTAAGAAGTGCTAGATCAAAAGGCGAGCTAAATATCGATCCTATCCTCACTAAACGCGTACAAAACATAGCAAAGCGCCTCATCGCTCAGACCGGTGTCTTTAGAAAAGACGCGCTAAAATGGAACTGGCAGGTCAATGTCATAAACGAAGATACGATAAATGCGTGGTGCATGCCGGGTGGTCGCATCGTAGTTTATAGCGGTATCATCAAAAGGCTGGATCTAACGGACGCTCAGCTGGCCGCCGTGATGGGGCATGAGATGGCGCATGCACTGCGCGAGCACAGCCGCGAGCAAGCCAGCACAGATCAGATAAAAAATATCGGTATCTTCGCTGTTGCGGCAGCTGCCGGCCTTGGCGATGCGGGC
Source organism: Campylobacter sp. FOBRC14 (assembly GCF_000287855.1). Classification (NCBI taxonomy): domain Bacteria; kingdom Pseudomonadati; phylum Campylobacterota; class Epsilonproteobacteria; order Campylobacterales; family Campylobacteraceae; genus Campylobacter; species Campylobacter sp. FOBRC14. Next base: position 424,418 of record NZ_ALJJ01000007.1, on the reverse strand, counting down.
GCTCAGGCTCTAAATTTAGCCAGCGAATACACCATCAGCCTGCCTTTCTCGCGCTCGCACGAGACGGAGGCCGATCATATCGGCACCGAGCTGATGGCGCGCGCAGGATACGATCCTAACGAAGCGGTAAAGGTCTGGGAGAAGATGACTAAAATTTCAGGTGGCAAAGTACCTGAAATTTTGAGCACTCACCCCTCAAACGAGAGCCGCATAAAGGATCTAAAAGAGATAGCCAAAAAGCTGGAGCCCCTATATCAAGCGGCAGTGAAAAGCTAAATTTAAGTGAGCTGATCGACACGAAAGAACAGAGCCTGAACCACAAGCTAGGGAGGAGAAATTTGATAGTTAGAGCCACGATACAAGACATAGAAGGCATCACAAACATCTATAACGAAGCAATCCTGGACAAAAACGCGAGCGCAGACACAAAGCCCGTGAGCGTGCAAAGCCGCGAATGGTGGTTTCATGCACATAAGCCAAATCGCCCGATATACGTTTTAAAGGACGATCGCGGCGAAATTTCAGCCTGGTGCGCTTTGGGTGATTATTATCCGCGCGAGGCTTATCACATCACCGCAGAGGTCAGCATCTACGTGCGTAAATCGGCTCGCGGCAAGGGCGTTGGTAAAAAGACTTTAGCTTACGTATTGGACATAGCTCCAAATTTTGGTATAAAAAACGTCATCGCCGTGATCTTTGCGGACAACGAGGCGAGCTTGGGGCTATTTAAAAATTTTGGCTTCAAAGAATGGGGCAAACTGCCTGAAGTCTGCGATCTAGGCGGGGATATAAAGGACGTCTCGATACTTGGCAAAAGCCTAGAAGACGCTACTGAGATTTGAAAATTTCGGCTGTGTTTTGATAAAGCATTATTTTATATAATTTACAAGGCTCCGTTTCAATATTTCATTGATTTTTAACTTTAAAAGCGAAGTCAAATCTTGTGAAGCGACGCTATCGCCGCCGATTTACAGGGAAGCGGTAGCTGACCGCGTAAATCGTGCTATATGTTCGGCGCTTTGCGGAGCGAACAGGGTTTGCGAAGCAAGTATCAATGATTTATTATAACAGAGTCATTTATAATATTCCGCCATCTTGCTTGTAGAAAAATACGAACAATGCTTGAGTAGTGCAGGAAAGCGACAGCTGACTACGATTTTCACTGCGCTCGCTCGCTCAAATTTTGACCGAATAAAAAATAAGTGATTTTCTTTTAAATTCAGCGTTTCTCATTAAAATAACATCAAATTTCAAGAAGGAAAATCATGAAAAAATCACTGGTTTTAATCGCTATTTGCGCGACTTTGGCGCTAGGTGCCGGCACAAAGGACGCTAAAATGACGGCAAATTCAAGCGCCGATTTAAGCCGCGTATCGCGCGCGGACTTGGAGGGCTGCATAGTCAAAAGCGACGAGGGCGCATGCTCGCGCATAGTCGGCGATCTAAAGGGCGGTTGCGACGGCGGCGACAAGCTGGCGTGCTTTTTCTACGCCGATATGCTGGGGCGGGGTCTTGGCGTAGAAAAGGACGCGATCCTCTCCTTCGAGCTTTTCAAAGCCCAATGCGACGGCGGAAGTAGCGAGGCGTGCTACGAGCTCTCAGTCAAATACCTGCAAGGAAGCGGCACGCCGCAAAGCTTCGAGCTGTCGGGCGAGGCGTTAAATAAAGCCTGCAAGATGCACAACAAGCGTGCCTGCGCGGTGCTGGATCTGTTGCCTAAGGAGTGAGATGAAAATTTTAAAATTTGCGCCGATTTTGGCGTGCGCTTTAAGTTTTGCTTTCGCGCAGGGCGAGCCGCAGCTAGGAGATTTTAAATTCTCATCCGCTAAAACTGGCGCCATAACGCGCAAATGCGATGCAAACGATGCAGCGGCGTGCTACGAAGTAGCGATGAGATACGAGTTTGGCAAAGAGGGCGTGGTGCGAAACCGCCTAAAGGCGCAGGGCTTTTTCGCAAAGGCATGCGAGCTGGCAAGCGGCATAGAAAAGATCAGAGCCTGCCTACAAAACGCCGCCGCGCTGGAGCATTTCGCAAGCGGTCAATGCCGTAGCCTGGTGATTTACGACGAGCTTTGTCAAAACGGCTCGAATGAAGGGTGTGAAAATTTAGCGCGGATGAAGCGAGAGGGCTGGCATCCAAAAGAGGATTGCGGAGCCGACATAAGAGCGAAATTTGGCGACGGGAAGCCGCAGTAGCGACCAAGACTGCTCCCGCTTGTGATTTAGGCTTTACGCTAGTAAAGTATTGATTTTTAATTTTCAAAGTTCGCCCTGGGCTGACTCTTAGTTGTAGAATTTTGCTCGCTATCATCGTCACAAGCACCGCGCAGAATAAAAGTGCCCATTCTCCGTTACGGAATTTTGCCAGTAAAGATTGATTTTTAATTTTTAAAGTAGGAGAATGCGAACAGCATCCCTGTAAAAATCCTGCAAGCGACGCTCTTGCCGCCGATTTATAGGATCGGCACAAGAAACCGGGCGTAACCGCTCCCCTGACCCTCCTTTGATTAGCAACGTGCTGCTATTTTCGGCTATCGACGTGCGATTTTAACGAGCCTGCTTTGATAAGCGCGCCTATTGAATTTTAGATGTGACGCACAGCTTCTCTAGCCGTTTTTTTACCTTCTATCGGGATTTCAGTTAGACGTCTGCATGACAGAAACAGGAGCGGTTGGTTTTGGTTTTTGTGTTTTGTTCCTATCGTAGGCTGGATCGCACTACTTATATTTTACATTCAAGAGGGCACCAAAGGTTCGAACGACTTCGATCCGGAGCCTCTATAGCTTCGTAAAATTCCAATTCGCATCTTGCGGCGCGGATTAGAATTCTTTCGCGCGGAATTTACACTTTCGCAGATTTCTTTCGTTCGATCTCCAGCACGCCAAGGTGAGTCATGAAGCAACAAAATATGCACATCACTACGGCAAACATGATTAGATAAAATCCGTAATCCCAGCCCAACTTATCCGCCGTGTAGCCTATTAGCGCCGTGCCCGAGTAGCTACCCAGTACGTAACTCAAAAGCCCTCTAAGCCCCGTAGCAGACCCTGCAGCGAACGACGGAACTAGCTCGATGGTTTGAAGAGAGCTTAAAAACATCGGCACGTAGATGAGGCATCCGATGATAGCCGCGCCTATCGTCACGGCAGTCAAAGTCTGTCCGCCCCAGTATAAAAATAAAGAGGCGAAAACGCCCGTTAGCGCGAGCATCGCCAGAGGCATACGGCGCCCTTTAAACAGCGTGTCGGTAAGAATTCCCACAAATAACGTCGTAGGGATCGCCGCCCACTCGAACATCGCAAAAGCGATACGCATGTCGGATTTGCTAAAGCCTTTTTCTTGGAGTAGATACAGCGGTAGCCACGTAAGCACGCCAAATCTTATCATATAAGTAAAAACGTCTATGAACGAGACGAACCAAACGTTTTTGTCCTTCAAAATATAATCTCTAAAAATTTCCCACGAGCTAAGCTTTGTCTCCTCGGTTTTGGTTTCTACTAGCTCTTCTTTTTGAGTGCCTAGAATTTGGCCCGTAGGCGGCAGACCCTCGTTGTATGTCCTGCCCCTACCAAAGATCACCACGATCGCCGCAACTATGGAAGCGATCGCCGCGGGGATCATGAAGTGCGCCGCTTGCCAGTGCTCCTGACCTAATCATGCGACCGCACCGCCGGCGATAGGAGCGATGAGACCGCCGCCGACGTTGTGCGAAATGTTAAACGTAGCGGTGATTATGCCGCGGTTCTTACGAGAAAACCATGAGGCAAGGATCACATACGCAGGACCTACACCCATGCCCTGAAAAATTCCGTTTAGCATGCAAAGTCCGAAAAATATCCAAAACGCAGTCGTAAAACCCATCATAACGTTAACCGCCGCCGACATCAAAAGACCAAACGCCATAAAATATTTAGGATTTGCTTTATCCGCCAGTGCGCTCATCACGCCCTTATTGACGCCGTAAACTACCAGCATCGTACCAGAAACCCAGCCGATATCGGTCTTGGAAAAACCGAAATTGCTTTGAAGCTCGGGCGAGCTTAAAAGGAAATTGTTACGTAAGATATAATACGCTGCGTAACCGATAAAAATTCCAAAGAGGGCTTGCCAGCGCATGACATTGTAGCGCTATAAAATTTCTTCTTGCGGGACAGGAGTGCCGGGCTTAGAAGCCAGAAATGAAAACATGTGTGCTCCTAATAGTGAAGTATATTTGAAATTATATTACTACGAATTTGAAAGCCCTATTAAATCATATCAATTAGTCATAAATTTTATTATCACTATAATTAAAACAAATTTTAAATTTTACCGGGAGCAAAATTTGACGCGAACTCTTGCCGCGTGCAAAACTGCTTTGTAAAGCGCACCGACGCGCTAACGAGCGAGCTTGAGAGCTTTGTCCAGCTACTAAATGGCGGCGAGCAAGAGGGTGTGACGATAAAAGATAGCTTAAAAACGCTAAAAATAATCGAACGGGCTAGTTAAATTTCCCGTTTAAGATCACTGCAAATATGATTCCATAAATTTAAACGTTTGAGTGTAGTTGAATTTATGATGTGGCGCTATCGCCACCGTTTTTTTGCTTCGACTTCATCTCGTAGCTTTTCAAGATGTTTCACTTCGTTTACAACTACGCAAGCGAAGCGAGTATCAATCTTTACTGCAACAAAGCCTACTCCTTTTCTTTCTTTATCCCGGCTAAAAAGTCTTTAGCGGCCTTATACGCTCTATCGCCAAATTTTTTAGCTTCGATCTTGATATTGAGCTGTTTGATGTCTTCTAGCTTTTCGCTCGCCTTTTTCTCGAGCTCGGCGATGTCTTGCTTGATGCCCTCTAGCTTCTCGCCAGCGTCGAAATTTAGCTTGAGTTTCTTGCTTCGCTCGTTTATCTCTTGCTTTAGTGCGCCTATTTTATCGTTCGCTGCGTTCATCAGCTCAAGCATACTGGAATTTGCCTTTAGCTCCTCGATGCGAGCTAGTATCTGCTCGCTGGCTTGATCGCTTATGCGCCTAAGCTTAGCGAAATTCGTATCCAGCTCGGTATTTAAAAGCTTTTCTATCTCGTTTTTGGCTACGCCCTCCAGCTTGGGCTCAAGCTCCCTTAGCATAGAGATAAATCCTTGATCGATATTTTTTAGGCTAATAAGCTCGCTGTTTAGCTTTAGCTCGTTAGGGGCAAATTTAGAATTTTCTCTCAAACGCTCTATCGCTCGAGATATGCCCTCTTTGCTGCCATTTACCGCGCCGTCTACGAGCTCTTTGGCAAATATATGCCCCTCATTCGCCACCTCGCACGCAGCCGTGACGATCGCTTTTGATATCTCCAGTATGCGCTCTTTGCTAAATTCCCCGCCGATAATGCCCACGTAGGTCATGTTTTTTGCTATCGCCAGGGCCGTATCACCCACATCTTCGCCTCGCTCGATAGTCGTTAAAAACGCGTTCATAGCGCTTTCTTTCAAGATCCCGAGCATCCTGGTCTCGCGGATTATCGCGTTATTTAAAAGCTCTAAAATTTCATTTTTTTCGCTAAATTCTTTGCCGCTTATCACATTTTCAGCCGCCTCGAACGAAATTTTGAGCCTGCGCTTTATCTCCTCGCGTTTGCTTTCTATCGCGCGTGCGAGCTCGTCTTTTTTATCTATAAGCTCGTAAAGCTCCTCTTCCTTGTCGCTGACTAGGGCTTGGCTTATCCCCTCCATCGCGTTTTTTAGGTTCTTGGCGCTGATCAAATTTTGCTCGCTGAAATTTTCATACATCGCGTTCATCTTGGCCTCTAGCGCCTCTTTTAGCTCGTTCTCGCTCGTATCCTTTAGCTCCTTGAAAAAGTCGCCGGCAAGCGCTTTCATGCTTATAAGGAGGCCATCGCTGTCCTTGTAGTTTTGCAAATTTTTCTTTAGCTTCTCGTCGCTCATTTTTGCTCCTATAAAACGTATTTTGCGCTATGCTTTAGTGCCGAAAATATCTCGAGCCTCTCCTCTTCGCTAAAAACAAGCACGCTCACATCGTAGCTAGCGTATTTTTCGTCTTTGCTGAATTTAGAGAATTTCACCTTGTGCTCGCGATCTTTTACTATCTGTGAAATTTTGGCGTTTGCATCCTCGCTCGCGTCAAAGATCACTTTATACTCCCAAAAGATCGGGTATTTTATGTCAGGTTTGCCATTAAGATCGCAAATATTCGCCACTTTTGCCTCCGCTCTTGCTCTCAAGCGCTATATCAGTTATCTGCATGCTCTTATCTATGGCCTTTATCATGTCATAAATAGTAAGCAACCCCACGCTCACGCCCGTCAGCGCCTCCATCTCGACGCCAGTCTTGCCCTCTATCTTTACGCTCACGTAAAGCTTGAAAGCGCAAATTTCAGCCAACTCCTCGATATCGCAATCGACCCCTAATATCGCCAAAGGATGGCACATCGGTATGAGCTCGCTCGTCTTTTTCGCACCCATTATGGCTGCGACTACGGCGGTTTGTAGCACCGGGCCCTTTTTACCGGTATTTTGCTTCACGGCTTCAAAGGCTTCTTTACTCATTTTTATAACGCCACTTGCCTTCGCTACGCGCTTCGTAGGCTCTTTGGGGCTGACATCGACCATTTTGGGGCGGTTTTTTTCATCTATATGTGTAAGCATAAAATTTCCTTTATCCGAGGATTATAACAAAGAAATTTAAAAGCGAGGATAAAGCAAAAGCCCCTCAGGGGGATAAGGGGCTTTAATTTGCTACAAAAAGGAGGTTTTCTTGTCGGACAACGAAATCATACTATTTGGCTCTAAATTTTAACTCAACCCTTAGTTAATAAATTTTAAAATCCGTTATCATTTAAGATCTTGAGCCATGCACGTCAAACCACCTAGATAACGTGCTTTTAGACCGCCTGTCAGACCATGAGATATGGACTCAAATTTTACGTCTAAATTTTGTCCGTTGGCCTTTATTTTTTCAAATTTTCATCTAAAAATTTGATCAAAATGTCTGAAATTTGCCTTTGCGCCCAATAAATTCCGCCATGTTCGGCGCCTTTTACGATTATGAGCTCGCTTTTAGCGTCAGCTTTTAGCAGCGCTTCATGCATCAGCTTAGACTCTATCGGCGATACGCGCGTATCGGCGTCACCGACCATTATCAAAAATGGCGGTGTTTTGCTCGAGATATAATTTATCGGATTTGCCTTTGCAGCGCGATCGGGATAGTCTAGCACACTGCCGCTCGTGCGAGAATTCGTCGCCATACCGTTTAGCCAAAGCGCCTCCGGGGCTGAGGGCGAGTAGTGCTCGTTTTCAAGCTCCTCGGCATATCCTTGACCGACTTTATTAAGATCAGATAGCCCGAAAATATCGATAACGGCCTTGACATCGCTACTAAAGCCTAAATTTTCACCTACGTCAAATTCTTTCAGTCCGTTTGTAACGCCTGTTATCGCAGAGAGATAGCCGCCCGCAGAGTTTCCCATTATGGCGATCTTGTCCGGGTCTATGCCAAATCTCTTGGCATTTGCGCGTAAAAATCTGACCGCAGACTTGACATCGATGAGAGGCTGCGGAAATGTGACTTCGGGAGCGACGCGGTATTCGATACTGGCGACTGCGTATCCGGCTTGCGCGATATCTACGCGAGGCTGAAAAAATTTAGTCTTGTTCGATGATATGAAGCCGCCTCCAGGCACGAAAAGCACGGTCGGCAAGGGCTGATCGGAGACTGGTTTTATGATATCCATCTCAAGCGCCTTGTTTTTATAGCCATAAATAGGCGGCTGGGCGTAGACGAGGTCGGATATCATCTCAAGCTCGACTCTTTTGACGGCGACATCTATCGTTTTGGTGTGTGCAGTCTCTAAATTTTTAGCCTCAAGCGAGCAAAACGATGCCAATATACCGCACAAAACGGCGGCTTTCATATAAAATTCCATCTTCGATCCTTTCGTATGTTAAAATTTTGTCCTTCTTTGACAAAGTGTTTATAAATTTTACTCATCTTACTTTATGTTTTAGCTGAATTTAGAGCATAGATCAAAGAAGTGTTACCGAGATTTTACATATATAAGCAAAAATGTAGGAGACTAAAACAAACCCCCTTGGGGGAAAGGGGGTTGCTACAAAAAGGAGGTTTTTCTTGTTGGACAACGAAATGATACAGCTTTGTTCTAAATTTAAAGCCAATTCTTATTTAATGAAATATAAAATCGAAATTTCACACCAAATCTTTTTCTTTAAAGACGAAATACCCGCCCGTAAGGCAAAGAGCGCCCAAGATCAGCGGATAAAGTATGCTGTAAGCGATGAACGCTGCGGGGCTGAATTTCGCCAGTATGAAATACGATGCCGCACCGATGACAGCGAGGTTTGGATCAAAAAGGCAGATGGCTGCTATCCTAAAAAGCTCGATAGGATTTATCAAAGCGATAAAATAAATAACCCTTTCATCAACTGAACTCCTCATCAAAAAGCCAATCAGCGCAAGATCTAAAAATGCAAGCATTATAAGCCACAGTAAAAATGCCACGCCCTGCCCAGTTTCTTGGTTTTTTATGAGGCTAGAGATCAAAAATCCAAGCGATAAAAACACGATGCTGAGGCTAAAAAGCAACCCCAGATAAAGGCTCAAAACATCCCAAGGTATCGCGACTGCTTTAAAAATACCAACCGCCACGCATAAGATAAAAGCGACAAGAAGCGGCACGAACACGACAAACGCTCGTCCGAGGGCCTTGCCAAAGTAAAATTCCGCTAAGCTGATAGGAAAGCTGAGGACGTATTCGAGTAAATTCGTATCGCGATCGGAATTTATGCTCCTGACGGTGGAAATGAGTATGAAAATAGGCACGATGACGACGCAAATTTGAATGAACAACAAAAGCGCCCTCGTAAGTCCCGAAAAGCCAAGCACCCTAGAATCAGTCACTCCGCTAAACAAAAAGCCTAGCATCAGCGCCGAGAATAGCCCCAGATAAAGCATGAACCACTTGGAGCGAAACGACTCCTTTATATCGAGCTTTGCTATCAAAAGTAGATTTTTCATCACGCGCCCTTGCCTTTTAAAATTTCATCTTTTACTATCTTGCCAAGATCCATCAGCACGTATCGTTGCAAGATATCGTCTATCTCGTCTATACGGTGCGAGATGAAGACCATCGTTTTAGCCTCGGCGAGCCTTTTTAGCAAAATTTTAAAAGCGCCCCTAGCCTCCACGTCGAGATTTGCCGTCGGCTCGTCAAACATCAAAATTTCGGTATTTTTAGCAAACGCCACGGCTATGAGCATCTTTTGCTTCATGCCGCCCGAGAGCTTGTAAAAGGGCTTGCCTAAATTTTGCTCCAGTGAAAAGTCAAGCTCGCCGCAAAATTTCGCTATCTCATCAAAGCTCACGTTCGAGCTTTTACAAACGAATTCGCAAAGCTCAGCGAGGCTAAATTTAAGCGGAGGCGGCGTCTGAGGCACGAAAGATATGAGAGAGAGCGCCTCTTTTCGGTTCTTTAGCGGATCAAAGCCGTTTATGCTGACGCTACCGCTAGTGGGTAAAAACTCACCCAAAACGATACGCATGAGCGAGCTTTTGCCGGCACCGTTTTGCCCCAGGATAGCCAGCTTCTCGCCGCGTGCTACATCAAGGCTCACATCGTCTAAAATTTTTTGCGAGCCAAAGCTCTTCGTTATATTTTTTAGATTTATCAAAATTTTCCCTTATATCAGCTTTTTAAACCCGTTGTCAAATTTCAGCGCGTCTTGATGACATACGTCTATGCAGCGTCCGCAAAGCGTGCAATCAGCCCCTGCGATACGAAACGTCTCTTTTTGCTCGCTGCTATCTTTTGCCTTGGTCTTTGTCATCTCAAGCACGTGAGGCACGAGGCAGACGTCTATGCAGACCAGGCAATGATCGCATCTGTTTTTATCCCAGCTCACCTTCATCGCGTTTGGCTTAGCCAGCAGCGAGTAGGTCGCGCCTATCGGGCAAACGTAGCGACACCACGCGCGGCGCGAAAAGAAAATTTCGACCGATAAGACGGCTACGACAAACCAGATCGCATGCGCGTAGCCGTAGATGATGAAACGCGAAAATATACCCACGACATTGAAAATTTCAAACACGAGCTGCGCACTAGCAAGACTTAGAGCCAAAAAAAACAGCGTAAAGACGTAGCGCCATTTGGTATCGAAATTTCGCTCTTTTATGAGCTTTTTGGCGCGCAAATTCTCATGCCATTTCTCGCCTATCTCGCCTATGAGAGAATAGGGGCATATCCAGCTGCAAAACGCTCTACCGCCCACTATCACGTAAAAAGCCAGTATGCTGAGCGATCCGATAATGAGATTTACGTGCATCTCATGCGTGGATAAAAACACCTGCGCACTCATGAAAACATCCGTCAAGTGAAAGCCAAATATCCGCGAGCCGCTGATATCGCCCTCTAAAATTTGGATATCGGCTCGATACGACAGCACGAACAAAAGATGCACCAAAACGATGACTCCTATGCGCCAAGCCCTAATGCTGGGGCGTTTTTTGCCGTTTTTATCGGTGCTGATCAATGTATCGAAAAAGCCGATCTGCCTCACTGTCGCGCGGGTGGTGTATTTGTTCATGGCTACTTTTTAAATTTTGAAATTTCATCCGCAAGCAAGGCTATGTCAGCGTCGCTGGTGTTTGCGAGAAGCCCTTTCATCAGCGAATTCTCGACCTTGCCCGCCTTATAGTCTTGCAGCTTTTTGATGAGCTGTTCTTTATCCATGCCGGCGATATTTGGCGCCATCACGCCCCTACCGTCAGCCCCGTGACAAGGCGCACACGAGGTCAGATATAGCTTGCTGGTTCCCTCTGCGGCTTTGTTTTGAACGCTTCCCGCGAGCTCTTTTATCTTTTGTAGCTCCTCGCTGGAGGCGAAATTTTCGATAGTCGTGCTTTGAGCTTGGTTTGAAACCTGCGTGGCATTGTTTTGAGAAGCGCTTTGCGCTTTTGCTTCGCCGCCTTTTTTACTTGGTGTCTGAAACATCAGCATCATCACCATCAGCGCACAGACGCCTATGGCGATCAATATAGTTACGATCTTTCCTATATTCATTTTTTACTCCTAAACTGCGCGTTAAAGTCGCTTATATCTTTCGCAAGGGCTCTGACCTCGCTCTCGTCCATAGAATTTACCAGATCTCGCATAAGTACGTTGGCTTTTTCTTTATTTTTATAAGCGATTATCATATCGTAAATTTCATCGCCGCTTTTATTTAGTAGCGATGGGCCGATGATGCCGTTTGCGTAATCATCGTGGCAAGAGGAGCATTTGACGATAAAATCCTTACTGAGCCTGCCGCGCACGAGCTTTGCGTTTATGCTCTCAAGCGGGCTTTTCACCATCGCTAAAGCACCGATCTGCCTGCTTACGTTATTGTCCTCAAGGCCAAATTTCACCTTTTTTTCTCCGTCAATATCGTAATGAACGAAGTCAGATCGGCTTGGCTGGGCGCTAGCGCTTGATCTTTCGACCTTTATGACGCCGGCAGTCTGCGCAGACGCCGAGGCGGTCTGGTTTTTATCGTCTTTGCCTTTATCGTTACAGCCACTAAAAAGAAGCATAAAGGCAAAAATATAAAAAATATATCTCATCATCTCTCCTTAGTAAATTTCATCATAGGTTTTATTTGGCGCTATTTTTATGACCTGTGGCGGACAGACCTCAGCGCAAACGCCGCATCCGACGCAGTCTTGCTTGATGAGAGGCAAATTTCCTTGCATGATTATAGCGCTCTCTCCGACCGGACACAAGCTCGCACAAAGATCGCAGATAGAGCCTATTTTGGCCTTTATGCTATCCTTTACCGCCTGCTCCCTGTCGTTATAAATTTTCCTATCCAGTAAATTTTTAACTCCGCTCTCATCGACGCTCTCACCCTTAAAAGCCAAACAGGCGTTGGCGTCCACCAAGATCGCCACGCCCATTTTCACATCGCCGATGACCTTCGTATCGTGGCTTAATGCACCGCTAGGACAGGCCAATACGCAAGGGAAGAGATCGCACAGATAGCAGCCTCTTTTGTTCGCGTCTATGTAAGACGTGCCGTTTGAGTAGCCCTGTGCGATGTCTAGCAGATCGATGCTGTGGTAGGGGCACACCTGCACGCACTGGCCGCATTTTATGCAAAGCGACTCGAAATTTTTAACAGCTCCGGGCGGCCTTAGATAAAGCTCATCAGCTCTCGTCTTTGGTAGGGCGATACCTACGCCATATCCGCAGGCTATCGCTGCAGCACCGGCAATGATGAAATTTCGCCTATCCACGCTAGCCCCTAGCCAAATTTTGCTCGTTTACAGGCTTCATACGCGGCTTATCATCTTGTAGTAGCTTCACTGGCTCTGAAAACGGCGCTAGTTTGGCGAGGAAATTTAGCACGCTGAATATGCTAGAGCCGTAAAAAAACTGCAAATTCGGATGATACTGCCACAACTGATCGGCATATATAAAGTGCAAAAACGGCGTATCGCCAAAGCCGTCTTTGTCGATGTCAAAGCTCTCGTATTCGTCAAAATAGTTGCCTCGCCACTGGTTTAGATACATCTTTGAGCCGGGTGTATCGTTTGAGGCGATTTGCATATTGCCGATGAAGTCGTTGTCCTTAAAGACGCTTGGCTCTTGGGTGGCGTGAAACTGTATGCCGATGGTGTTGTGTAAAATTTGGTTGTTTTCAAAGACGTTTGGCATATTTGGCTGAAACGGAGAGGCGTCTAAAAGCAGTCCGCGCGCGTTGTAGATGAGAGTGTTGTTTTTTATAGTAAAGGCCGAACTGTCCTTTAGCCCGATGCCGATGCCAAAAGCGCCGTCTGAATTTATGACCAAGTTATTTTGAACGAGCGAGCCTTGCGAATACATAAAAAACATACCTACCGCGTTGCCCTCAAAGGTGTTAAATTCCACCAAATTTTTGTTTGCATACATGAAGTGTATCGAGTAGCGACCGCGCACGCCGTGGTTTTTCCTAAAGGTGTTTAGACTCGCATACCACGCGACCATATCGCGGCTATCGTGGACATAGTTAGACTCGATCAAGTTTTCATGACTATACCAAAGCCTGATCGCATCGCCTCTAAGAGGCATCGCGACGGCCTTTGAGGTGATGTTATTCTCTACGATCTTAGAGGCGTTGCACTGCTTGAGCTCAACGCCAAAAAGCACGTCCGTAAGCTCGTTTGCTTTGATAGTCACGTTATTTGCCCCGTCGCAGCTTATACCGGCGTCAAGATCGCTCAGACTATCTCCGCTGCCTCTTATCTTTAAATTTTCCAGTCTCACGTCAGAGGCGATGATCTTTATCACGCTCGATCTGCCCTCGCCCTTTATCACGACGCTTTTATCCTCACCGATGATGCTTAGAGGCTTATTTATGACGATATTCCCCTCGTAAATTCCGCTGCCAAGCTTTATCGTGTCGCCAGCTTGGGCGTTGTCGATCGCTTCTTGTAAGGCATTTGCCACAGCAAATTTGAGCACGAGCGACACAAGGAGTAAAATTTTCATAAATTCAGCCTTTCAGCTCTTTTTTCTTTGAAAACATCGCAAGCAGGCAAAGCGCGCTCATGATTATCATGACCCAAAAACCGATAGCCGGGTAAGAGTGCGTCGTAAAATGCGCGACGCTACCGTCGCCAAGGACCGTCGGCATGAAAGGCTTGATCTTAAACGCGCCCCACTCTTGCATGTTGTGTCCGTACCAGTAGAGCCAGCCCGTAAAAGCACCCATGAAAAGTAGCGGTGCGATGATAGGAGGTATCATCAAAAGGGAGTTGAATTTACCGTCATAATACAAAAATGCCAGCATACAAAGCGTGCAAATAAGCAGATAATAAGGTGCTATAGCTCGCTCGACATTGCCGCCGTATTCCATCGGATACATACCGATGTAGTGGTTTATCGTATTCATCTCATGCACGTCCCCGCTGTATCCGTCTACGTGAAAATAAACAGGGATACCGTCAGGAAAGGCTGCCTTTGGATAGTTTGGCGCTTCAAGCGAGACATACCAGATAGGAAAAGACGGCGTGCCTATCTCGGCCTTTTGCTCGATCATCTTTTCCAGGCTTGATGCCACGTCCTTTGGCAGGAGGTGGTTTTTGTACTGAAAGGACGTATAAACATCGTAAATTTTATATGTCCATGCGGGCAAAGTGTCGCCATTTTCGATCTTTGCCTTCGCTCCGTAAAATCCAAGCACCGGTATAGTAAAGCACACGGTCATGATGACAAGCGCTATAAGGGTGTAAATTTTATACTTGTTCATGATTTCTCCTTTAAATTTTAAAATTTTACTTTTTATGCTTAGTATTTTATGGCTCTGTTATAATAAATCATTGACACTTGCTTCGCAAACCATGTTCGCTCCGCAAGACGCCGAACATATAGTACGATTTACGCGGTCAGCTGCCGCTTCCCTGTAAATCGGCGGCGATAGCGTCGCTTCACAAGGTTTGACTTCGCTCTTGGAAGTTAAAAATCAATGAAATATTGTAACAGAGCCTATTTTATTTGATAAGCATGCCGCGATTTTCGCTGTTGGCCCTGCAGCTTCCTTTGTTTGTAGCGAAGTCTCGCTGCAAACGCATAGCGTAAAGCGTCTTGAAAAGCTGCGAGGCAAAGTCGAACCAGAAAAAATCAGCGAGCGATGTCGCTACCATAAAACGCTCAAAATTTCAAGTCAAATTTCAAAATTTAAAGGGCGGGAATCCCGCCCAAATTTTAAAGACCGGCGTTCTCATCGATCCATTTTAGGTATTCGATGATATGCTTTATCTCCTCGTCGCTCATGTGCTGATTTGGCATCCTTAGGTTAAAGTAATTTATCATCGCTTTAACATAGTCGTCCTCATAAAATTTCGCAGGATCTTTTATGAAATCAGCCACCCATTTCTCGCCGTTCTCGTGTCGTAAAAGCACACCCGTTAGATCAGGGCCAGAGCTTACTTGACCGATGACATGGCAGCCGTTGCATCCGCCTTTTAGATAGGCTTCCTCGCCCTTTGCAGCGCCCGCACTCATAGGAGTCGCGATAGCTTTTGCGAGATTGTTTTTAGCCCTTAGACCCACATCGGCGGTTTTTACCATGTATTGCCATACTTGATACTCCCAAAGGATCGCACCGTTTACGTCGCCTTTTTTATAGGCCTCATCAGCTTTTTTCTTGACTTCGGCTATCTTGCTGTATTGATCCAGTGCGTCCTCGACTTGCTCTTTCACCTTCGGATATTTTTCAAAATGTTTTTCTTTGAGATACGCTACGACCTCTTGTATTACCGCGTCAGTAGCTTTGTTTGTCGCGATGACCTTGTCATACTCGGCTTTTAAAGCCTCAGGGCTTAGAGCTTTTAGCTTGTTGCCTTTTGCGGATTCGTATTTTTTATTCGGATCTTTAACGAGCAAATATCCCATCATCTCAAGGTGAAGCGCAGAGCAAAATTCCGTGCAGTAGTAAGGGAAGATGCCTTCCATATCGGCTACGAAATTCACGCTTGCCGTTTTGCCCGGCTCAAGCGATGCGTGGATATTGTATAGATCTATACCAAAGCCGTGAGTCTCGTCTTGAGCGCGCTCTAAGTTTGTAAGGTGGATAGTAACGTTATCTCCCTTATTTACCTCGATATGCTCAGGGTTGATATGGCTTCTTATCATCGTTGCAAACACGGTCACATTTTTGCCGTTTCGCTCGATCCTCTCTTGACCGGCAAGGGTGACATAAGGGCTTGGCTTGCCTGTTCTTGAGTTTGTTCCCATGTTGTAAGTAAGCGCCGGACTTAGCTTGGAAGCTGCGATAGAGACGACATCGTGAGGCTCTCCAAGAGGTATAGGCATATCGTAGATTAGATCCATCTTAGCACCGCTTATGTCGATGAGCTGGTGATTTTGCGGATGAAGAGGTCCTACCGGATTGAAGCGATCGATAGAAAGCTTATCCAGCGCTATGGCGTATTTGCCTACCGGTTTAGAGGACTTGCCCTCCATAGTGTCAAGGTGTCCGATGTTATAATGCACATTTACCTTATCAAGCACCTTTAAATTTTTATAGTCCCATTTTATGATCTGAGAGTCGACATAAAGCGAAGTATAGACTATGCCGTCTTTAGAGTCAAAAGAGTTGTGCAGTGGTCCAAGGCCTAGTTCTACCTGTCCGTGAAGGGCTTTTTTCATATCGAGGATAGGGATGCCATACGGGTCAGTACCGGCAAAATCCTTTTTATCTATGAGCTCTTTTATCTTTCTAAAGTCATAAACGGAAGCGTGAGTATCGAGTTTTCCGCCGATTATGATGTATCTGCCATCAGGCGTCACGTCTATACCGTGAGGGCTTTTTGACTCAGGTATCAAAAATAGCGCTCCCGCATCGACGGCAGCCTTAATGGTGATGACTCTATGGCCGTTTATCTCCATATAGTTTTTCTTGTCCTTAGCTAGCTTTTCTAAAATTTGCCAGTTATAAACGTGCATGAAGTCGGTATCGTTCCTACTAGCACCCGCCTCAAACGGAGGCAAGCCCTTTTCGATACCGCCTGTATACATCTCGGTATTTATCGAGTTTGTGAAAGCCCAGCCAAAGCTCTCTCCCTTACCAGCGTCGCTTAGATCTTGCCAGTATGGAGGCAGCTCAAGCGAGAAAGAGGCCTTTTCGTCTATCTTGCCCTTTGGATAGTCGAATTTCCAAAACGTGATCGCACCGCGATAAACCGCCTCGTAGTCGTCTATGGAGTGGTAGTTGTTATCAAGCGGAGCTGCGTATTGGCTGGCTTCGATGACGTATTCGCTGTTTGGAGTGATGAAGCTACCGCCGTGCTCGCTTTTCATTATCGGATTTACGACGATCTGAGTGGTCTCGAAATCATGTAAATTTACGACGGCTATACGAGGGTTGGCCTTATCGTTGATGAAAAGATAATCGCCCACGTATTCGCCGTTTTTCTCGGTGAAATTCGGGTGGTGCGTATCGCCCCAGGTTATCTCTTTGCCCCTGATAGCGCCTTGTTTTAGCACTGCCTTCGACTCGTCGTCATAGCCGTATCCTTGCCAAGGCTCAGGCGTGAAAACGCCGATGTATTTGTAAATTCTCATCGACGGAACGCCGTAAACTAGTATCTGGCCTGATTGACCGCCGGATGAAAATACGATGAATTCGTCCTTTCGTCCGCTTGGCTGATAGGTTTTGGCGGCTGCCAGGACGTCTTTCTCGCTGAGTCCGCGCTCTTTCATGACCTGTTCAAGATCACTTGCGCTACACGCCGCGCTAAAAGACAACCCAAGCAGCGCGATACCCGCGATACAAGAGTTTAAAAACTTTTGCATTTGCTCTCCTTTTATTAAAATGTTTTCAGTCTGCTTTTTTGTATTTCACATCGCCGTCAAAAGCGACGCTCAAGATAAAATCTTTATCCGTAAAAATCCCTCTAAGCTCGTCCGTATGAACCTTTTGGACGCTTAAAATTTTAAAATTTCTATCTAGTTTATAAATTTTACCGTCACCTCCGCCAGCGTAAATTTCACTATCCAAACAGGCTAATGCGCAAATTTTAGTTTCGGCCACCTTTGCGCGAAGTCCGCTTTTTAAGCTCACCACCTCACCGTCAAAAAGCCCGAATACCACATCTTGCGAGCCCTTTAAGATACAGGCGCTAGTAGGCACGAAGCCAAGGTCTAAGAGCCTGGTAGCCTCTAAATTTTGAGGATATAGGCTATAAACCGTGCCGTCGTAGCTAGTCGTCACAAGCTCGCTATCCAGCGGGAGTAGGACTGAAATTCTATAAATTTGAGGAAAATTTTTCTTGATGAGCTTTTTGGAGCTCATATCATAAACGATCAGCGTATTTTGCCCGATGAGGGCGTAAATTTTATCGTTTAGGATTTTCATGAGCGAAATTTCGCCCCGAGCCTTAGTGTCGGCTAGAGAAAATATCGATCTTTGCCCCAAAACGGGGTCAAATTTTATCACTTCGCCGCTGCTAAGCCCGACATAAAGGGCCGCTTTGTCATAGGCTAGGCAGGTGATCTTGTCTTTTGAACGGATATTTTTTATGATCTTTTGTGTGTCAATGTTTAAAATTTTAACCAAGCCGTCGTCTAAAAGCGCTACTTGAGCGAGCTTAGCGTCGTAATCACAGCCTTGGACGCGAGCAAAAACAATAGTAAAAAGCAAACTTAAGAAAAGAAAAATTTTCATAACACACGCCCGTTTTCATTACCATTTTTCAAGAACTCTTAAAAAACTATACCCGTTATACTCTTAAATAAATATTAATACATAAACCTCATCAAATGGCGCTTTTAGGCGTTTAGCTATATAAATTTAAATCATTAATAAATTTTTTAAGAATTTTCGTGATAAAAAAATGACAAAATTTAATCGATATTTCAAAGCGAAATTTCGATGCCGATCTTTGGCATAAAATTTAAACTCTTTGACGCGTGATATCAAAATTCACAAAGAGATATTAAGCAAATATAAATTTTTACTATTAATTTTTTATAAAATCGTAAAGCGACCGATGCGTAAAATCATCGTAAAAAAATTATTTTTCTTAAAATTTTATAAATACACCGCACTAGGTAGGATTTGAAATTTAGCCCCCCGCAAAGGGGAGCTAAATTTATTAAGATAAGCTTGCGATATAAGCGTATATCATCATAAAGAGGAAGATCATGCCAGTGATAAGCATCGCAAATCCGGCGATCTTGGCGATAAGCTTATACGAGCCAAAGCTCTCGTTTTTATGATAAAGCTTCTCGAGCATACCGCTTTTTGCAAGGCGTTCATACCATTTGACACGCTCTTGCTTGATCTCTTGCTCTGACAATGTCCCGCTAAAGATGACCATATCCATCGGGAAGCGATCGGCTCTGAAGTGAGTGTTGAAAAAGTGGATCGCAAATATAAATCCGGTCGCCAGTAGCGCCTCGTCCGAGTGCACCAGCGTGCTTAGATTTATCATCCAGCCCGGTAAGAAATTTGCAAACCAGTTAGGAAACCACAACACAAGCCCGCTAAATCCGATGATGAACATACCCCAAAAGACGGCTAGATAGTCAAATTTCTCCCAGTAGGTCCATCTGTCAAACTGCGGCCTCTCGCCCTTGCCGATAAACCACAAGAAATGCGCCTTCATATCGGCAAAGTCCTGCCATCTTGGCATGAGCGAGTCAGCGTCGAATAATCGCTTGAAAAATCCTGAGCCCTTTTTACTTTGAACGATGATGATCTCAAAGATATGGCTAAAGAACACCGCAAACATTATGATGGCCGAGATATGGTGGATCTTTGTCGCCATTATCGGTCCGCCCATCATATCCATCATGCTTTGCGCCCAAGGTGCGTCGTAAAATTTCTGTGGCAAGCCCGAGAATGCAAGCCCCAAGAACGATGCGGCCATAAAGAAGTGCTGGATTATGTGGAATGCACTAAATCTCTTTATCGTCACCACATCGTTGTGAGCCGCCTCTCGCGCCTTTTTCCACTCCAAAGGTCGCTCGAGCCTTGTTTTTATGAGCTTGATAGACCAAAGCAGAGTGTGAAGACCAAAGAACACGAACACCGTTATCACAAGCCCTGTCATAAACACATACGCAGAGTGTAGAAGCGGGAAATTTTCACTATCGGTATGATCTGCGTGTGCGATGAAGCCAGTGAAATTTAGATTTGAGTTCGGGTGACACTCGCCACAGGTTTTTACGCGGTTTTTAGGATTTATCGTAGATTTTGGATTATCAAGGCTCATCACGTTGTGAGTGCCGTGACAGTCAAAACACGCCGCTACCCTTACGGCATCGCCCGGTTTGTTTAGTAAAAGCGCTTTGCCGTGGAAAGTCTGATGATAAAGGCTTTGCTCTTTTTCGTGACAGCTGCCGCAGTTGCTTTCGCTGACTTGCTTTAAATTTTTCGCTACGCCGCTTTTATCGACGATGTGGATACCGTGACAATCGGTGCAGTTTGGCAGCTTCCTGCCATCTTTTAGCTCCTTTGTCACGAGTGGTGAATGCACGCTCTCCTCAAAATCAGCCTTTACGTCTTTGTGACAGCTTTTACAGTTGTCATTTACAAATTCTTTGTCCTTAAAAAGCTCCTCGCGTTCGGCCTTGCTCGCATATAAAATTTTAGGCGAGTCGTGGCAGTCGCGGCAGCTTGGCACGCTAGCGAACCTAAGTCTGCCGTGTACCCCGTCGTGGAAGTTGGTTACCTCTTTGTTTGTGAGTTTGTCTGTCTTTTGCGATGAGACGGTTTTCTTGCCTGCGATCACCCAACCTTCGATGCCGTTTGTCATAAAATATAAATTTTTATAACCCTTTTGTTTTGCGACCAAGGCTACATCGTTTGGCTCTCTTGAAGAGGAATTTAACCCGTATATGACGATGTTGGCGTCTTTGTCTTCAGGTAGCATCGAAGCGGTGTTGTTCGCATCTACGTTCATCGCACCGTCGATATGCCTAAGCTTAAATTCAACCGGCGTATTCGTATCTAAAAAATAGGCGTTTTTAGCTTTTAAATTTTCAGCTTCGTTAAGACTTATAGGCTTGAGCCCGTCTATACCTAAATTTACATCAGCAGGCATCGACGCAAAGGCAGGGCAAATCATCAAAGCAATAAATAAAAACTTGGCAAATTTTAACATAGCCGTTTTCTCCTTTATTGTTTTTAAAAATCGAGGGGACGAACCCCTCTAAATTTTGTGCCTATTTGCTTTTGCCTTCAGCTATCTCTTGGGCATACGTAGTATAAACAAGAGCCTCATCGACTAGCTTTTTAGCATATTTTGGTCCGTGAACACCCCATGAGCCGTCTTTTTTCAAGATGTCTAGATTATCTTGAGCTTGTTTTGCAAGGCTCAAAATTTTAGACTTTTGCTCGGTAGAAAGCTTGTTGTCATCAGCCATCAAGCGATCGATCTTTCTTAAGGCGATCTCAACTTTTGCGTATCCGTCTTTTACAGGCATTTGCCACTGCATCACAGCGTCATAGATCGTAGCTTGATCGGTGTAATGAAGCTCTTTTGGCAGTGTGGATTGGATAGCGCTATGGCATCCGCTCGCGCCCGGTTTTACTAAATTTGGATCCTCAAACGCAGTCCTGCCGCAGCTCCACATCAAATCCACAAAGAAGCGTCCGTCCTCGCGAGCGAGCCTCCAGCCCTTAGTAGTCCTAGGATCGCGCGGCTGTCCTTCAGGAGGGTTGATTGATTTTTTATCCTTATCGACTAAAATTTTCCAGATATGCGAAGTTCTGGTATTGTCGTATCCGGCTTTATCCGGGTCTTGTATGGCGGCGAAATTCTCGCAGCTCATCATAGCCGGCATGTGGCAGCCCGTGCAATTATCCTTCGCGTGAGGTCCGCCGTATTTAAACATATCCGTTTGCTCTTGGTGACAGTCTTGGCATGTTTTCTTAAGACCTGTTAGGGTGTAGTTGTCTCTCCAGTCGTTTTTAGTGATCTCATGCGGATCGTGGCAAGTAGCGCACCTTAGCCCTTTATCATAATGTTTGGAGTTGTAAAGCTGAGAGCCCTCGGTTCCGCAAGCAGGGCAGCTTGATTTAAAGAACGAGTTGAAAGGCTTGCTAGGATTGATCTTTGCATCGTCTTCATGATATGCAAATCTTTGGTGACAGCGCTCGCAGTTACTAGGCATACCAGCGCCTCTTGCTCCGTATAGGTGAGCACCCGCTCCGTGGCACTCTTCGCATGAAATTCCTCTTGCGACGGTGTGTTTTCTAAGCTCTTTGGCGTTTCCCAATGCCGCAAAAAATTCACCTTTGGTTTTAAAGTCGAATTTAAACGAGTGGCAGACCTCGCAGTATGCACTGGCCGGCTGGAAAAGCATCTTGTTTTGATATGTCGAGCCGTAAGAGTTCATACCCCACATATGCGAGCCGTTTCCGCCAAAATCTTTCATTTCGGTAGGGAAATTGGGCGAAATTTCTTTTATCTTTTTAGCGACTTCCGGGGTGATGTTTTTGTCCAGTTCACGGAGAACTGATTTCCGCCGGCTACGATTTTTGAGTTAGGATCGTCAAGTGTGCCGTCTATAACGTGATAAGTGCCGCGAACGAGCCATTTATCGACAAAGCCATATTTCGTCCTTGGTGTTCCGATGATGCCGTAAGTATCATCAGGCCTGATGCCAGTCGTTAGGATCGGCGTTTTAGTACCGTACATGCCTTGTTTTGGATCGCCGTTTACTTCGCTGAGCTCCTCAGGCCATCTTATGGTCTTAGCGTGACGTGAGCGCTCCCACTGAGCGTATTGAGCCGGGTGGCACTCGCCGCATTTTTCAGGGCCTACGAATTTATTAGGAAAGTCCAAAAAAGACTCCATAGATAAGCGGTATGTGATAGAGGTAGGATGTCCAACTTTCTCGGCATATTTTTTACCGCCACCGAAATTTACAAACTCACTTTGACGATCAGAAAGCGAGTATTTTCCGATCAAACGTCCCTCTTTTTCAAATTTGAAAATCGGGTGATTTTTCTTGAGATAGTCCCAAAAGTCCGCATCCCCATGCACTATGTCTTCAAGTGTCCTTGGCTTTACTCCATCGTTTTGAAAAGTTTTTGGAGCATCGTCTGATACATTCTCCATGCTCTCGGTAGCCTGAGCAGATACACAAAAAAACGAAGCACTAAGGGCGAAGATACAGGCGAAAACCCCATCTTTTAGCCAACTGCGTTTCATAAAAACTCCTTGATTTCGTTTTATCTTATAACTAGAGACAAAGTCTCACTAAATTTCCCGACGCAAGACCCTTTGGGCCATTTTATCCTTCAAGCACCTGATTTCCTACCTCCATTTATCATTTATTAATGCTTTTCTAATACGATTTTAATACTTTAAATATAAGCTAATTCTTAATGAGATTTTTTTAGTATTATTTTTTTTAGTAAATTTTAAGAATATAGCGATTTTTATGTGATTTGATTTTTACTTTAGCTTTACATTGATTTAAAATTTATTTCATAAAACGGCTAAAATAAGGGATATTTACAGATATTTTACATTATTTATAAAAATTTTATTATTTTTAATAACTAAATTTAAAATCCTAAAATTTTAAAAAAATATGTGTAAAAATGAAACAAATTTTTTAAGAATTATTGCTTATTGATAAAAATTCTTTATATATATTAAAAAATAAATTTAATTTTTAACTTTATGATGATACAAAATTTTAAGCCTTTTACAACGAAATATAAATTTTTATATTGCAACCGTAGCCAAATATATACGAAGCTTTTCAATTCTTGTGATAATCAGTAGTGATAAAAGATGGCGGATAGAGAGGGATTCGAACCCTCGAAAGCTTTCACTTTACACGCGTTCCAGGCGTGCTCCTTCAACCACTCGGACATCTACCCAAAGAAGCGTATTATAACTTAAAGTGCTTAAAATCAAACAAGAGCGCACAAAATCAATACGAAATTTAATTTTAGGCTGTAAATTTCGCCTTTTTGCTAGATTCACAGCCTAAACCATCACTCTAAACAAACATAAATAGCAAAAATACGCCCAAAATAAGACGATACACGACAAAAGGCGTCATGCTCATCTTTGAAATGATGTGCATAAAGAGCTTGACGCAGATATACGCGCTCACAGCGCTGATCAGGGCTGCAAGCGCCAGATCACTCCATATGTAAGAGATGTCGTGCCTTATGAGCTTGACACTCTCTAGCCCGCCCGCTAGTAAAATGACAGGGATACTCATCAAAAATGAGAAATTCGCGCTTCCTACACGTGAAAAGCCTAAAAATAGCGCCGCACTCATCGTTATGCCAGAGCGCGAGACACCCGGTATCAGCGCTAAAGCCTGCGCCAAACCGATGATGAGTGCTAGCTTTATAGTGACGTCGTATTCACTTTTGGTGCCGACTCTCTTATCGGCTAGATATAAGACTACGCCAAAGATTATCGTAGTGACCGCGATGACGATACCGCTTCTTGTATATTCTTCTATCAGACTATTAAACGCTAGACCAAAGATCCCTGCCGGTATCGTCGCAAAACAAACCGCCCAGACCAGTGTGCTGTCGCCTACTCTTTCGCGCCTTACAATAGAGGCAAAAAAGTCGCGTAAAAGCCCGAAAATACTATCTTTGAAATAAAAAACGATCGCCGTTAGCGTGCCGATATGCACCGCTACATCAAAGGCAAGCCCTTGATCGGGCCAGCCAAGCAGCTTTGGCACGAGTACGAGGTGTGCAGAGCTTGATATCGGTAGGAATTCAGTTATACCTTGCACCAATGAAAGAACTATGATATGAACGATATCCATTAAAGCACACCTTTTGCAAATTCGCTTAGCGCAGTCGGCTCGAAGCCAAAATGGCTAAACAGCTCGGCGGCTTTGCCTGAAGCGCCAAAGCCTTTCATGCCGTAAACATGATCTGCAAATTTAAACCACTCAAGGCCTCTTGAGGCTTCTACGGCGATCACGACGCTGTTTTTATCTAAAATTTTATCCAGATATTCGCATGACTGCTCGCAAAGCAGATCGAAGCAAGGCGCAGAAACTACGTTCGTAGCTATGCCATCGCCGCTTAAAATTTCATGCGCTTTGAGGCAAAGCTCGACCTCGCTGCCGCTTGCGACAAAGGTGATCTTCGCGTTTTCACTCTTTTTTAGCAGATACGCTCCGTTTTTGACCTCGCCAAAGACTCCGCCCTCAAGCGGTGCAAGCCCTTGACGAGAAAGCACGAACGCGCTTGGAGCGTCTAAATTTAGAGCCACCTGCCAGCAAAGGACGTTCTCGTTGCCGTCAGCCGGACGGAAGGTATAGAAATTTGGCATCGCGCGAAACTGGCTTAGCTGCTCGATAGGCTGATGCGTCGGACCGTCTTCGCCCACACCGATGCTATCGTGCGTAAAGATGAAAAAGTGCTTTAGGCTCATGAGAGCGGCCATCCTGGCACTTGGCTTTAGATAATCGCTGAAAATAAAAAACGTCGCCGAGAAAGGCAAAAACAGCCCGTATCTGGCAAACGCGTTATTTATCGCCGCCATCGCATGCTCGCGGATACCAAAGTGTATGTTCTTGCCGCACGGGAAGTCACCCATGCCCTTTAGCTCGGTCTTGTTTGACGGCGCTAGATCTGCGCTACCACCGATGAATCCGGGTAGCGCGCTTGCGATAGCGTTTATTATCTGCCCGTTGCTGTCGCGCGTTGCCAGCTTCTTACCGTCAAATTTAGGATACTCTATCGTGCTTAGATCCGGGTTTAAAAGCCCGTTTAAAATTTCAGCCTTTTCATCATCTAGCGACAAGAGTTGCTTGTTCCACTCGGCCTGTGCGAGATCTCCTCTCTCAAGAGCCCCGCGAAATCTAATAAGCACGTCCTCATCGACATGAAATTTAAGCTCCGGATCAAAGCCTGCCGCACTCTTTGCTGCGCGTATAACCTCTTCGCCAAGCGGCGCACCGTGTGCGTTATGACTGCCTTCAAGCTCGCCTGCGCCTTTTGCGATGCTGGTATTTGCGATGATGAGATAGGGCTTGTCTTTATTTGCCACCTCGCTTAGAGCAAATTCTATCTCGTCGTAATCATGTCCGTTTATGCGTGCGACCTCAAATCCTTGCGCTTCGAACCTGACCTTCACGTCTTCGCTCCAAGCTATGGCCGTATCGCCCTCGATCGTGATGTGGTTTGAGTCATATATCATCACCAGGTTATCAAGGCCCAAGCGCCCGGCCAAGGCACATGCCTCGTAGCTTATGCCCTCCTCTAGGTCTCCGTCTCCGCAAAGGCAGTAAATTTTATGGTTTATTATCTCGTTTTCAGGCGTATTTAGGACGTTCGCAGCGTATTTTGCCGCCATGGCAAAGCCTACTGCGTTCGCCACGCCTTGGCCTAAAGGTCCGGTAGCTATCTCGACGCCCGGAGTGTGAATTTCAGGATGCCCCGGAGTGTTTGAGCCAAGCTGGCGGAAATTTTTAAGATCCTCAAGGCTCACGTCGTAGCCGCTAAGATATAAAAAGCTATAAACGAGGCTACTCGCATGTCCACCGCTAAAAACGAGCCTATCGCGATTTAGCCAGGTAGGATCTTTGGGGTTGTGTTTTAGGTGTTTCGAGAGGACGACCATTATATCGGCTAGTCCCATCGGAGCGCCCGGATGACCGGAATTTGCCGCCTGCACCATATCGGCACATAAAAATCTTATCGTATCGGCTTGTTTTTTCAGCATTTTCAACCTTTCAAGTGTTTATCTATCAAATTTTCAACCACGTTGCAAACGCCCTTTGGCATATCCGAAAGCTCTCGGCGTATCTTTGCGATGAGCTCGTTTTTACTGGCTCTAGCGCCATCAATGCCAAGTAAATTCGTAAAAGAATTCTTTGTAACATCGTTATGCACTGGCTTTCCAGCCTCGCTCTCGTCGCTAGTAGCGTCTATGAGGTCATCTTCTATCTGAAAGGCTAAGCCCAGATCAAGTCCGATGCCGTAGATCCGCTCGCACTGCGCCGCGTCAAGAGCTGCGATGACTGCGCCCATTTCAAGGCTTGCTGCGATCAGCTTGGCGGTCTTGTGGATATGCAGGAATTCTAGTTCGTCTAAATTTAGCCTTTTTTGAGCGAGACCGAGCCTATTTTTAGCGTTTTTCACATCTGCTTTATCGCTATTTTCAAAAAAGCAATCAAGCGCCTGACCAAGCACCATACCGCTAGCTCCTGCATTGGCGCTTAAAATTTCGACGCATTTTACGATGACGGGCGCCTCCAGGTCGGCACGTGAAATTTCATAAAAAGCCTGCGTATTTAGCGCATCTCCTACGAGTATAGCCGTGACCTCATCGTATCTCGTGTGAAGCGTAGGCACTCCGCGACGAAGCGGCGCATCGTCCATAGCGGGCAGATCGTCGTGGATGAGCGAATAAGTATGCATCATCTCAAGCCCGAGTGCCACTCGCATCGCATCTTGCGTAAGCTGCGGACGCAAAGCATCTACGACGCCAAGCAGCAACTGAGCGCGAAAATGCTTGCCGCCAGCTTTCAACATGACGCCAAGCGCCTCCTCGTAATACGGATGGAAGCTCGGCGCTTTGGGCAAATTTACGTTTAGAAATTTTATGAATTCATCGAGCAAGGTCACTTAGGAACTCTCGCAAAAAATTGAAAATCATGCCTTGTAAATAGCAACAAAAAGCTTTGCTGGTCGGCTATCTTTGCTAGCAAATCAGCGCGATCTACGACCTCTTCTTGATTTACCTGTAATATCCTATCGCTCACCTTTATACCGAATTTATCGGCGTTAGAGCGCGGTTCGACCTTTGTCACGACTAGATTTTTACCTACGCTTATGCCGTAGTCTCTTAAAATTTTATCGTCCATCTGCGAGGAAATTTCACCGGGCATCACGTTTAAATTTGGCATACTCATGCTATCTGGCATCAACGCATCAAGGCTTTGGGTAAATTTTAGATCCCCAGATACCGGCACCTGATATAAAAGCTCGGCTCTGTCGCGCTTTACGATGATGTCTAGCTTGCTGCCTTTTGGCGCAAAGAGTATCGCCTCGTTTAGCTCTCTTAGGCTCTTTGGCGATTTGGAGTTTATGCTGATAAGCTCGTCATTTACCATCAGCATCTTGCCTCGGCCCAAAGGATCGACCGACGCCACGAAAAATTTGCCGTCTTTTGGTAAAAATTTCACGCCTATATCGCCGTAATACACATCATCATACGCCGCAAAATGCTTTAAATAGCGGTTCGGGATAAATTTATCGCCGCCCACGCTTATGCCTATCATCTTGCAACAAGGGGTATTTATCTCGCCGGTCGCGTTATACTCGAAGCTAAGCGTATCAAATTCGCCTAAATTTTGTCCGAGTGCTTTTATGTGGCCCATTTTCGTGTTATTGTTATCGCTTAAGATCCCGACCCAAGTGCTCTTTTTTATACGCTCCTCGTTCGTCTCGTCAGCCATCGCGGCGGGGCTTAGATCGCTGTTTGAGCGCACGAGATAAAGCTGCAAATAAGGATCGAATTTCACGTAGTCGTTTATCGGGGCTTCGCCGTTTTTAGGCACGGCGATGAGATCCTTGGTGAGTACGACGCCAAAATGGTTATTCACAGCCACGATAGAATTTTTGTTTTTTTCGTAGCAAGCGTGGAAATCGTCTTGAGTCGGGCGCGGATCGGCAAAAAGCCAAACACCAAAGCAGATGAGTAAAAGGAGTTTTTTCACGTTTATCCTTTAAAGCCAAAGTCGCCAAGACCGCCCAGCATCCTACCGGCTATCGCCTTTTTGTCGTCCTCGGCCATTTTTAAAACGTCGTTTATCGCGCTTATGAGTAAAATTTGCAGGCTCTCTTTGTCTTCGAGCAAGCTATCATCGATCGTGATATCCAAAATTTCGCCCTTGCCGTTTGCTTTGACACTGACTAGTCCGCCGCCGCTTTTTGCGCCGAATTCTTTATTCAGACTCTCGGCCTCCAGCGCTGCTGCCTGCTCTTTGGCTTTTTCAAGCACTTCGCCCATCTTAGAAAAGTCAAATCCCTCAAACATAAAAACACCTTTGAAATTTTGACAGATTATAACACAAGCTTGCTTAGGTTTTAGGCCCAAGCCCTTTTGCGCTCGTCAAAATTTGCGATTTTATTTTTTGATCATCTCGTTTTTCGCATTTACGTGCACGATGGTCGGGCTGAATTTCTTGGCTTTTTTAAATTTCATGCTAGCATACGCCACGATGATGACGATGTCGCCTATGCAGACCTTGCGTGCAGCTGCGCCGTTTAGGCAGATCTCGCCTTTTTTGCCCTTGATGACGTAGGTGGCGAAGCGCTCGCCGTTATTCACGTCTAAAATTTCGACCTTTTGATTTTCTAGTAAATTTGCCGCACGCATGAGCTCCTCGTCTATCGTGATCGAGCCTACGTAGTTTAAATTTGCGTCCGTGACGGTAGCGCGGTGAATTTTACTGGATAAAATTTCTACTCTCATGATTTTCCTTCGGTTTTGTTTTAAGGCTCTGTTATAATAAATCATTTACATTCGCTTCGCAAACCCAGCTCACTCCGCAAAGCGCCGAACATATAGCACGAAAATCGCGTTCAGCTTTATAGCTTCACTGATTTTCGGCGGCGATAGCGTCGTTTCGCAAGGTTTGACTTTGCTTTAGAAAATACTTTTTTTATAATAGAGTCTATTTTAAGAAAGCATCGATGCCAAAAATAGGCGATTTGCATCTCGTCTAGCAAGCTGGGACGTGAAAATTCAACTCTTTAAAGCCAAAGCCTTTAAAACGACCTCTTTGTCGCTAAATGGATGTTTTACACCCTTGATCTCTTGATACTCTTCATCGCCCTTGCCAAGTATCACGAGCGCCCAACCAGCGCCCAGCTCTTTTAGCCTACCAAGCCCCAGCTCGATCGCCTTTTTGCGGTCACTGATACGCGATACGCTCTCGTCCATACGCATACCGGCGCAAATTTCATCTATTATTGCTTCTGGCTCTTCGCTTCTTGGGTTATCGCTGGTGACGATACAGATCTGAGCGTATCTTTGCGCTATAGCACCCATTTTCGGGCGTTTGGTATTGTCCCTGTCACCGCCCGCACCAAAGATCACGATTAGGTTTAGATGACGCAACGCATTTAGCACTTTTTCTATCCCGTCAGGCGTATGAGCGAAGTCCACGATCACCAAAGGTTCACTACTCACGACCTCGACGCGTCCATCCACTCCACTAAATTTACTAATCGCCTTTGAAAGCTTGGAATTTTCAGGCTTTGCGAGCAAATACACCGCTCCAAGTGCGGCGATAAGGTTGTAAAGATTAAATTCCCCCTGAAGCGGCGAATCTATCTGCACATCGCCGTTTGGCGTTTTTATGACAGCATCGATGCCGCCCTTTAGACCGTAAGCGACCGGAGCAAAGGAAGCGGGCTTTTTAAGCGAATAAGTATAAGCGTTTTTAGGGTTAAATTTTATCCCGCCGTCATCGATATTTATGAGCTTTAGGCTATCGTCCTCAAAAAAGCTCGATTTTACGCGCGCATACTCTTGCATGCTCTTGTGATAGTCGAGGTGGTCCTGGGTCAAATTCGTAAAAATTTTAAGTGCGAATTTCAGGCTCTCGATACGTTTTTGATCTATCGCGTGAGAGCTGACCTCCATTATGAAATATTTGCAGCCGCGCTGGCTTGCAGCTTTTAGATACCCAAGCGTCTGCAAGATCGCGCTAGTAGTCAGCGCCTTTTCGTCTATGCGCTCGCCCTCTATGAACGCGCCGCGCGTGCCGCTAAGAGCGCACTTATGCCCAAGCTCTCTTAATGTCTCGTAGATCGCTGCAGCGGTCGTAGTCTTGCCGTTTGTGCCGGTGATGCCGACGATCTTGATATTTTCGTCGATATTTAAAATTTTCTTGCACTCTTCGAGACTGATGAGCTTTGCGCCTTTTTTCACGGCGTCTTGGGAAAATTTAGAATTTGCATGCGTTTGCACGAAAAAGCAGCCGCGCTCGCACTCGTTCGAGTTGTCCGTCACGAAATTTTTATCAATGGATATTTTCATCGCCCTGTCTTTTTTGTATCTCTTTTAAAAGTACGCCTATGCGCTCGTCTCCGCTAAACATCACGGCCGCGCTCTCAAGGTAGTTCATACCCATTTCAAGGAAATTATTTTTTATGAGATTTTCTAAAAATTCTAAAAAATCGTCCTTGTTCGAGATCATGACCTTGGTCGAAAACATGATGTTTTCAAAGACTTTTTTGAAATTCCCCTCGCGCCAGACGGCCTCTTTAAAGTCCTCATAGCTGATCGCGTCTTGCTCCTCAAAGTCATCCTCAGAAACGATCCTAGACTCCAAGACCTCCAAAATTTCGTCGAAATTTCCTTTGGTATCGCCGCGCCTATCCTTGTTTATGAAATACTCAAAGAGCATCCTTGCCTCTTCAGGGCTTTCTTGCGCGAGCGAGCAAAGCTGGATGAAAAATAGCACGTTTTTATCTTTGCTGGCTTCATAAGCGAGCGAGAAATATGTCATCGCCTCGCGAAATTTAGCTTTTTTGAAATTTTTTATGCCAAGTTTTTTATAATTAATCAAATTTGACCTCTTCTCCAAGGGGGATATTTACGACCTCAAGCTCAGGGTGGATATCTATGCGAAGCTGGCGTTCGATGCCGTATTTTAGGGTCGTCGTGCTCGCCGCGCAGCCGTGGCAATGCCCGGTAAGGCGCAGATAAATTTTGCCGTTTTTTATGCCTAAAAGCTCCATGCCTCCACCGTCGTTCTCAAGCATCGGTAACACCTTTTGTAGGCTCGCCGTGACAGGCTTTAAAAGCTCTTCGTCGCTAAATGGTATCATGTTTTACCTCTTGAAATTTTTGGGTTATTATACACTTTTTGGCAAAAGAAAATTTAAAGTGCTTATTTTGCCGTGATTATTTTTATAAAAATTAAGAAAACGAACGACCCACTTGTAGTCGCGTTTAGTAAAGCTTTATTGAAATTTACCGTCAGCTTTACAAATTTTACTCATCCACCCTCCGCGCGGGGGACGACCTCTAGCGCGGGGAATGCAAACACTATTCGAGCAAAACAGCACCTGCGTGGGAGTGGCTCCGCTACTTATGAGAGCAGGAAATACGATCTGTATTCAAATAATGGCCTAGCTTATTGTTTCGTAGCTCTTAAAGGCGATTCATAAGGTGCTCAAATCCAGGCGAAATTTAGCACGCAACAGATAAAAGCGCATCTAAACCGAAGCGATAAAATCGATATATGCAGGCACGCTCGCCTCTATACGCTCTGGCGTGGCTTTAAATTCCGCGTCGTAAAATGCTACGAAATTTTTATAATTTGCTCCGCAGTAGCCAAAAGTCATCTCAAACGGTACTAGAATTTCCTTTAAAGAGTAGTGATATTTGCCTGTTCTGGTATAGTTTTTCTCGCCTATACCAGCAATCACAGCCAAGGCCATGTTGCGACCTTTGAGTGCTTCGTCGCCCTTACCGTAAGCCCAACCGTCCGTGAATACATCATCAAGCCATTTTTTCATTAGCGGCGGGCAGTTGAACCAATATATCGGAAACTGCAAAACGATGCTGCCATGTACCTCGATCAGCATCTGTTCTCTCTTTACGTCTATGATCTCTTGTGGATACTCGCCGTATATATCGTGGATAGTAAATTTATCCGGATACTTTATTGCTTCTTGTATCCAGCGTTTATTTACTTTCGAATCCTTTATGGATGGGTGCGCCAAGACTATGAGAGTCTTCATTTTATCTCCTAAATTTTAAAATTTGGAGACGATTATAAGACGTTACTAATAACAAAAGGTATAAAAATAAGGGGAAGCAGAGGGCAAAATTTAGCCCTCCATTTGAATTTAGTTATTCGCTTACCAGTTCGATATATGCCATCTCTGCAGCATCGCCACGGCGGATGCGGGTTTTGATTATCCTTGTGTAGCCGCCGTTGCGCTCTTTAAATTTAGGGGCGACTTCAGTGACTAGCCTATTTGTACTCTCTTTGTCTTGCAAAGCGGCAAAAACCGCTCTATGAGCGTTAGAGTCACCTTTTCTGGCTCTTGTGATGAGCTTTTCGACATAGCTTCTAAGCTCTTTAGCTTTTGGCAGTGTCGTCTCTATTTTTTCGTTTTTGATGATCGCGATAGCTAAATTTTTAAGCAACGCGGATCTATGAGATGACGTTCTACCAAGTTTTCGATATCCGTGTTTATGTCTCATTTATTGTCCTTTTATTCTTTTGCACTCATTTGTGATTTTAGCTCGGCGATCTTTTTTCGCAGCTGCTCTTTACTATCTTTTAGCACATCACTACCCACAGGATAGCCGATCTCTTCCATGACGGCTTTTATCTCCTCAAGAGATTTTTTGCCTAAATTTTTAAGATCTTTAAGCTCGTTTTCATCCATCAATGCAAGCTCACCTATATATCTGATCTCAGCCTTATCAAGGCAGTTGAAGCTTCTAGCGCTTAAATTTAGCTCTTCGACGCTTGAAAGTAGCTTTGCATGCTCCCCGCCGACACTACTGCTCATCATCGGAGCGTTCACATCGATATCTAAAACGCCTTTAAATACTGACATTTGTTGATACATGGCCTCTAGGCAGTGTTTAAATGCCTCTATCGGGCCTACTTGACCATCTGTCGTGATGGTAAATACAATCTTTTCATAGTCCGGATCGTCTTCTACAAGAACGTTTTCAAGCTCATATACAGCTTTTTTGACAGGAGTGAAGAAAGCATCAAGTGCGATATAATCGTCCTCGATCTCCTCGCGGATCTCCTCGCTAGGCACATATCCGATACCCTTTTGAATGATAACGCTGAAATTTAGCTCTGCGTCTTCATTGATCGTAGCAAGATAAGCATCGGGGTTCACGATCTCTACGACATCGTTGTTAAGATCGGCTCCCGTTATCTCTTTTGGACCTTTAAAGCTATACTCTACGACCTCACGTTCGCTATCGTTTTTGAGTTTGAAGCGAATTTTCTTTAAATTTATAATGAAAAACGCAACGTCCTCAAGCATGCCGCGCATACTGTCAAATTCGTGGCTGACACCTTTGATCTTTACGCCAATAGGCGCAAAACCGACCGTGCTTGTGTAAAGAAGACGACGAAGCGGGTGAGCCAATGTGACTGCATAACCGGTCTCAAAAGGATATGCAGTTATCTTTGCTACGTTCTCGCTGATGCTTTGAACTTCGATCTCAGTTGGCATATAAGCTGATGTAGTAATCTTTCTCATCTTTATACCTTCTATTATTTTGAGTAAAGCTCGACTATGAATCTTTCCTCTATCGGAATGATAACCTCTTCTCTTTCTGGATTTCTGGTGAAAATTCCAAATTTCTTATCTTTTTCAACATCAACCCAGCCGACGATACCGGTCTGAGCGGTAAGATCAATCGCGCGAACAATTTGCGGATTATTTTTAGATTTTTCGATAACTTCTACTTTAGATCCCGGCTCCACTCTGTAAGAAGGGATGTCCACTCTCTTACCGTTTACAAGGATATGTCCGTGAGTTACGAGCTGACGTGCGAAACGACGAGTTGTCGCAAAGCCCATCCTATAAACTACGTTATCTAGCCTTTGCTCTAAAAGCTGGACTAAAAGCGCACCGGTATTTCCCTCGCGACGTGCTGCTTCTTGGAACAATCTTCTAAATTGCTTTTCTGAAATTCCATACATGAATTTAGCTTTTTGCTTCTCGCGAAGCTGTAAGCCATATTCGCTTATTTTCGCTCTTCTTTGTCCGTGTTGTCCCGGTGCATACGGTCTT
Organism: Campylobacter sp. FOBRC14; assembly: GCF_000287855.1. Lineage (NCBI taxonomy): Bacteria > Pseudomonadati > Campylobacterota > Epsilonproteobacteria > Campylobacterales > Campylobacteraceae > Campylobacter > Campylobacter sp. FOBRC14. The sequence continues at coordinate 390,151 of NZ_ALJJ01000007.1, read as the reverse complement.
TTATCAAGCGCACTTTTACCTGCAAGCCTTCTCTCGCCTTTTAGTGCAAGAGAAACACCAAGACGTCTTTCTAGTTTTTCAACAGGTCCTGTATATCTAGCCATAATAATTTCTCCTAATTTCTATTCTTAGACACGGCGGCGTTTTGGTGGTCTGCAACCATTGTGTGCAAGCGGGGTGATATCTTTAAGAAAAGTCACTTTGATGCCTTCGACCGCTCCTACGCTCTTAACTGCCGTTTCGCGTCCGCTGCCCGGACCTTGTACTTTTATACCGACTTCTTTTATACCATGCTCTTTTGCTTTATTTAGTGCATCTTCAACAGCTTGTTGAGCTGCGTAAGGAGTCGATTTTTTGCTTCCTTTAAATCCAAGACCACCGGCACTGCTCCATGCGATAGCATTCCCCATCTCATCGGTAACGGTCACCATCGTATTATTAAATGTCGCACTGATATAAACGATACCTTTGGCTATACTTTTTCTAACAACTTTTTTCTTTACGATTTTTCTTTTTGCCATTTACTATCCTTTAACCCTTGCCTTACTTAGTAGCCGCGCCGACGGTTTTACGTCTGCCTTTTCTAGTTCTTGCGTTAGTTTTTGTCTTTTGTCCGCGAACAGGAAGGCCTTTTCTATGGCGAAGACCTCTATAACTTCCAAGATCCATAAGTGCCTTTATATCCATAGCGACTTGTTTCCTAAGGTCACCTTCGACTATATGATGCTCCTGGATCTCTTTACGGATGGCTGCGGCCTCATCTTCACTCAGCTCAAAAACTCTCTTGTCGTAAGAGATACCCGCAGCGTCAAGAATTTGACGTGACTTGTAAAGACCTATGCCATAGATATATGTCAAACCATACTCTATTCTCTTTTTGTTTGGTAAATCTACACCTGCAATACGTGCCATGCCTTATCCTTGTCTTTGTTTATGTTTTGGATTTTCGCAGATAACACGAATGATACCGCTACGTTTGACAATTTTGCATTTGTCACACATCTTCTTTACAGAAGGACGAACTTTCATCTTAGTCTCCTAAAAATTTATTCCACTTTTTTAGGGGCTGCATCAGGTTTAAAGAAAAATTTTAAACCAACTATTTTCAAAATAAGTGGGAACTTTGAAAACAATTCTTCATACAGCTTGTTGCAAAGGTTGGATTTTATCCAAATCCAGCTTTAAATTTACTTAGTATGTCGCCGATAACGGATCTGACGATACTGAAATTTTACTTATATCTATAAGTTATGCGACCTTTATCAAGGCTATAAGGCGTAAGCTCTACCTTGACACGGTCTCCTGGCATTATCTTTATATAGTGCATTCTCATCTTGCCTGCTATATGACACAAAATCACATGCTTATTGTCAAGCTCGACTTTGAATGTTGCGTTTGGCAATGCCTCGACTACGTTGCCGTCAATCTCTATGACGTCATCTTTTGCCATCTATCCTCCTTTCTTAAATTTAAAATTTCAAGCTATCGATAAAATTTCGGCTTTATTATCTATAATAGCCATACAATGCTCGTAATGGCTCGTTCTTAGGCCGTCTTTTGCAGTGACTTTCCATTTATCCTCACCGACTATCGGGGTGCCGTCAGTGTGGCAGATCATCGGCTCTATGCAAAAAACCATTCCGTTTTTAATCTTCGGACCGGCCTTTGGGTTGTTTCCTTCCAGATAATTTGGAATTTCAGGCTCTTCATGGGGGCGTCTGCCTATGCCGTGTCCGCAGTATCCGCGAAGCGGCACGAACCCGCGAGCGATTATAAATTTTTCAAGCTCGTAGCAAATCTCTTTAAAATGCATGCCAGCTCTTATGAAATCCACCGCGAAATAAAGCGCGTCCTTACTGCACGCGATGAGCTCTTCATCTTCCTTTGAAATTTTACCGACTCCAAACGTCCTGGCGCTATCGCCGAAATATCCGTCTAAATTTGAGCCTATATCGACGCTCACGATATCGCCTTCTTTTAAAACGTATTGGTTTGGGATACCGTGTATGACGACCTCGTTCACGCTTATGCAAGCTGCGTTTGGAAAGCCGTAAAGCCCTTTAAAAGCGGGTTTGGCACCGGCAGCTCTTATCATATCTTCGCAAATTTTATCTATTTCAAGGAGTGAAATTCCGGGTTTTATTATGGTAGAAACGTGATCTAGCGTTTGAGCGACGATCTTATTCGCCGCTCGCATTTTTTCGATCTCAGCGGGTCTTTTTAGCGAGATCGCCATTTTATAGACCTACCGCACTTAGAGTTTGGTATTTGTTCATATAAATTTGAGCCTCTATGCGCCTCATCGTATCAAGTGCGACCGAAACGACGATGAGCACTGACGTACCGCCAAAATAAAATGGCACACCCATAGTTTTGACCAAAACCCAAGGTAAGGTCGAGATGAGACCTAGATAAATCGCACCGCTTAGCGTAAGCCTACCTGCGACATCGTTTAGATAACTCGCGGTATTTTCGCCGGGTCTGACTCCGGGGATGAACCCGCCTTGTCTCTTTAAATTTTCGCTGATGTCTTTTGTATTAAAGACGATAGAAGCGTAGAAAAATGCAAAAAAGATGACAAAGAGGAACGTCAAGAAGTTGAACATATATCCTTGTGGATTCAAAAAGTCGTTTATGGCTTGAGCGTATTTGTTCGTGCTTGCTTGCAAAATGGTACTAGGGAACATAAGTATCGCACTGGCAAAGATAGGCGGGATGACGCCGCTTAAATTTACCTTTATCGGGATATAGTTCATTATGCGCTTATTTTGATTTTGCATGACGACTTTGCGTGAATACGAGATAGGGATGCGTCTCTCACCCATCTCCACAAAGATGATAATGCCGATAGTCACCAAAATAATGATGAAAATTCCGATCGCAACCAAGAAATTCATCTCGCTTGTATTTATTAGGTTTACCGTTCCACCGATCGCATTTGGAATTCCAGAAACGATACCTGCAAAAATGATAAGGCTTATGCCGTTTCCTATACCGCGCTGAGTTATCTGCTCGCCTATCCACATAAGTAGCATAGTTCCTGTCAGCATAGATACTGCAGAAATAGCGATGAAAACGTTCATATCTATCATTATAGCTTGCTCGCCGCTACGTCCTGTTATGCTTTGAAGGCCGATAGAAACGCCGATAGACTGGATGAGAGTGATGACTATGGTAGCGTAGCGGATGATTTGCATATATTTTTGCATGCCGTCACGCTCTTTTTTCATCTTTCCTAAATTTGGGAAAGTTGCCGCTAAAAGCTCCATGATGATCGACGAGGTGATGTATGGCATGATGCCAAGAGATATGATACTAAGACGCTCGGCGGCCTTACCGCTGAACATATTAAATAGTCCTAAAGCGTTGCTATTATTCGAGTTAAAGAATTCTTTAATCACATCGACATTAACGCCAGGAACTGGCACATATGCCAGTATCCTGTACGCGAACAAAAATGCCAACGTGATTAATATCTTGTTGGTCAATGTTTTATTCATTATTTCGATCCGCTAACGCTAACGTTCTCGTCTTTTACTTTTGAAGCTAGCTCTTTTGCGCTTACTCCGATAAGTTTAATTTTTGTTACGCTTTTTGAAATTTTATGCACGCTTGCGATCGTCGCGACAGTGATCTCGCTAAGCTCTTTTATAGCGGTGATTTTCTCTACATTGATGACATAAGGTTTTTCGAATTTAGACGTAAAGCCAACTTTCGGAAGGCGTCTTTGAAGCGGTTGTTGGCCACCCTCGAAGCCTCTTTTTTCATTGTAGCCTTTTCTTGCCCTTTGACCTTTGTTGCCTTTGCCGGCAGTTTTACCATTTCCGCTACCTTGACCGCGACCAAGCCTCTTTGTAGCATGAGTCGAGCCGGGAGCCGGAGTTAAATTTTGTAATGCCATATTAGTTCCTTTCTCTTAGCTTTTTAGCAAACTAAGCGCTTTTATAGTTGCGCGGACAACGTTTGCCGAGTTATTTGAGCCAAGTGATTTCGTAAGGATATCTTTGATACCTGCAAGCTCGATAATAGGGCGTGCACCACCACCAGCGATGACACCGGTACCTTCGCTAGCCGGACGAAGTAAAATTCTACTTGCATTATATTTGACTTCTACATCGTGAGGTATAGTAGAGCCTTTGAGCTTGACATGGATGATGTTTTTAAACGCATCATCGATAGCTTTTCTCATCGCGTCAGGTACTTCCTTTGCTTTACCGTAGCCAAAGCCGACTAGCCCGTTTCTGTTGCCTACGACGACCAAAGCCGTAAATCTAAATCTACGACCGCCTTTGACGACTTTCGTAACCCGACCGATATCGACGATTACTTCTTCAAATTCTTCTCTATTATATTTTTCCATCGATTTTCCTTTGGGTTATAGTTTTATGCCGTTTTCTCTTAAAGCATCAGCAAATGCCGCGATGACGCCGTGATACAAGTAGCCGTTCCTATCAAAAACAGCCGTATCTATCTTTTTAGCTTTCAACGCACTTGCAAATTCTTTAGCAAGGATAGCTGCACCCTGTTTGTTTGCCTTTATGCCTAGCTTTCTACCGTCTGCCGCAGCGATAGTCGTAGCCGTGACATCGTCGATAGCTTGGACATAAATAGTTCTATTTGATTTGAAAATAGAGACTCTAGGGGTCGTGGCAACACCTGAAATTTTACCTCTGATCCTTCTTTTTCTCTTAATCCTAAGAGCGAGTTTTCTTTTTAATACTTTTGCTGTCATTTACCGCCCCTTACTTCTTAGATGTCTTGCCCGCTTTGCGGATTATGCGCTCTTCGACATATTTAACACCCTTGCCTTTATACGGCTCTGGCGGTCTAAAGCCCCTTACTTGAGCTGCGACTTGACCGACTACTTGCTTATCATCGCCTTTTATAGTTATGATGTTTTTATCTACGCTAGCCTCGACGCCACTTGGAAGCTCATAATTTATAAGATGCGAAAAACCTAGAGTAAGCTCTAAAATTTTACCTTTTGCAGCCGCTTTGTAGCCGACGCCATTGATCTCAAGCTGGCGGGTGAAGCCACTTGTAAGACCTGTGACTATATTGTTCGCTAGTGCCCTATATGTTCCCCAGTAGGCCCTGCTTTGGCGGTCATCGCCCTTTGGCGAAAATACTATATGACCGTTTTCTACCTTGACATCGACATGCCCTTTTGTGTCGAGCTCTTTTGTATTGTTGCCCTTTTTAAATTTTAGGACGCTATTTGCAACGCTAACATCCACCCCGCTTGGGATAGCGATAGGTTGTTTTCCTATACGTGACATTTTTTTCCTTTTACTTGTCTAGGGTATTGCTACATTTTCGAATCAATACCACAATACCGTAAAATATTTGCTTTGCTTAGAATAGAATTTAGCAAAGCAAAAACCATTTTTACCAAACCGTACAAAGAACCTCGCCGCCAACACCTACTTTACTCGCTTCTATACCGCTCATAACGCCTTTACTGGTGCTGACTATGACCGTTCCATAGCCATTTTTAAAGCGTTTGATATCATCTTTTCCTTGATATACTCTACGTCCCGGCTTTGAAACTCTTTTTAGTTCATTTATGACGCTTCTGCCATGATCGTCGTATTTTAAAACTACATTGATGAATTTCTTGTTGTTCTCTTCTACGACATTATAGCTTTCTACGTAGCCCTTTGCTGCAAGGATGGAAAGTGTAGCCTCGACGACTTTTGAGTGAAGCAATTTAGCCGTTTCAAGCTTTCTCATACTTGCATTTCTAATACGGGTTAGTCCGTCTGATATTAAATCATTTAACATATCTTTTCCTTACCAGCTTGCTTTTTTAAGACCAGGGATCAACCCCTCGTTAGCCATTTTTCTTAGGCAAACACGGCAAATTCCAAAATCTTTATAAACAGAGTGCGGACGTCCGCAAATTTGGCATCTTGTATAGCCGCGCACTTTAAATTTAGGAGCACGAGCGGCTTTTGCTATCATTGATTTTTTTGCCATTTTACTTTCCTTTTGCAAACGGCAAACCAAATAGCTCTAGCAATTTGAATGCCTCTTTATCATTTTTAGCTGTCGTAGCGATAGTGATATTCATACCGTGAGTACGCAAAATTTTATCATACTCGACCTCTGGGAACATAAGCTGTTCGCTAAGACCGAAGTTATAGTTGCCTCGTCCGTCAAAGCCATTTTTAGGCAAGCCACGGAAGTCTTTAACCCTTGGAAGAGCGATAGAGATGAGCTTATCTAAAAACGCATACATCTGCTCTTTTCTAAGAGTCACTTTGATGCCCACAGGAAAGCCCTCGCGCACCTTAAAGCCAGCGACTGACTTTTTAGCATTCGTGATGACAGCTTTTTGTCCGGCGATAAGCGAGATCGTATCAGCCATGTTTTGAAGCACCTTTTGATCCTTTGCAAAATCACCTGCTCCAACGCTGATAACTATCTTTTCTAGCGCAGGAACGAGCATCGGGTTTTTGATATCGAATTCTTTTACAAGAGCAGGTTTTATGCTCTCGTTAAATTTATCTTTTAATCTACCCATGGCTCTTATTCCTCGACTTTCGCTACATTTGAGATGTGTATCGGCATCTCTTTGTTTATATGACCGCCATTTGGTATCTTTTCACTTGGCTTGATAGCCTTTTTAGCCACTTTGCAGCCCTCAACGATGACCTGACTTTTTTTAGCAAGGACTGATAAAATTTTACCCGTTTTGCCTTTATCGTCGCCGGCGATGATCTTTACAAGATCACCTTTTTTGACTTGAAATTTTACATTCGCCATTATAAAACCTCCGGTGCAAGCGAAACGATCTTCATAAAGTTAGCATATCTAACCTCACGACCTACGGGTCCGAAGATACGAGTTCCGATTGGCTCTCTTTTGTTATCTAGGATGACGGCTGCATTCTCGTCGAATCTTATGAGCGAACCGTTGCCTCTTTGAACCTCTTTTTTAGTTCTGACGACGACGGCCTTTACTACTTGACCTTTTTTGATCTTGCCGTTTGGAAGAGCTTTTTTGACAGAACAAATGATAACATCGCCCAAAGTAGCGTAACGTCTTTTACTGCCACCAAGAACTTTTATACACATCAACTCTTTTGCGCCGCTATTATCAGCAACTGCAAGTCTTGTAAAACTTTGGATCATTACTCAACTCCCTTTGCAACAATAGCTTTCAAGCGGAAAGATTTGCGAGCCGAAAGCGGTCTGCACTCAACGGCTACGACAGTATCTCCTGCATTTGTCTCATTTTTTTCATCATGAACCAAATACTTTTTAAAACGTTTTACAAATTTATGATATCTTGGGTGCATAACGCGTCTTTCTACTAAAATAGTAGCCGTCTTATCACCCGCTTTTTGTAAAACTACGCCTTGAATTTCTCTTTTTAATGCCATTTCTCACCCCTTACTTTGAAGCGCTGATTGCAGTATTGATTTGAGCGATCTCTTTTTTGAGAGCTCTAATCTCATTAGGGTTGCTTAACTGCATAGTTTTTAACTTTTGTTTTAGTGTAAATAAAAGCACCTTTTTCTCTTTTAACAACGCGTTTAATTCTGCAACGCTTTTTTCTTTGATCTCAGTATATTTCATTTTCACTCTCTCGCGTTACGAATTTTGACTTGAAAGACAGTTTGTGCATAGCTAGAGTAAGAGCTTCGCGTGCAAGCTCCTCGCTGACACCAGCCATTTCAAATAATATACGACCGGGCTTGATATTCATTACCCACTCTTCAACTCCGGCCTTACCTTTACCCATACGAGTTTGTAGAGGCTTTTTGGTAAGCGGCTTATCAGGGAAAACTCTGATCCAAATTTTAGCCTGTCTTTTTACGTGGCGAGTAAGAGCCTGACGAGCTGCCTCGATCTGACGTGAATTTACACGCCCGGCTTCAACGGCTTTTAGTGCGAATTCGCCTGTCGATAAAGATGCACCGCGAGTTGCATAGCCGCGATTGCGACCTTTCATTTGCTTACGAAATTTCGTTCTTTTAGGCATCAACATGATTATTTACCTCTTCTTGGTCTGCGTGTTTTCTTTGGTGCATCGTCCTCGGTTTTTTCAGGTTGGACACCTTTTTGAAGGACTTCACCTTTAAAGATCCACACTTTTATACCTATGTTTCCATAAGTCGTATGTGCTTCCGCAACGCCGTAATCGATCTTCGCTCTTAACGTATGAAGCGGCACGCGGCCTTCTAGATACCACTCTGTCCTGGCCATTTCGGCACCACCTAGACGTCCTGCAACTGAAATTTTGATACCCTTGGCACCTGATTTTTGAGCGCCTTGGATGACCTTTTTCATTGCGCGGCGGAAAGCCACACGTTTTTCAAGCTGCATAGCGACGTTTTCGGCCGCTAGTTGAGCGGAGGCTTGAGCTTTTCTTTCTTCTTTTATATTTACATTGACCTCTTTGCCGATCAGCTTGCTGACGTCATTTTTTAGGTTTTCGACATCTTGGCCTTTTTTGCCGATGATGATACCGGGACGAGCCGCTACGACGGTCACACGAAGCTTTTTGGCCGTTCTTTCGATCAAGATTTGACTGATCCCCGCATAGTAAAGTTTTTTCTTTAAAAATGCGCGAATTTTATAGTCTTCGCCGATATTTTCAGGAAGGCTAGCTTTAGTAGGGAACCAGCGTGACTCCCAGTTACGGTTGATGCCTAGTCTAAGACCTATTGGATTTACTTTTTGTCCCATATTACGCTTCCTTCTTTTGAGCTTTAGATACTTCGACCATTACGTGAGAAGTCGGTTTGCGAATTTTACTCGCAGTTCCTCTTGCTCTTGGCCTAAATCTTTTTAATACAGGACCGGCATCTACACGGCAACTGCTCACCACAACCTCTTCAGGCTCAAACCCGCCGTTTGCAACAGCCGAGCTGATAGCGTTGGCTATAAATTTAGCTCCGCGGTTTGGCATGAACTGCAAACTTGCAAGGGCAAGCTCAGCGTTCATTCCTTGAACCTCTCTTGCTATTAGTCTAGCTTTCGTAGGAGAAAGTCTTACAAATTTTATAATTGCTTTACTCATCGTCTAACCCCTACTTACCGATTTTCTTTTGCACGGAGCCTTTGTGGCCCTTAAATGTGCGTGTCGGAGCAAATTCGCCAAGCTTGTAGCCGATGTGGTTTTCTGTTACATACACAGGAATAAAGCTCTTACCGTTATGAACGTTAAAAGTTAGTCCAATCATTTCAGGCACAATCGTACTGCGTCTTGACCAAGTTTTGATCGGTTTATTGTCATTGCTAGCCTTAGCAGCGACAACTTTTTTCATTACGTGATCATCTACGAAAGGACCTTTTTTGAGTGATCTTGCCATCTCTATTTTCCTTTCCTTCTTGAAATTATAAGCTTATCGCTTGCTTTTTTACGGCGAGTCTTAGCACCTTTTGTCGGTTTGCCCCACGGAGTTACCGGATGGCGACCTGAATTTTTCTTACCTTCACCACCGCCGTGTGGGTGATCTACCGGGTTCATCGCCGAGCCGCGAGTTTGTGGGCGGATGCCTCTATAGCGGTTACGCCCTGCTTTACCGATCGTGATGTTAGCCCAATCTTCGTTGCCGACGACACCGATACTTGCCATACACTCGGCTAGAATTTGCCTCATCTCGCCACTTGGCATCCTGACGATGACATATTTTTCCTCTTTACCCATGAGCTGAGCGTATCCACCGGCCGAGCGAGCTATCTGAGCGCCTTTACCCGGTTTTAGCTCGATGTTATGAACGATCGTTCCGACAGGGATAAATTTAAGCTTCATGGCATTGCCCGGTTTTATATCGAGCGCGCCCTCGTCGATAGAAGCTATGACATCACCTACGTTTAGGCCATTTGGTCTGATGATATAGCGTTTTTCACCGTCTTTATATGAGATCAAGGCTATACGGCAGTTTCTATTTGGATCGTATTCGATCGCTTCTACTCTGCCCTCGATACCAAATTTCTTACGCTTAAAGTCGATGATACGATAAAGCTTCTTTGCACCGGCTTCTTTATGTCTTGAAGTTATGCGTCCGTTGTTGTTTCTACCGCCGCTTGCCGGAATTTTTACAAGCAAGCTTCTGACGCTTGGCTTAGCGGTGATGTCTTCACTACTTAGCCCCGTCATATATCTACGGCTTGGAGTATATGGTTTATATGATTTTATCGCCATTTTATGCCTCCGTATTTTCTAGGCTAACGCCCTCTGGTAGCTTGACATAAAATTTCTTTATCTCATCGCGCTGACCTACTTTTCCTCTGAAACGCTTGACTTTGCCTGTGATCCTGAGAGAATTTATGCGAAGCGGCGTTACACCAAAATACTCTTTTAAAACTTCTTTTAGCCCGTTTTTCGTGACTTTTGGTGAAGTTTGTATGACTACGACACCTTGTTCTTGAAGGCCAAGAGTTTTTTCTGTATAAATAATCGTTTTGATATCAGTTATATCTGCCATTTTAGCCCTCTTTTGTTATGGTTTGTAGTGCTGCTTTTTCGACGATCACTGAGCTAAAGACTGAAACAAGGTAAGCATTGACTTCGCTTGCATCAACTACATAGCAGTTTGCCATATTTCTAAAAGCAAGAAGCGTTTTATCATCAAGCAAATCTTTAACGATAAGCGCATCTCTTAAATTTAGCGCTTCGATGATCTTGGCCGCATCTTTGGTCTTACCTGACTCTACCGCCAAACTATCTACCGCAAAAAGCTTTCCCGCCTCGGCTTTTTGAGCTAAAGCGCACTCAAGAGCAAGCCTTTTTTGTTTTTTGTTCACTTTTTGAAAGTAGTTTTTCTCGTTTGTCGGGCCAAATGCTACCGCACCGCCAACCCATACGTTAGTTCTAGTAGAGCCCGCACGCGCTCCGCCACGTCCCTTTTGTCTCCAAGGCTTCTTACCGCCGCCGCTTACATAAGCACGACTTTTAGTGTGAGCCGTATTTGCTCTCATGCCTGCTAGGTAAGATTTAACATAAAGATAAAGGTTGTGCGGATTTACCTCCGCGTAGCTCGCAGGAAGCTCAAGCTCACCAGAATTTTCAAATTTATCGTTCAATACTAAAATTTTACTCATTTTACGATCCTTATTCTGCCCATTGCGCCATTGTGTCCCGGAACACAACCCTTGACAACGACGATGCCGTTTTCAGCGTCGAAGCTGACTAGCTCGTTTTTAACGGTAACTTTTTCATTACCCATGTGTCCGGCCATCTTCATACCAGGCTGAACGCGACCCGGCCATTCGCAGTTACCTATAGAGCCGTGGCGTCTGTGAAAACGTGAGCCGTGGCTTTTTGGTCCGCCGCTAAATCCGTGCCTTTTTACGACACCTTGATAACCTCTACCCTTTGAGTTGAAGCTAACTTTTAAAATTTTAGCCTCGCTAAGCGGTGTGAAATCAAGATTTCCGACTTCGCTATTTGCCACTTCAAGAGTTGCAAATTTATTGAATTCGGCAGTTAGATTGTATTTTTTTTGCTGACCTGCAATAGTTTTGTTATTTGCTTTCGTATGAGCGTAAGCCACGATAGCGCGTTTGTTTTCGTCTATCTCACAAACTTTAGCCTCTACGAGCTTTAGCAACGTAACCGGGGTACTTTGTGTAGAAATCGTTCTACTCATGCCTATTTTTTCTACGATATATTCCATACTCTATCCTTTGCTCGCTTATTTCATCGCACGAACTTCGACATTCACTTCTGGAGCAAGGTCGAGTTTGGTCAGACTATCTACGGTCTCCGGAGTAGCCGCTACGATGTCAAGCATACGAGCGTGTATCCTCATCTCAAACTGCTCGCGTGAGTCTTTGTTGATGTGTGGAGATTTCAAGACGGTGTAGCGTTTGATTTTTGTAGGCATTGGCACTGGACCACGAACGTCAGCACCAGTTCTTTTGACAGCTTCTACGATTGCTGCAACTGTGCGGTCTAGAACTCTATGGTCATAAGCTTTGAGCTTTAACCTGATTCTTTCCATTGTTTTTCCTTTAAAAAGAACTTGTCGCAAACTCGCGACCTCTTCACATAAACAAGCCTCGCATAGGATCAAGCGATCATACGAGCAGACATACGTCTTGCGTAAAGAGGTTGTGATTTTACAAAAAAGGCATTATATTGTCAAGGAATTTAGCGATTTTGAGATTAAATTTAGCCATTTTATTTCCTTTTAAAAAGGAAATGTTAGAATAGCGTAAAAGGAGAAATTTTGCAAAATTTAGATTTTTTTTATGAGACACCTTTAAAAACTATAAAATTCATAAACCGAAAGCAGTTCGTCTCAAATCAAAAAACGCTCATAATAGGCTCTCCTCAAAGCGGCAAAACAAGCCTGATGTGTGAATATCTGGCGCAATACAAAGCCGAAGAGAGGCTATATATAAATTTAAAAGATCTGCGGGCGGATCCTTTAAATTTACTTACCGATTTGAGCGAATTTTTAGCCGCGCATCCTAGCTTAAAAGCACTTGGCGTGGACAATCTAAGTAGCCAAAACGAAGCTGAAATTTTAAAAAAGATAGATACTGGCGCGCTTGAGACGATCATTATCGCGACCGATCAAAGGTCATTTAGATTTGAAAATTTCAGCGTTCTCGAGCTTGGCTACCTTGACTACGAGGAGTTTATTCTATTTTTTAAGAAAAATTTAGACGCAAATTTTTTATTCAGCCATTTTTTAGCTCACGGAGGGGCGATAAAATGTGCGTTTTTAGATGCTAGCGAGGTGAGCGAGAGCCTACAAAATGACCTAAAAAAGGAGCTAACCCCTGTAAATTTAAACATCATAAAAGAGTGCGCATCAAAATGTCACGACACCATCAGCGCCTTTGAAATTTATAAAATTTTAAAGCAAAGCGTCAAAATTTCAAAAGATAGCGTTTATGCCGGGCTTAATGAACTAGAAAACAGCGGTTTTATAATTACTTTGCCAAAATTTAACGAGCCAAACGCGACGAAAAAATTATATTTTAGAAATTTCGCTCTACGAAACGCTTTGAGCGCGAAGAAGGACTTCACCGCGACTTTTGCGAATGTGATCCTTTGCGAGCTACTTAAATTTAAGGATGAAATTTTTTATACCAAAGAGCTTGATTTTTTCCTTATAAAAAGGAAACTTGCCGTGCTTTGCATACCTTTTAGCGCAAGCGAGATCATATTTTTAAAATTTAAAAAACTTCACCCACTGCTTAAAAATTTAAACGTCTCGCGACTGCAAGTCATCAGCGTGGCAAACTCGGGCGAGCTAAGCATCGAGGGCATAAAATGTGAAATTTTACCCTTCACCAGGTGGGCTTTGGGGATTTAAATTTAATTTTTGCGTTATAATTTCAAAAGGCTTTGTTACAATATTTCATTTATTTTCAGCTCTTAAAGCGAAGTCAAACCTTGTGAAGCGACGCTATCGCCGCCGATTTACAGGGAAGCGGTAGCTGACCGCGTAAATCGTGCTATATGTTCGGCGTTTTGCGGAGCAAACAGGGTTTGCGAAGTAAGTGTCAATGATTTATTATAACAGAGTCTTTCAAAATTCAAAGGATGAAAATGCGAGCGATTTTTATGATTTTATTTTTGGCGTTCGGGCTTTTTGGATATGAGATAGACCACGAAAATCCAGGCAAATTTTATAAATTTGACGGTGTCGCGGACGGAGCGAAATTTGAGATTTATCTAAGCTATTTTGAAAATGAATTTGAAAATTTTAAGCCAGGTGAAAATTTTCAAATCCCGCCAAAAATCAGCGGACACGCCTTTTTTAACGGGGCTAAATTTGACTTTGATAAAGGAAAAATGGAGCAAAACGGTACGAAAATCTCAGCCCTCTCCGTGCAGTCTGAGTGGCTAAATTTAGATGTCAAAGCCCAGGGCGAGGAGCTAGCAGGCAAGATCATCATCAAAAACAAAGCCTACAAAGCCACGCTAAAACAGGCCGCAAACTACGAGATTTTGGCTCTTGGCGTGCAGCTCGTGCAAAATGGCAAAAGATTTGACGCCATAGTGAGCGACTTTTTCTCGCCAAAATTTAGCAAAAAATATAAAAATGAGCTTAAATCCGAGCTTGACGCACTCAAACAAACGTGGCTCGCAAAGGACGCAGACTCCGCTAGCGTGAGTCAAAATTTAGAGCTTTTTTATCAAAATGACAAGATCAAAAATCTATGCCTAACGAAAAATAAAACCTTGAAAATTTGCGATCTCGTCTCGCAAAAAACGCAAAAAAAGATAAAGCTAAATCAAATTTTTAAAGACCTGAATGACGAAAATTTGAAGCAAATTTTTGCTAAATTTGACATAAAAACGGACATAATTTTCACCCTTTCACCGATTGGTCTCACATTTTACGACGAGGGCAAAAAGAGCGTACCGCTTGACGCAATTAAGCCGTTTTTGAGCGAAAATTTCGGGCTTTTCTAGCCGCCTATAAGCCGTAAAATATTGCCTCCAAGCACCATTTCACGCACCTGCTCGTTGCCGCTTACAAAGCTCACGGCGTCCTTGCAAAGCAGCGGCTCGGAGTATGGCGCATCGGAGCTAAAAATGCACTTTTCGGGCAGCTGCGAGATCGCCATTTTAAGCGCGAGCGTCGAAAAGGCGGCGGATAGGTCGATATAGGCGTTTTTGGTGACGCTGGCAAAGTCAATCACATCCATCCAATGATACCCGCCCATATGCCCGAAAATCACGGAGATTTTGGGGTATTTTTTAGTCAAATTCATCAAAATTTCAAGTCCGCTTCTGCCAAGCGGGAAAAACGTATGCACCCAGACGCAAAGCCCGCTAAAATCGCAAAGTGCCTGGAAAATCGGCTCAATCTCGCAAATTTGCTCGTCGCTTAAAGTAAATTCTCCCACGCCTTTAAAGCCGCTTTGAGCGAGCTTTTCTATCCAAATCCCGTTTTCACCTTGCGTCAAGCCAGTCGGCACGCTACCAAATGCGTAAAATTTATCAGGATAATCCCTTACAAGCGCGGCTAATTCGAGGTTATTTCGCTCGTATCTAGTCATATTTGCCTCCTTTGAAACGCTGCCGGAGAGGATCTTAAACAAAACTTTCATCTCATCTTTTAACTCGCTAAAATTTCGCGATCGCTCGGGATGAGGCGTCGTGCCAAACAATATCGCCCTATCGATGCCAGCGGTTTGGAGCTTTTGTAGCTGCAAGGAAATGGGCGTCATAACGTGCTCGTGAGCGTCTATTATCATAAATTTCTCCTTTTAAATTTGATATAATGCAATCCTAGCGTATTTTTAAAAGCCCTTCAATACGTTAAAATTTAATATTTTGTATCCTTTTTGATACCAAAGAGAGAAAATGGCAAAAGCCCAAAAATCTAGCGATACCTGCCCTATGAGCCTCGGCATAAACGTGCTTAGCGGCAAATGGAAGCTGCAAATTTTATCACTCATCCACGCTAAAAAAGTCGTGCGATTTAACGAGTTAAAGCGAAATTTAGGGCGCATCACCACAAAAACTCTTACCGATCAGCTAAGAGAGCTCGAGGCGCAGGGCGTCGTGCAAAGAGCGGTGTATGCGCAAGTGCCGCCAAAGGTCGAATACTCGCTAAGCCCCGTCGGAGCGCAACTGGAAAAGGTGCTAAAAGAGCTCTGCGAGTGGGGCAAGGAGTATCAAAAGACGCTTAGTGACGGGTAGATTCAGCTCATTTTAAAATATCGGCTAAAATATTTTGTGATAAATTTTGAGCCAAAATTTGAAGTTTGAAGCGTGTCGGCGGCGTTTGATGGCGCTCGTGCGCACTCTATACAAATAGGAAAATACAGAATGGTTAGCGTTGTCCTGCCCGCTTTTGATCACATGGTGTCATAAAAACAATATCTCCGCTCACGCCTAAACCCAGAAAAAAGCTAAATTTAGCCCTTGTTAACACGATTTTAAGCCCTAAATTTGCAAAAAATGCTACCATAATAAAATTTTAGATCAAGGAAAAACGATGAAAAAACTAGGTCTCATCGGCGGCACAGGACCCGCATCCACGCTGCTTTATTACGAGGGTATCGCGTATGGTGTGCAGCGAAAAACTGGTGAAAATTTCTTTCCAAATTTCACGGTCGAGAGCCTGAGTGTGTTTGAAGTGCTAAAAATGTGCAGCGAGCGTAAATTTGATGAGCTTGTTAAATATCTCCTAAACGGCATCGACAGCCTCCACGCCGCAGGAGCGCAGTTTGGGGCTATCAGCGCAAACACTCCGCACATCGTTTTTGACGAGCTCGCCGCGCGCTCACCTATCCCGCTCATCAGTATCGTGGAGGCGACGCTAAAACAATCCCAGCGCGAAAAACTATCTAAAATAGGACTTCTGGGTACTTACACGACGATGAAAGAGAGCTTTTTTAAAACGCCATTTTTGAAAAACGGTATCGAAATTTTCACCCCAAATGAGGATGAGATGAAATTTATCGGCGAAAAGATCGCGACCGAACTCGAACTTAATATAGTAAATAAACAAACTCAAAACAAATTTTTAACTATAATCGAAAATATGCGTAAAATTTACGGCATCGAGTCCGTCGTGCTTGGCTGCACCGAGCTTCCGTTCATCTTTAACGGCGTAAATTTGGGTGTCGGGACGCTCGATACCGCACAGATACACATCGACGCCTTAGTAGATGAGATATTAAGCTAAATGCAAGTTTGCGGTATCGATGAGGCGGGACGCGGTGCGCTGGCTGGTCCTATGGCGGTGGCGGCATGCGTGCTAAATGCCGAAATTTCAGGCCTAAACGACTCCAAAAAGCTCACCCCAAAACGCCGCAAGGAGCTGTTTCACCTCATCACACAAAACTCACGTTATCTCATCGTTTATTTTTCAAACGAGCAGATCGACGAGCTGGGGCTTAGCGAGTGCCTGAGGCGGGCGTTAAATTTATTCAAGCTGCATTTTGCGGACTGCGAGCTACTATATGACGGCAACCAAAACTATGGTACGGGCGTGCAAACGATGGTAAAAGCCGACGCGAAGGTCGCACAGGTCGGGGCTGCGAGCATCCTGGCAAAGGTCAGCCGCGACGAGCTCATGTGCGCGTGGGATAAAATTTACCCGAATTTTGGCTACAAATCGCACAAAGGCTACGGCACGAAAGCCCATTTAGAGGCGATCGCGAAATATGGACAAAATGAAATTTCGCGAAAAAGCTTCGTGATCAAAAATTTTCAACCGAGTTTGGAGCTATTTTAAATATATAGTAAATAAAATTTAGCATGAAAAGCTACGATTTGTGTCGTTTAGAAGCATTTTTGCTATATTTTGTAAATATTGCGTAAATTAAACATACTTTTTAATCAAACTCTAAACAAAATTTTAATAACATCTGCTAAATAAAACAAAAGGCTCTGTTACAAAGAAGTATTGATTTGACTTTCAAAGCAGGAGAATGGCATCCCTGTAAAAAGCTTATCCCCAGTTGCGAGTGCAACGAAGTAAAATTAATGAAGCCATAAAGCCAAACGCGATTTTTAGAAGCGAAGCGAGCGTCAATGATTTGTTATAACAAAGCCAAATAAAAAGGTTGATTTTGCCAAGCAAAAAAGAGAAACGAACGACCTCATCGATGGGGAAATTCGTATTTTTATCGGTAACGATCCTCTCTTTGATAGCCGTTACTATGCTTGAAATTTTGGGCGTAGGATACGGTTATTCAAGCTATCAAAACGAGCTTCAGGATATCAAAAAAAACCTCATAATCAAAGAACAAGAGAACTTAAGAGGCGAAATTTACAGCGTCGCCTATCAGATCAAGCAAAACTACCTATCCCAGTATAAAAATTTCACCGACGGCATAAGACAAAAAGCGCTTGATGGAACGAAGCTGGCACGCGACATGCAAGGGGGTCAAAACAGGGAGCAGACCCTAAAAAAGCTAAAAATAGAATTTGAAAATTTAGGCGATGAGAACTATCTGGTCTACGACTACAAATCGCGAAATTTGCTCTTTGGCAAAGATAGCGGCGCTCACGTCCTAGCCCTAGCGAACAACGCTTTGGACAAGCAAGCCGCGATCATGCAAAGCAGCGTGGGCAGCCAAAACATCCTTAGCTTCGCCACGGCTTACGAGCCGCTAAACATCGCCGTCATATACTCAAAAGACATCGATAAATTTAACGCTAAATTCATAGACGAGACTAAAATTTTCATAAAAAATCTCGCGTTGGATCAAAATAAATATCTATTTTTGCTCGATAAAAACTCCGACAAGATACTACTTTCAAATTCCGCCGAGCTCGAGAATAACCGATACGCGATATTCAATCAAAAACGAAACGAAATTTTAAATCAGCTGACCAGCCTCGCGAGATTTGATACCAAAGAGGGCTTTTTGACATACGAGTGGAGCAAAAACGACGGGACCAGGGCCGAGAAACTAAGCTTCGTAAAAGACATAGGTGTGCTGGGGCTCGTGCTTGGCACGGGGACTTTCCTGGACGAGACCGACAAGCTCGCGACCGCGCAAAGACAAGAGCTGTTTAATGACTTTGTCTATAAGATCGTCATTTATCTGTTTTATTTTTGTATCGTCGTTTTGCTGATACTAATGAGCGCAAAATATATAAAAAATATGTTCGATCGATCGATAGCCAAATTTAGCGAATATTTTGGCGAGCGTGAAAATACGGGCGGATATATCGCAAGCGACGAGATAGAATTTACAGAGCTTCAGACGATCGCGCAAAATATAAACGAGATCATCCGTGAAAAAGAGCGGCTAAATTTCGAGAAAAAGCAAAGCGCCATACTCCTAGCTCAATACAAAAACTCGATTGATAGCTCCGCTGTTGTGCTAAGGTTTGACACCAGAGATATGATAACCTTTGTAAACGGCGCATTTTGCGAGCTGCTAGACGTCAGTAAAAAGCAGCTGATCGGCAAGCCAAATGAAATTTTGCTGAACAAAGGGCTAAACTACGAAATTTTAAAGCAAATTTCGCAAAAAATCTGGGCTAAGCACGAGTGGCAAGGCGTCATAAAAACCTACAAAAAAGACGGTAGCGTATGTTCGCTGAAAACGAGCATCACACCGATACTAAGCGGCGATGATGAAATTTTGGAGTTCGTCTGCATCTGCCAGGACATCACGCTACTAATAGCACAGCAAGAAAAGCTGCAAAATCACCTGCAAGATCCGCTCACCAAGCTGCCAAACCGCCAAGCCCTGATAGATAAGCTAAACGAGGGCGAGGGCGGTGTATTCGTCGCAAATTTTGATATCTTGAAATTTAAACAGATCAACGAATACTACGGCTTTGAGACGGGCGATCTCATCCTCATAAAGCTAAGCAACGCCGTGCGAAGGCTGATGGAAAATAAAAATTTAGAGCTTTATAGGCTGACAAACGATAACTTCGCACTCCTGGGACGAGAGCCGGATTTTAATAAAGAGAGTTTTTTTAAATTTTGCGAGCAGGTCATCGAATACTTCAAGAACGAGGCTTTAGGCATCAAAAACAATAAATTTTACATCGACCTGGCGTTTGGCATATCCTCCGACATGCACCTCATCACCGCTGAAATGGCAAAAGACTACGCCAAAGAGACTAAAACGCCGATCGTAGTTTTCGAGGAGAAAAAAGACAAACTCATAAGCAACGTGAATTTGACTCAAAATTTAAAAAGAGCCATAGAAGAAGATCGTATCGTGCTTTACAAACAAGCCATCGTCGATAACACGAGCAATCAGGTCATAAAATACGAGTGCCTCATACGCATGATAGACGAGGACAGGAACGTGATCTTGCCGATAGACTTCCTAGGCATAGCCAAAAATTCCAACCTATATCAAAAGCTTACTGATATCGTGATAGAAAAGTCCTTCAAGCATTTTTCACAAAACAGCGACGAATTTAGTATAAATTTAGCCATCGAGGACATCCTGTCACCTAAATTTTTGGAATTTTTCAAAGCAAAGCTACAAAAATACGAAAATATCGGGCGACGTCTCACTATCGAGGTAGTCGAAGACGAGGGCATCGAAAATTTCGACAAGGTCAATCACTTCATAAACGAAGTGCGTAAATTTGGCTGCAAGATCGCGATAGACGACTTTGGAACGGGGTATTCGAATTTTGAATACCTAATGAAGATCAAAGCCGACTACATCAAGATAGATGGCTCCATGATACAAAATATCGATGAAAACGAGGAATCACGCAAAGTGGTCGAGCTGATGGTGGAATTCACTAAGAGATTTGGCATAAAAACCATCGCCGAATTCGTGCACTCAAACACCATTTTAAACACGGTCAATGCCATCGGCATAGACGCGTCTCAGGGATTTTATTTCGACAAGCCAAAGCCGCTTGAAGCTTAATATGCTATAATCGCCGCCATGAAAACTTTAATATTTCCATTTTTAGCATTTATTTTCGCCGTAGTCGCCTATTTTTGGCCCGATATGTTTGTAGGCTTTAAGCCCGCTATAACGCCGCTTTTGATGCTCATAATGCTCAGTATGGGCATCACGCTTAGTCTCGAGGACTTTCGTCAAGTGGCGAGGCAGAAATTCGCGCTGATTTTAGGCGTCGTGTTGCAGTTTCTAATCATGCCGGCGGCTGCATTTTTGATCTGTTTGGCCTTAGGACTGGAGGGCGACTTGCTAATAGGCATGATGCTGGTAGGCACTAGCGCAGGTGGCACGGCGTCAAACGTGATGAGCTACCTAGCTAAGGGCGATCTGGCGCTATCTGTTAGCATGACGCTCACTTCGACGCTACTTTCAGTGGTACTGATGCCGTTTCTCACGTGGCTATACATCGGACAAAAGATCGATGTGCCTGTAACAAATATGCTCATAGATCTCGTGCAGATCACACTTTTACCGCTCATTCTCGGTGTGATCTTAAATAAATTTTTAGGCAAAGGCGTCAAGCGTATAGAGCCGTTTTTACCGGCCGTTTCGATCGCTGTCATCGTGCTCATCATCGCTATCGTAGTCGCGCTGAATAATAAACGTTTACACGAAGTCGGTTTTATCGTCGTGATCGCCGTTATACTTCACAATGGCGCGGGATTATTTTTTGGCTACGTCGGGGCTAAAATTTTTGGCTTTAGCGAAAAGATCGCTAGAACGATCGCTATCGAGGTCGGTATGCAAAATTCCGGTCTAAGCGTGGCTTTAGCGCTCAAATATTTCTCAGGACTCAGCGCCCTACCCGGAGCGATATTTAGCATCTGGCACAACATCTCGGGCTCGCTTCTAGCCGGATACTGGGGCAGCAAGACAAAAAATAAGTAAAATACCGCGCAAAGGTAGTAAATTTACGCTTTACGCGATAAGTAGATTGCTACCTAAATTTAGGTAGCAATGATTTATTTTTTGGCCTTTATCAAAGCCTGTTTTAGATCATCTATCAGATCGTCCGCATTTTCGATGCCGATAGCCAGACGAAGTAGGTTTTGCGAGATACCGATCTTTTCTTGAAGCTCTTTTGGATATGACTCGTGCGTCATCGAGGCCGGATGTGTAAAACCGCCAAATGAAATGAGAAAAATAATCTCATTAAAATGAGAAAATTCATAAAGCGCAAATTCTCATTTCAGTGAGATTTAAAGATATAAAGAATTATTTTCTAACCACTCTCTACACATAAATTTTATACTGCTTCCGCCCGTCTATACCAGCCTCTTTGATTGACATCAAGTTCAGGATGCAGTTTAATGATCTTGTCATAAAAAGCCTTTTCTGCTTCATCGTATTCTTTGTCAAATTTTACTTCATTATATAAATTTAACGCTCTTATAGTTTGCTCGCCCATGATGCCATCATCTTTAACACCCACTATCCTTTGAGCCAGTTTTACCGCAGGTTTATGATTTGCATTGACGCCAAATACAAATATCTCCTCAGCTATCTTTTGGCCGATGATCTCATCTAGCCTCATACGTTGCCAAAATTCTTTTAGATAAAACTCCTTCACGTCCGCCTTTGTAGCTAGATCATTATATAAAAGCCTAGATGCCTCTTTCATATCTTTGCACGCCCTAAGTATATCTTTGATAGTTTTCCAGCTACGCCAGCTTGGATGAGCCCCCTCATAGATGCCCATAAAAGTAAGCCCTTTCTCATTTTTATTTTTATGTAATGCATCCGAAGCAGAGCTAAACTCAAGCTTTAACATCCTCTCATAAGCTTTATTAAAATCAGCCATTTTTTACTTTTCCTTTCTTTAATCAGTATTCCTTTGGCGGTCTTGGTATATCCTCTAAATCCTCATTATCGTATCTTTCGTTGTTTGATACACCATCCACACTCTTTTTAGCTACCATGGATATGAGAGTATCTATAAATTTATCTATCTTTTTCTTTACCCAATCGGCTCCTAGCCATGCTACCGCTCCGCCAAGCGCTATACCAAGCTCGGCATTGGCAAATTTATGAACTATCAAGGCATATGTAGCTACGCAAAAGAGCATGGATGAGCCAACTGCTACGAGCCAAGAAATACCTCTTGTTATACCGTGCCCTTTGAGTCTGACGTTTCCGCTACCAATACCCAGCATCCCGCCAAGAAACCCAACGAGCAAAGCTAAAGCATAGTTAGAAATATTATTTAAAAGATTATGCAGCCAGCTCGTATCGTTCATCTTATACAGCCTTTAAGGAGCTTTTCTACTTGTTTATAGTAGATCGCCAGTTTCTTTGCACTATCTGGATCGTTCTTGTCATATTCTGGCTTTTCGGGTAACTTTACGTCACATTTCATGGGGATATACACGTCTTGATACAGGGTTCTTGTGATGATTTCTGGTTTGTTAGCACAGCCAGCCATTATCACAGCAAAGCTAAGCAATATGATAAAAACTATCTTTCTAAGGTTTCTTTGCATAAAGTCATGAATATCTAATTTTCTTATAGTCTTAGTCATCGCCTAGCTCCCTGAATAGATCCTGATAATATACTAGCTCTGCTTCGCATTTTGTCTCTTTGGTTTTTGCTTTTTGCGGTGGCTTTATCCGCTCAAATTTAGTTTCAATCTCTTTTTTGATTTTTTGAATATCCGGCTTTGAAACTTCAAGTTGTTTGATCGCTATATTTTGTAGGTCGATTTTGGAGTTTGCCACTTGTAGGTCGGCCTCTTTGACCGCTAGGCTAGCATCTTTAAAAGCTATTTGTGTTCGTGCAGCTTTCAGATCTGCCTGCGCTTTTGAGACGTCACCTTTTAGATGCCAAATTTCGATACCGCTAACAAGCAACGTAAGCACTAAAATAGCCATGATCGATAGCCAAAATTTTATATTTAAGATCATCGCTTTGCTCCATACTTTAATATATGATAGATCCTGCACGAAACATAAAACGCATAAATTTTAAATTTCGAGCAGCCTAAACCTGTCATCATCTCACGCAAAATTTCATCGGCTTTTTTAAAAGCTTCAAACTGACCCGCAGCAAACACTCGTGCGGGCTGTTCGTCTGCACCGCCTAGCTTTGCCGCCTGCTCGCAAAGCCAGTCATGCACTACTATCGCGCTAAGATATTCAGGGCTATTTGGTGGAAATATAAACCAAAAGATACGCGGGATATTTGCTCCATTTGTTTTATAACCTACTGGAATTTTTATATCTTTATATTTATAAGGCTCAACTAACTCAAATTTATCCTTGCTAAAAGGTTTTAGTGTAGGTCGTCTTATTTTTATGCCGATATTGTCGTCCGAGCAAAGCCCATCCGCCAACGGCCCGCTAAAGCCCCTTTTGGCTTCGCAAAAAGCCGTTCCTATCCTGATTTTCATTTCATATTCCTTTGTCTATTAAAATTTAGATTTTTTGATACACAAATTATTTTATGTATAAATTTCAATCATTAAATTTAGGCATTCCCTCTAATGCCTCCTCAAGACTAGTTGGTATCTGCTTTCTACCTGCCTTAATGTCAGCTAGCAAGGCATATCCCCACTGCCATATATGCGCTCTCCATACTCCAAACTTTTCTCCCTCTGCACGAAAGTCATTGTCATATCCAGCATAAGAGCAAGCCGATACTATGCTGTCATACCCATGCTCTTTTGCTTTTGTATCAAGAATGTCTTGAACGAAAATTTTAAACGCAGTCTCTAAGTCCTCTAAGGACTTTCGATGCACCTCATAGCCAATATGATATGTCTTATCAGTCTCCTTGATTATTCTTACGGCTTCGTTCATCTCGCCTATGTCTAGAGGATAAGCATCCTCTATTACTCGCTTATATCCGTATAATACCAGTTCATCATCGTTTAAAAAGCTTACGTAGAGTAGTCCCTTGCTGGTTTCTATTATATCTTTGCTCTGGATTTGTTTGGTTTTTACGTTATATAGTTTCACTTTTGCTCCTTATAATGCTTGTATGGTTACTTTATCCCATGCAATAAGCGCAAATGGCACATACGGGACGCCGTTTTTTCTAATACCTAATGCAGCCACCGTTACCGAGCCGTCTAAAATCTTTTTATTTCTTCCTACGAATATGCAAACCGGCAAATCTTTTTCTTGTTCCGCTTCGCCGTTTTTATATGTCTTAAAATGCGCCGTAGTAATAGCAAATTCATCTAAGCTAGGATTGATCGTAGTCTCCAAAAAGCAAGCGCCTCTACTTTCGACATTGCCCCTATCGTAGCTACAAGTTATTTTTAAAACTCCGTTATATTTTTCCGGAACATCGAATAAAGGAACGATAACTGTCGTAGAACCGCCTATACCAAAGTAATCCGTGGCGGCGTTGTTGCTTTCAAATAAAACACCCGGAAACGTTCCTATATCTCCTATTGCGATCTTTGCTTGCTGAAAAAATATAAACGTGCTTTCAGGAAAATATATCTGAAGATAAAGCGGCTTATCTTGTTGAGCTGGCTCTACTAATACTACCTTAAAAGATGTTTTTGCGAGATTATCACTACCTACCGCAGTGGCATTGTTCGGTCTAAAATATGTGCTAAAGACTTCCATTTGCGCCTCTTGTTTGCCATGCACGGCGGTTATGCCGCAAAACTCCGTCCTATCTCTTTCCGTCTCATATATTGCTTTACCCCATAAGGTCAAAGTGCCGTTAAAATCCTTACTTAGCATCGGCATGGGAATTGACATACGATGAGCGTCATGGTTATAGTATTCATATCCGTTTGACGTTTGAAATATCGTTTTTATAGCGTTGCCTCCGCTTACTAAAAGCATATAGTTCATTTAAACCCTCCCCATTCTTATGTCTTTATCGGAAACTACGAAATATGCAAATGTCTCGGTCTGGCTTAAATTTTTAGGCACGTCTCGCCATTTTAAATTTACGCCGTATCCGGTTATGTTTGCTGCGTTTTGAATAGTGATGACGCCTGATTGCCCGATGTTGGCGTTTATAAGCGTTAAAATACCTTGCTCACTAAGCGTTATGTTAAAATTATCCGACAGCGATAGATCTATCTCGTTTTTTGTTTCAGCGGTGATTTTCGAGCCGTTGGCGCTATCTTTTTTATGGTATCCCTCGCTTGGAGTTCCGCCTAACTTCTCACTATCTTTTGCTGCGGCATCCACCCTTAAAAACGTTTTATCGCACTGATCTTTGTCGTAAAATTTTTTAGGCAAAGTGCCGATTTGAGCGCTTAAAGCCGATACGTTTTCTTGTATCGAGGATAGGGATAAATTTATATCTTTTTTGATTTGCGACAGCGTCAAATTTGTTTTTAACGCTTCATCCAGCTGCTCCTCGGACAAATTTATTTTTATTATGTTAGTTGCCGCTACGATGGAACAAAGCACACACCACTGGCTATTTGCGCTATTTCTAAATTTTAAATAGTGAGTGGAATCTTCGCTCGTATCAAACCATATCATGCCCGGTAACGGGTTTTGCGGAGAGAGTTCGCCAAGATTGGATGTAGCCAGAGCCGTCAGCTTGCTTGAGGCCTGCTCTCTAAAAGCTGTCCCGCTCAAATTCGCATCTATTAAAAAATCATCTGTTTGCGCCATTTTAGTATCCTTTTGCGATGTAGTTAAATTTGCGTTTTACCGCATTGCCGTTTTTGTTTAGTATCTTTATCTTAAAGCCCTTTGCGCTTTGCTGCATCAGCACGGCGTCATCTCCCGCGTTTGCGTCTATGATTATAATCTGCACCTTTGGAGCTATCGAGAATTCTTTTTCGTATGAAATCTCTATCTCTTTGCTATCTGAAATGCCAGAGCCACTCTCAAAGACATCCGGCATATCCACAACGATATTGCATGCGCTTATAAACGGCGTTATATGAATGTCGTTTGATGCTAGCGTCAGCCTAAATTTAAAAGCCAATGCCTCGTATCGCCCGTCTTTTAGGACTTCATACGGACTCCAATTTTCGCCATCCAAGCTAACGCAAATTTGCACCTGCGCACTGAAATTATCAACTTCTCCCGCTAGATTATCAATATTTTTTATAGCATCAACATTTTCTATCATGTCAAAGTTCATATTTAATTTCAGTCCGCTTACGGCTATGCTTGAGCTTATCTCGCAAGTTTTTATCGATTTTAGAGCTACTATTTTCTCGCACTCTAAAAATCCCTCCATGCTCGTTAGCTTGCGCTTTGAGACGTCAGGATTTTCATAATCGCCCGCTAAACATAGGGCATCATTGTAAATTTGCGTATCAATAAATTTGCCACTCCATTTTGGGAATTTTATGACCTCGGTAACATTTGATTGCGCTTTGCTTTCATCTATTACTAAAATACAAGGCTGTGCGCTTTCTACTCTAAGTCCGTATTCATTGATATAAAACGCCTTTAGAAGATAGCTTCCGTTAAATTCTAAATTCGCCGTAGTTTGAGAGCCCAAATATACTCTTTGTGCGCTTTGCCACTCTTCGCCCCGTCTTATCTCGTATGAAAGCTCATCGCCCAAACTTTGCCAAGTAGCCACGTTTTGTTGATGGCTTTTATAAGAAATCTCGAAGTTTGATACCTTTGGTAATTGCGAAACGTTTAAATTTAAACTAATGCTGTCGCTTTTAACATTGCTTGTATCTACTGCAACGATGGTTATGACGCTTTTTAGCTTATCTTTTGCTAGCTTTGCTCTGTTTAGAGTCGTAGTCTGCACCAAGACATTGTTTTCATAAATTTCAAACTCTTTAAAATCGATCGGTCTATCTTTATATTGCCACTCTATGACCCACTCGTTTTTTGTCTCTTTTGCTTGGATGTTTGATGCTTTTGGCGGCTTTGCTATTTTGCCTTGCACGGTGTATTCTATGCTGGCTCTTGAGCCAAGAGCATCGCTTACGCTGATCTCATACGTTTTACCATCGATAGCTTCAAACTCAAAAAACGAATCGTAGAGCTTTACGCTTTTATATGCGGTTTCTTCTTTTTGCTTATAAATCAGATCGTATGAAAGTGCGTTGCCGCTCCAAGCTATACTAACAAAGGTTCGGATATTTTTTGCAAGATCAAGCTTTATATAATCGCTCGCTCTTAAATTTCTTATTTGCAAAGAGGATTTGTTTTCGGAGCTGATTTGGGCGCTATCGTTATATATGTCTTCGTTATACTCTATCGCTGTGATATGGCGAGTAAATTCTCCGCCGGTCGAGATTTTGAGTATCCTATATAATTTACTTACCTTATTTATCTCTCCAAATGCGTAATTATCATACTTTTTAAAGGTATCAGCTCCCATATCCACTTTTATTTTATTAGGTTCAAGCCGAGCTAAAATTTGAAATTCTTTTACCTCGTTCTTGTCGTTTTTTATTTGTATGGCATAGGTCTTATCCTTTTGCATCTCAATATCTCTATCAAGTTCAATTACCCCGTTTTCACTATCATTTAAAAGCCTGCCACTAAAGCCGTATTGCGGGGTATCGTGGCTAACCTTGATGATGTCGCCGTATCTGCAAACCAAACTATCTTTATCCGCCTCAAACTCGATCGTTTCGGTCAGATAGCGGTTGCAGTTTATTTGAAAACGTCCGTAAGACCTTGCCTGCTCCTCATCCGTGCAGCCTACGAGAGTTACACCTGTTTTATTAATGACCGTAGCCGTATCGTATGTAGTATTCGTAACGGATACGATCGTCGGCTCATAGTCTTTGTTTTTGTCATAATATGTTACTTCAATAAAGTTCGCTCTATTTACGATCGGTAAAAAAGTCTGTTTGAAGCTATCTTTTAAGATATTTCCCATACCAAAAAGAAAGCTTTGCACCGGTATGAGGCCTGCTTTATCCATGATGACGTCAAATTTGCTACCCGCTTGCAATACGCTGGCGCGCCCAAGTAAGCCGATCGTATCAAGCGCCTTTGCGACACTTAACTCGCTATCAAATACGATATTGCATCTTAGCTTCTTTTCGTCGCAAAATTTAGCCCATTCTTCAAAGCCGGGACTTATCTTATCCTCGGTTATGCCACTATCTACTAGGATTTGTTTTGCGACATAGGCAGGATTATCGGAATTTGCGCTCACTACTGCAGATACGTTAGGAGCCGAACCGCTTAGCTGACCTGTAGCTAAGGCTCTAACGGCAAGTAGTGCCGTCCTAGGATAGATGAAATCATCCGAAATTATTTCAGTTATATATTCTATATAGCAGTCGGTAGCATATCTGCTTGAATCAGGGATAGGATAGCTGTGTTTTACTCTTATATAGTATCTTGACGCGGCCAGACCCGTCTTTTTGAAGGTTTTCCTAACGGCTGCGGTAGTAGCTCCGCTTATACCCATGCTCTCGACGATCCAGTTTTTATTGTCAGTAGAGTATTCAATGGATAAAGGTATGCCAAGTTCATCTAGCCCACCACGGTCATTAGCAGCATATATGCCTCTTGGCATCACAAAATTTATTATGAATGCCGTAACGAAATTCCCGTCGGTCGAAGTGTATGAGTATTCGCCTTTTGGATCGAGCTTTTTGCTTACGGGCTTGTCGTAGCTGGTATCGTTAAAGCTAGGTATGAGCTCTTGAGTCAGTTCGCCCTTTCTTATCTCATAAGTTACGTTTTTAAAATTCGTTACGGATTCATTATTGATCTTTATATCGCTTACGCTTTTTATCAACCCGTCATTTAGTGCATAAAGCCCGTTAAAATACTGCTTGCTGTCGATTACTTCTATATAGCTTGCGATAAGTGGCGGCGTTATCTTATGCGTGCCGAAAATCTTTGGTATCGGTGCGCTTTGCATTGCTTGATTTGTTGCTCTCGCCCAGCTATATGTTTGAGAGTTTTTAAAATCTTGCTTGTTAAAGTCAAGACTCATGTTTGGTTTTGGCATAAGGGCATTTACAAGAAGTCCGCCTACCGCAGCTACGGTAGCGGACACTATAGCCGTTCCGGTAGCGGTGCTGACGCCTAGTGCGCTACCTACGCTGGCACCATACGCAGCACCTGCCCCGTAACTTACTATCGTTATGGCTATCATAGCTACGATGCCTATTATCTTTTTACCTCCGCCACCGCCACCCTTTGGAACGATAGTTATGTTTATGATGTCGCCGGGATTTATCTCGAAAAACCCTTCTTCGATGACGCTATTTCTTGAGACCACGAGGTCGTAAATCCCATTATCGTATTTTAAATCTTTTAAAATTTCATCGATATTTTTATAAATCTTATCGGTTACGATAGTTCGCTCAAGCGGATTTAGGACGTTATGATAGGTTATTATCTCGGTCTTATTTGTAGTCATAATAGCCCTCTACTAGTTTCTCGTAAATTTTAATGTTTTCCATTATCGCCCCGGTTTGACTAGTGGTATGTATCAGATGGTTTTCATCTATCATATAACCAAAGTGAGTTACTATCTTTGGATGAGCCATATCGTATCTTAGGGCGACACAAACGCCTTTTTGCCTATTGACTCTGTGCCAATTGCTTGAGATCTCGGCTAAAAATTCACTAAATACCATTTTTGCCCTATCATGCGGGCTGCGAGCAGGCGGGATGACGATACCGCGTTCTATCTCGTAACATTTCCTGACAAGAGCAAAGCAATCAAGCTCGCTAAATGGCGTGCCTATCAAGTCCGCGACCCTCATCTTTTGTAACCTCCTTGTATGCCTAAAAAGCCCCCAAACCTTACGGAGTTATTTTTGGCCCTGCAATCAGCCAAACTTTTATTGCAACCAGTAGCGTTCCCGGTATATCCGCAACACTCATCTTTAAATTTAAACGGACAATAATCCTTATACATTTTCCTTATCGGGTAACTCATATTAAAAAGATTTTGCGAGCCTAGATTAAAGGTTACGTATTGGCTATCGCTATTAAAGTCCGTGAGTTCGAAGTATTCTTCTAATATCGACTCGTTCAAATCTTTGGTGTTTAAAACATAAACGGTAGCTTTTATCGCCGAATTATCCACACCATGAACCCTTAAATACCGATCATACATTTGAACGTAATTTTGCATCGCGCGACTAGTATTGTCTATTTGAAGCTGAAACTGCGGAACCTCGCCTTTTGCAGTCTTTATCTCGCTTATATTAAATGGAAATGCAATAAATTCATTATTCTTAAAAATTATGTTTTCGGAATTTCTTACTATACGCACGATCGGGGTATCGGGTATCGCGATCTCAAGAGCGACCAACAAAACTCCCTCACTATCAAGAGCATTTAAGTCTTTTATAGTATTAAGCGTCATCTCATACCTCTACTAGCTCGATTTTTGTAGAGCAATAACCTTGAACGTCATCGGTTGCTTTTATCTCATCCATTGCAAACACGCAAATTTTAGTTTCGTTTTCAAGCGGATACTTAAACTCGAATTTAAGCCCCTGATTCGCTATAAAAAAATCCTCTAAAATTTTAAAATCCTCATGTTTTAGCCCCGGATAGTTAAGGCTATATTTGCTCTTTGGCTTCGTCCATTTTTTGCGACTAAACGTGTATCCGCTCTCGCTTTGAGAGCGATAGCTTGGATTTTGTAAGGTGCGGGTAGAGCCGACTATTATTGGCGGATAGGTCGGGTATTTATTCATCGTCCGCCTCCTAAGACATCGCGCATACCCATTTTATTTGTCTGAACCGCGCCTATTACTATGCTTATGACTTGCTCTTCCATGTTTTGTCTTGAACTCACATTCGTTACTTTTACGTCCTCTCTTGTTTGATTTATCACTTCGATTTTTATATTATTTGGTGAGCTATCTACCTGCGCTTTTACACCCAAATCCCCACCGCTTGTCCTTGTTAGTGGTATGATAGCTTCGGGGCTTCCGCCATTCTTTTCACCCATTACGCCAAGATTAGGCATACCACCCTTTGCGAATTTAAAATAAGTTGGTCTTGAGACGACAGAATTTACGTATCGGTGCAGATCCGGGCTTGAAAAGACGTTGCCTTGTGCGCTATAAACCGAACCGCCGGTCGTTAAAGCTCCGCCTCTAGGGCCGCTTGAATTTAATAGACTTTGAGCCCCGCCGCTTCCGCCGAAATAATTTTGGATGCCACTTGTAAGAGCGTTTGCGATAGGCTGGATAACTAGCATCTTCATCAAAGAATTAGCTAGGCTTTGAAGTATGTTTTGTGCAAGGTCGCCAAATTTCATAAATTTATCGCTTGAATAATCTAAAAAGCTTCCCATTGCGGTTTCAAGCGACGAGATAGTGCTCTTTGCAACTTGACCCCAGCTACTTGCATCAAACATTTGTTTTTGGTATAGTTGCTCCTCGAGGGCTAACGCCTTTGCATAATATTCTTGTGAAATTTCACCTTTTTTTAACATCGCTTCATATTGCTCTAATGCGTGATCATGCTCGATAGAGACAAGCTCCATCCTCTTTTGCGTCTCATCCACTATTAGCTCGGTTTGGCGTTTTTGGAGGTTGAATTCTCTATCTTTTAGCTGTAAATGCTCGTTTATCTGCTTTATATTTGCTTGACGAGCCTTGTCCTGGCTATCTTTATCAAAGGCTGATTTGGATAGAGCTATCATCTTTTCTATCTCGCCACTACCAATGCCAGAGCTTTTTAGCTTTTGCCTTAGCTCGGCTTCTTTTATAGCCCAAAGACTTGCATAATCTTTGATTTTTTCGTAGTAGTCTTTGTAAATTTCATTTTTTGCTTTTAAAGTCCTTTGGGTAGCTTCTTTATCGTATTGCTCGATCAGTATCTCTTTTGCTTTGGCTGCTTCTTTGGCATTTACTCCATCGCTTAGCCACTTTTTATATTTTTCGTTGATCTCGCTTAGTTTTCTAGAGCGTTCGCTCATGCCAACTCTTGCTACTTCGAGATTGGCTTGATTTAATGCTGATAGTCCATCGACCTCTTTCTTGTTGAAATTTGAAAGTTCTCTTTGATAGTTACCATATTGTTTTTGTGCTTTTTCTAGACCAAGCGCTCGTTTGTCCTCGAGCCCTTTATCAAGATACCTGACCCCATTTAGCTTTTCTATCTCTTTTTTGGTCTGATCTATATCTTTCTTGATTTCGCTTTGCACCCTGATGTTTTTATACTTTTCAAGTAGCCCATCAAGCTCTTTACTAGCTCCTCTAAAAGCATTTTCCATGCTAGACGGGTTATTTAGCTCTTCAATTAGATTTTTGGTAGTTTTGATTTTTTCATTTACATCGTTAAGCTTTTGCTCAAATTTACTAGCTCCTGCATTTATACTTCTAAAAGCTTCATCCCTTATGCTCTCATCACTGATCTCTTCATCCAAACTATTTAATGCCTGTTCGCTGGCCTCTAAATTTTTGATAAGCTTTGCTTGCTCTCTTTGCAGATCTACCAGCGTGAGTTTTAGTTCATTTATGCTTAGTTTTTTAAGCTCTTCATTGGTTAAGGCAAGTGAGTTTTTAAGCCGTTCGTTTTTTCTTTTACATCTAAAAAATGCTCTCCTAGCTGAATCAAGAGTTCTGACGCTATTAAGAAGCCTACCGTAGGCAAAAATCTCATCATAGCACCCTTTAAGACACCAAGCGCTGCCGTAGAGGCGCTTATACCGATCTTAAATGCATCGCTCGCAGTCTTCGCGCTCATAAGAGAAGCTATGAATGAATTTGCAGAAAACACTTGTAGCACCTTAGAAAACATTTGTGTCCTTAGCTTTGCTACGGCTATGTAGGCACTATACCCGCTTAGCGCCACTAATAAAACCTTAATGACATGCGTAAATGCTTGCGTATATGGGGCAATAGCGTTTATCGCACTTGATAATGCATTAGTCGCCATTGCGATCAGCTTCGTAAAACCTGTGCTTTCATTTAGCCTTCCTAAGAGATTTTGAACGCTATTGCCAAGAGTTACCATGCTTTGAGATATGGTCGCAGGCATTTGTAAAAATTCTTTCTCGATGACGTCTTTTTGCTTATAAAGTGCGTTAAATACAGTTTCTGCGGTCAGTTTGCCTTGCTCGGCCAGCTTTCTAAGCTCTCCTATGCTAACACCCATACCGTCTGCTATGGCTTGTGCCAGGCGTGGTGTTTGCTCCATTACCGAGGCTAGCTCTTGTCCTCTTAGGCTATCGGCTGCTAGACCTTGGGCGAGCTGCACCAAGGCAGCATTTGCACTATTTGCACTTGCGCCACTGACTATTAAAGACTGACTCACGGCTTTGGTGACTTCAAGCATCTTGCTTGAGCTTATGGTTGTATTTTTTAGATTATTTGCGAACCTCGTATATAGATCAGTCGTTTCGGTAAAACTTACTCTCGAGCTATTTGAGATATTTAAAATTTGCTCGCTTAAAGCTTTTAGTTCCTCGGAGCTTTTGGTGGCCAGCTTTAGCCTGCCCATAGCATTTGAAAAAGCGTCGATCGAAGCAAGACTTCCTTTGAACGCATTGCTTATACCAGTTATCACAAACCCTACTGCAGCTAGTTTGCCGATGGTACTTCTTAGGGCGTTGGCATAGGTATCGACATTATTTATGCTATTTCCGAGCTTATTTACCTCTTCTCGCATAAGTGTTACGTTTTTGGTTTCTCCGTCGATGGTTATTTTTATTTTTATATCATTACTGCTAGACATATTAAATTTTTACCCCTTTTGTGGTATAATCATATAAAAATAAGGAGGCTACTATGAGAGATTTAAGCTCTGTGACATTAGGACTCGCTTGGACATGTGTCAAAGCCATAGTTTTAGGCATAGTCCTTATATTCTCCTTGTTTATACTTCTTTCGGATTTCCCGACGCTTGTCGCGCTTGCCACAGCAGTCGGTTTATACGCCATCATTGACTTTACATACCATTTTATAAAATTGCGCAAAAGCATTTTGGAGCGCGAAAGCCTTAATAGCAAAATTTAACTCGCTATTTATCACTTTTGCTCCTTTATCATTTCGTTCATAAGCTCTTTACATATTCCATAAAGCCATAAAAAATCTATTTTATGAGCCTTTGAAAATTCTTTTATGACTATGCTTTCTAAGCTAAAACAAGCCCCGTTAAATCCACTTTTTACATTTAAAGCAAGACTAAAAGCCATATATATGAGCCTTTCAAACTCATCGAGCCCGAATTCATCCGGGCTCATTTTTAAACTCACAAAAGCTTTTAGCCTTTCTACTTTTTTGTGCGCTCTTTAGCTATCGTCTCATCTATGGCGTTCATCAAAGCATAATAACTGATGCCTTTTTCTTCGACCGCCTTTTTAAGAGCTTCAAAGTCATCTCCGCCGATGCTTATTTCAAATCTCTTTAAGCTCACTTCATCAAGGTTGATGTTTTGCTTTTCATATTCTTTTAGCTGCTTGCTTTTGGCTTCTATCTCATCGATAAGGGCTAAAATTTCTTTTATCACGGCTGATTTATCATCACCGTCTAAGCAGGTCGCAAGTTCCTTTTTGGCTGATTTCTTCTCTTCTAAGACACCAATTTCATCTTTTAGTGCAAAAAACTCATCTGCCGAGCCTTTTATCTTGCTAAACTCATCCATCAATTCCTTGCTTTGCTTTTTGTTTGGCTCTTTGTATTCAAGAGCAAAATTGTCCTCGTCTATCTCAAGCGTAAATGGAAATTTAGTCCTCATATCACTCTCCATCTATTAGCGTGAATATCGGCTCGTTATCTACTTTTTGAGCTTTGCCTTTCAATGAAAGCTTGATGAAATCATCACTCACCACGCCAAATTCACCGTCGTATTTTAGATTTGCTTTCGGGATGATCAAGATTTGAGCCTTGCCGTTTGCTAGATTCGTGCCGATGACGCTTATGCGTCCGATGTTATTAGCTCTTGCCTCAGGTTTTAAAACTCTTGCCTTGATACCGTAGCTCTTTTGCGCTAGGGACAAATCGGCAAATGGCTTATTCGTAGCTTTATCGGTCAGGATATAAATTTTATTGTCTTTTAAGACCGCATCACCCGTCTTACCAGTTACGTTTGCGCTACCGTCGATTATGACTCTGCCATTCCAAAATTTATCTCCTACGGCGTAGGTCTTTTCCTCTACTAGTCCTTTGAATGCAACAGCTAAATTTGAGAGGTTTAGATCGCCAATCTCGGTGCTAAACTCATATGTTACTTTCGTTTCTATTTCGCAGGCCGTAGCACCTAAGCTTTCGTCGTTGCTTAAAAGCTCTTTGGTTTCAACAGACCTTGTCAGGCTTGCTTTTTGGTTATAGCCTAAAACTATCTCATCACCGTAGTTTCCGTCACTATTTATTGGCGTAAAGCGAACCTCCCCGTTTGCAAGTCTTGCTAATTTTTCTTGTGGCATTGTTTTTCCTTTTCTTAAATTTTGGTTTTAAAAAATGTCGATCTCGACTTCAAAAAGGACTGCATATAGATATAAAGTACTGCCTTCGTATTTGGCTGCCTTTATTTGTTTATACCAGTTCTCACCATTGTTTGCCGCTTGTTTAAAAAGCTTTGTTCTGATAGCTTCAAGCTCGCCTAACGCAGCAAAGTTATCCGCTTCAAGAGAATTAGCCGCAAGAACAAGAGCGAATTTCGCCTTATCCTTTGCTGGCGATATGTTTTCGCATCCATCAAAGACGAGATATAGCCCGTTTTGGTTGATAGACTCTATAGCATTTATGCAAATAGCATTTGAAAAAGCGTCTTTTATCTTTTCAAACATCGCTTTTAAATTCATTTCCCATCTCCAAACTTTAGCCATGTTTTCGTATCTGGTGCGTCAAAAATAGACTCTCTCATCCCGACACTGCAAGTGCCAGGCTCGTTGTCACTACTTTTGAGGCTTTGCGCCAGTTTTAGCGCTTCCTTGGCCAGACTTGCTTCCCACTCTTCTATTTCCACCTTTAGATGAAGCTTGAGGCGAAACATCGCTAGATCCAGAAGCATCGGCGTTGGTATCTGCTTGTTTTGTGTCAGCTCCTGCGCTTCCTGTGCTGCCTTCTTGCAAAGCTCCTGTGTCACTTCCGCTTGGTTTAGTAGGCTCTGCCTGGCTCTGTTGTATAGTTGCTCCCACATCTTTGTCTTCCCTAAAATCGTCTATGCTGTAATGTGCCATCTTAGACTCCTGAGCTCTTATAGGCTAGCTGCCAAAGAGCAAAGCCGGCGTTCATGAAGCTTTTGCAGCCAAATAGTGCATGATCTTTTAAGAATTTATGGTCGTTGCTGCTTTCAAAAATTCCATCTTTTGCTACTTGAAGCACGAAAGGTTTGACCGGTTTTCCCAGATCCATGAGATACCAGCTAGCATCCGTGATCTCAGGGAGTACCAAAAGCTCGTACCGCTTATATGTCGGGTTCGTCTCTCCTGCTGTTAAATTTTCTTTTTGCACCGCATTTATAGCTTTTGCTAAGCTCTTTGGTCCGCAAACAAGATGCGTCGACACTATACCAAGAGATTGACCGCTGTCTCCTTTGATACTTGAAAGTAGAGCCTCGGCAGCTATGAGATTATCAGACGTCAAAGCGCCCGTACCGACATTTGAATATGTATCGCTACCAAGTACGTGAGCATTGCTGAAAAATGGCTTGCCGTCATAGCATTTGCCTTTCGTTGCATCTTCGGCGTCTAGCAAAATTTTGGCTACCAATGTCCCTCCAAAGCGTTTAGCATTGTAGGCCATTTGTTCGATCGCCGGACGATACAAACCTACCTTGTCATATTCGATATGATTGTTTGGCACTGTGACCGTGGCTTCAAACGGAACATTTTCAAGGGCGTATCCATAGTCTTTAAATTTCTTTATGTCTCTATCTCCGATCCACTCTTTCATCATCGGGAAATTTCCCAGCCAAACGTATTTTTCACTTAGATCGGTGCTAGTGACTCTCATGCAAAGAGTATCCGCCTTAGTCGTCGTCTCGTTGAATGTCTTTTGAAAGATCGCCTTGAAGCCGATCGCTGTTTCCTCAAAATGTGCCATTATTTGCCTCCTTTAAATTCATCTTCGCTAAGTCCCAGCATCTTTGCCATCTTTAGCTCATCTTCGCTTAGCCCGCTACCTTTAGTATTTTTTTCTAGGTCTTTTTTACCAAAAAACAGCCCTAGCGTGTCGTCAAGCTTATCAAGACGCTTGTTTATCTCATCTACGCTTTTGCTTAGCGAGTTTAACTGCTTCTCGTTTGCCTCTTTACCTTGATCATCGCTTTTTGGCTCGGGCTCTTTGTTTTCAGCCTCTTTTGCCTTAGCCTTGATTTCGTCAAGTTCTTTTTGCAAGGCTTCATTCTTAGCCTTTAGCTCCTCAAGCTCTTTTTGCATTGTCTCTCCTTTGGAATTGATTGTATTGTTTAGTAGATTTGGGCGATTGACTAGACCGATAGAATCAAGTCCTATCACGTTTTTACCACTTACGTCATATACTGGGCTTAGATAGCGGTAAATTTTATCTTCGACCAAAGCCTTGCCGTTTTTGTTCAGTTCAAGCTTTGCATATATGCCGTCTTCTCTTGCCTCAAAACTATCTTTATCAAACCACCCTACTGCTCCACCAAAATTGTGGTTTTCGTCAAGTGGGATATGAAGATTATTTTTTGCGATGCTTTCGAGCAAGGTTTTAGCGTCTATGTTGAATACTCGTCCATCAAGCCCAGTTATCTCTCCGATCGGAGAGATCTTTAAGGCTTCGTTTTCCTTAAAATTTAGTGCTAATAGACTTTTGCACTTTACGCCATCCATGTTTTGCTCCTTAAAAAATTGCCCCCATTTTACGGGTTTTTAAAAAAGGTTTCACTCTATATATCTGCTATATAGAGTGAAATTAATTTTTTTTCATCTTAAAATCAGGGGCAAAAATATTTAAAATGATGAGCCAAAGTATTTTGTGGCTAGACGAGGCGGCGCACGAAGAAACGAGAGCGCATACATATAGTATATAACCAAGTGGCGACAAGCGACAACGAAGTATAGGCACAAAAGACGAGGCGAGAAAGGCATGAGATGAAAGACGCGCAAGAGATGAAAGAAATGTATATCAAAGGCTACACTGTCACAGACATCGCAAAAACTCATGGCGTCACTCGTCAGACCGTATATAAGAAAAAAGCAAAAGATAAACAAGCTGGTATCGACTGGGACGCTTTGGCGCTAGCCAAAAGCAGAGATACCTCAAATCTCAAACGAAGCGAAGAAGAATTTATCCTTACTCTTATAGATAGCTTTGATAGAGCTTTTGAAGAGGTCAAGGAGTTAGACCCAGAAGAGAGACTTAAAATTCTAAACGCTTACAGCAGGGCATACTATAAGCTAAAAGCTCCGCTAAAAACAGATGTCAAAGCCAAATGCCTCGAAGCCGTGCAAAGAGCCATCAATGAGATTGCAGACCTAGCCGAAAGATTAAAAAACGATCAGGTGACAGACTTTTTGGCTACAAATGCCGATACCATACTTGAAAAGGCTTTAAAAGTATGACGGGGGCTGAGGAGCTAAGAGCAAGGCTCAAAGGATTAAAACGTGTGCCAGATCCAGCAAAACTTGAACGTCTGAAAAAGGCAAAAAGCAGCTTTTATGAGTTTGTTAAAATTTATTTTGCAAAGCACATTCAAGAGCCTGAGAATTCATTTTTTAGACGTGAATTTTATAAAAATGCCATCAAACTAACAAAAAATCACAGAAATTTACTCTTTAAGGCTTACCGCGGCGCAGCAAAAACCACTCTCATCAGCAGGTTTTTCGTGCTTTTTAAATCTATCGCACTTGATGAAAAACACAATACCATCATCATTTCAGCCACTATTGCCCTTTCAAAAAAGACGCTTGAATTTATTAAAGACGAGCTTGAAAGTAACGAACTGCTAATAAACGACTTCGAGATAACAAAGGGTAGGACTTGGACAAAGGAAGAGATCGTATTTTACGCTGGCAAGAGCGCGTTTAAAATAAGTGTATATGGAGCTGGCAAAAAGATACGTGGTGAAAACTGGCGCGGACATAGACCCCAGCTCATCATCTGCGATGACTTGGAAAACGATAAAAACATAAAAACAAAAGCCCAGCGCGATGATATGAATGAATGGTTTGTAAAAGCCGTGATGAAGTTGCCAGCTCGCGATGACACAAATCACAACATCATCGTGGTAGGCACTACGCTTCATCACGATAGCTTACTTGCTAGGCTTGAAGCAAGGAGTGATTTTCAGACGTTTTCATATCCGTTGGTTAGGAAATTTCCTGAAAATTTTGAAAGTGGCAAGTTAAATTTTAAAGAGCTCTTGCTTGACAATGATACCTTAGATAAAAAGAGTATTTGGAATGAATACTT
Source organism: Campylobacter sp. FOBRC14 (assembly GCF_000287855.1). NCBI lineage: Bacteria > Pseudomonadati > Campylobacterota > Epsilonproteobacteria > Campylobacterales > Campylobacteraceae > Campylobacter > Campylobacter sp. FOBRC14. Next base: position 350,602 of record NZ_ALJJ01000007.1, on the reverse strand, counting down.
GCAAGACAAAGACGCTTTTATGAGCGAGTATCAGAATGAACCGCTTAGTAAAGAATCTGCTAGTTTTAGTGGCTATCAGACCTTTGATCTCATGCCAAAGTGCGATGCATATTATATCGGCATAGACCCAGCTCTTGGCAAAAGCAAGGGGGATTATTTTGCAGTGTGCGTGCTTGGCTTTTATGAAGGCAAATTTTATGCAAGCGTGAAAATGAGCAAGACAAAGCCAGAAGCTATGATCGAAAAGATCATCCAAATAGCTCTTAGCATACTTTCACTCAATCGCCCGCTAAAAATCGCTATCGAGACGATTCAATTTCAAGAATTCTTTAAAGACATGCTAGACAAAAGAGCCCGCGAGCTTGGTATTTACTTACCGATTGTGGAGCTAAAAAACAATATACCAAAGGAGCTACGTATCGATAGCCTGACTCCGCCAATAAATAACGCTCAAATTTTAATTGACAAAAGCTCGCTCATATTTATAGATGAGCTTGATACATACCCAAAGTCTGCACACGATGACGGGCTTGATAGTGTTGAGATGGCGTGGCGTATCGCAAAAGCTCCAAATTTTGATTATGAAAAGGTGAATGAAATACTAAAAAGTAAAAGAGATAAAGAGAAATTTTTAAGGGGCTTACTTGATAAATAAAAATCAATTTTAAGGTGTTTAGAGAGTGGTTAGAATCGCTTTAAATTTCTTGGACGATAAATCATACGTTTTTTGCTCTTTGGCTCTTAAAACGTCTCTAAACGTGAAATATGAAATTTAACAAAAAGGATATAAGAAAATGCAAAGAAAAACCGGCTTAAAAGAGCTCATAGAAATGCTTCGTCCAAAGGGCAACTATACAAAGACCGACATCGAAAACTACAGCGAGCTAAGTAGCGGCAAGATAAGAGCTGCATTGCTTACAAAAAATCAACAAGAGCTTTTTCCGATATTTAGCCTTATTGAGGATAAAGATAGCTCGATAGGAGCCGAATGTGAGAAACGCATATCATCTATCACGAATAAATTTTTTACACATTCGTTAGGCGAAGCAGAGAACGAAAATATTGAAGAGCTCATAAAAGCAAGCGTAGAGGCTCGTGTATTTGGTATGAGTCTAGTCGAGCTTTACATCAAAGAGGATGGCTCACTTGGTGTTTCAAAAGTAGATAGAGAATTTATACATATCGAAGAGAATAAGCCTTTCTTGATAAATAACGGTAAGAGTTTTGAGGCAAAAGAGCCGTTTTTTATGAGTATCTATGCGAAACCTGCTCTCATAAAGACTCTCTGGATAGCTTTCGCCAAGCATTTCGTGCTTAGTCAGTATCTTAAATTTACAGAGTTTTTAGGAGTACCACCACTTATAGGCAATAGCTCAAGTGGGGACGAGAAAGTCATATCGCTTATGGCAGAAGCCTTTAAAAATATCCGCAGTGGCTCGTGTGCCGTGCTTGGTCCAAACGATGTGATCAAGGTCTTAGAGGGTAGAGGTTCTCAGGCTGATTTTATGGAATTCGTCAGATATTGCGACGGTGAGATAGCCAAGGTCATCAATGGCTCTATTTTAAGCTCAAATATAAGTAGCACTGGTAGCTTTGCTATGAGCAAGGTGCATGACTATAATAGAAAAGAGATCCTTGCAGGTGATGTTAAATTTGCCTCGCGTCAGGTGCAAAATTTCTATGCCAAATTTGGCAAGGATGCAAATCTTAATATCCAAATAGAAAAAGATAGCGACTTGCTAGCCCGTGCGCAGGTGTTGCAAATCCTTGGCTCACTTGGCTATCAAATGGACCCAAAAGATATGGCAAAAGAATTTGATCTGCCAGAGCCTGCCAACAACTCAAATTTTAAGCTATTTAAAAACTCAAAAGAAAAAGCCTTGTTTCTTGATAATATCGATAAATCGCTATTTAATGCAAATACCAAAGACGAAGAGGCTGCGATCGAGCAAGTCATAAAAGACATTCTTAAAAAGGCTGATAGCTTTGAAGATGTGTATGAAAATTTACTTAACAAATACCCAAATGCCGATCTTGAAGCCATCGAGAATACATTAGAAAGAGTCATTGCAAATGCCGAGATAAAGGGTATGTTGTGAAAAGCATGCTACAAAAAGTCAAGAGTTGTCAAATTTTAGATCTAGACGAGGCAGGCGAGCAAGGACAAGGGAGTTACCGTTTTGGTAATGACCGCAGTCCGCAGCAAAGCACAACGAAGTATAGGGCTAAAAGGTGGCGACTATGACGCTTGATTTTTTCAGTGAGCCAAGCGACATTATCGAATACATCAGACAAAAGCGCCCTGAAATTCACTTTGATTATGATGAGATCATGCACTATGCTCACCACAGGACTTTCACTGTTGCAAAGATCACGCAGCTTGATTTGCTCAGTGATATTCAAGAAAGCTTAGCGTATGCACAAAAAAAGGGGCTTGGCTTTGAGGAGTGGAAAGAAAGTATCATGCCAACTCTTGTTAAAAAAGGCTGGCTAGGCAATATCAAGGTTAAAAACCCAAAGACTGGCGAAGAAAAAGAAATTTATGTAGGCTCTCGCCGCTTAAAAAATATCTACAACACAAATATGCGCGTAGCTAGAGCTGTGTCAAATTATAAAGACGCCATGAACTCAGACGCGAAGTATCTGCGATATGTTGCAGTGCTTGATGGAAGAACTAGGGCTTCACATAGGGCGCTGCACGGGCTTATCTTGCCAAAGGATCACAAATTTTGGGATACACACTATCCGCCCAACGCATGGAATTGCCGATGCACCGCAAGAGCATACACAAAAGAAGAGCTTGAAAGCAGAGGCTGGCAGGTATCAACAAATATCCCAAACATCGACCCAGATCCTGATTGGAAATACAATGTCGGCAAAAGCGATCATTTAGATGATGTCTTTGCCGATAAAGTCAAAAATTTAAAGAATAAAGAGGTGTCAAAAGAATTCTACGAAAACGCCAAAGCCTTTTTAGACGAGCTAGAACACAAACGAAACCTCTACATCTGGCAACGTAGTCTTGATGAAGCCATAGATGAATTATTAATCAAAAAGAATTTAAAAAGCCCGATCGAGGTGTTTCAGATAGGTGTTTTAAGTGAATTTATTGCAAAAGAAGCAAAGGAAATTTTAAAATTTGATGTAGAGAACAACTTCATCATGGGCAATAAAAGCGGTATTTTACATATAAGAGCCGAGCGCAAAGGTAAATACGGACAAGACCTGAGTGCAGACGAACTAAAGCGTATCGTAGATGTCCTAGACAATGGCAAAACACCAGTCAGCGTAGATAAAACAAACCGAAATATAATATTTTGGTTCGAGGATCTAAATGATAAGAAAAAAATCAACAAGATCGTCGTCGATCTGAATTATAGGCTTAAGAAATTTGGAGCTACGAACTACATGGTAACAGTCGGAAAAGTCAATAAAACAAATATGAAAGAGAAAGAATTTGTAAGGATAAGGTAGCGGCGGGAGTTGCACCCGCAATACAGGTCCGATCCTGCCATTGGCAAGCACCTATCGACTACTTCGTTGCGATCATCAACTACCAAATCCTAATTTATTATACTGCGTAAAGGATAAAAATGTCAATAGAGGTCAAAGGACTTGACGAGGTCCAAAAGAAGCTACAAACATTACAAGATAGCCTGACTGGACCACAGATGCAAGTAAAATTAAGATCAGTTGGCGTTATGGTCAAAAACTCTATCGCAGAAAGCTTTGAAAACGAAGCTAGTCCGTTTGGCAAGAAGTGGAAACCGATTTCATCGATTACAGCATTTAGTGAGTTTGGCGGAGGCGGACTAGCAAATTTAAGGACCGGCAAACAAAAGGCATATTATAAAAACGGCAAAAAACAGACTAAGCCTTTTTTGAGTCGCTTTGGCATGGGCGGGAGCAAAAGGATCCTAGTCGCCTCGGGAGCGTTAGCCGGTAGATGGATAGTAGCTGCGGACGATAAAAGCGTGTCAGTATCTAACAATAGCTCAAATAACGGCTTTGCTTATGGTCTCACGCATCAATTTGGCACTGATAAAGCCGGCAAACATAAAAATATCCATATCCCGGCACGTCCATTTTTGCCGATAGATAATAGTGGAAATTTAGAATCAAAGCTTGCCAAAAGTATAAATGGTTATTTGGAAAATGAAATTTTAAAAGTATTCAAGGATTAGGTGTTCGCAGACTAAATTTTAATATTTGCGAACACCTGCAACACCACCAAAGCCCTAAAATAAAGGCTTTTATTTCAGGTGTTCGCAAATTCTTTTATTTTTTGCTCCTCTTCCTCGATCTCATTTGCTGCTTTAAGGCAAACATTTTCTAGCAAAGAAATAGCTTTTTTAAAATTAGCCGGTAGTCCCTCATTCTCTTCAAGACTTTTTAGCCCTCTAAGTAGTACGCTAATGCCTTTGAATGAGTCTTTTGCATCATTTACCTTGTCTAGAAAAAATATATTTTTATTATACATAAAAATCCTTTCTGTATTTTTTAGCCAAATTATATAAAATTACTTTTGCTATTTACAATACCTTATTAAATTTCTATGCCTGACTAATATTGATATGTTTAAAAATGCAGATTTAGGCTACAATTAGCTTATAGTTTTTAGTTTTATTTGTGCCCTCAAAGCTTTGCCAAAATATACCCTCAAACCGTTCAAGCACTCTTTGTGTGGCTCTATCGCCTTTTGAGATTTCAAGGGCTTTATAAATTTTGTTTTGGTTAAGTGATCCGTTTTCTAGTGCCTCTTTTATACGATCGCTTATGTCAAGTTCTTTTTGACTAAGTTCAAGCGTCTTTGGATCGACTTGGCTTAAAGTGCATTCATCGCAGGCTATATTAAACGCACTCTTTCTAACGTTTAAACGCTGTTTATACGGCTCAAGTATAAAATTTAGCTCCCCGCTCTTGCAAGGCATGGTATCTGCTTGCCAGACTTCATCCACGCTATTTATGAGTGAGCTAGAGCCTCTTATGCTGCTACCAGCCTTTGTGGCATGAGCGATAATTAGCAGTGTGCCACCAGCTCTTCGTATCCTCTTGCAAAAGGTTATGAGTTTATGAATTTTGGTTTCATCGTATATATCATCACCTAAAAAGAATGACAAGCTATCAAGGATGAAAAGCGCATTTTTATATCCATGCCTAGCGTTTTCTTCGATGGTTTTAAAAATTTCATTCATCTCGTTTTTCGCATCGTCCATAAGATCAGCGTTTATATATGTCATCGCTCCACCAAGCTCTCTTATGGTCTTATCGTAGTTTCTATCTTTGATGAGATCTACGCCGTTGTCTGCATCTAAATAGAGGATGTCAAAGCCCATACGCGAGAGATGTTTAGCAATAGCAAAGCATAGCCAAGTCTTACCTAGACCGCTTTTGCCCCAGATGATGTTTATGCTCTTTTCAAGCAAAAAATCATTTATCAAAATTTGCCTATCTTCAAGAGTGCAAAGCTCATCTATGCTTGGGGCATTTAAAAATTCAAACCTGCTCATCGTTATAGTCCTTCAGTATCTCTTTTACGTATTCTTTTAGATCGCTGTCGATCTTTATGATCTCGATAGTCTCAAAAGTGCAGCCACATTTAGGACATTTTCTCCATCTTTCGTTGGTGGTGCTTTTTATCGTAGTTACTACTTTTGTTTTTTCGTTTGCGCATTTTGGACAGATCATCTTGCCTTTTCTCTCTTAAATTTGATTATTTTTTCTAGTCCCGTTATTATCTTGGTCGCATCTTCCTGGTTGATGTTTTTTAAGGCTTCCGTATTTATGTAGATAGTCCTTGTTTGCCTTAATGCAAATCTAAATAAAGCCATATCATCAAAATTTAGCTCTTTTGCCAAGGCTAGCATTTTATTAAACTGCCTTATGGTAATCTTCTTTTTAGCATCTGCTTTTATAGGTTTATTGGACCTTATGGCTTTATCTAAATTTGCATTCTTTATCAAATTCCTGCCTATGAAATCGGGCTTAAAATTTAGTCCGTCTTTTGCATTGCCAAGTAAGATGTCGAGGGTCAAATCAAGCTCCGTGATACTAAGCTCGCTGCAACTTTGCACGCCAAATCTTAAATTTAGCCAGTCTTGCCACGCATAGTTTGCATTGATTTGTTGATACATCGAGTTTGTATGTATGCGGTATAGTAGCTGTTTACGCAAGAGAACTTGGCGTTTAGTCATAGTCCTAACCTCCACAATTCACGCTCCACGAACCCGCGACTTAGCCCAGCACAACGTGCTAGCTTTGAAACATTGAGCTTGCCGTTTTTAAATTTATAAAAGCTCATGTCATAGCTAAGAGCATTTTGTAGTCTTGCCATCGCCTCAGCTTTTCTTTTAGCTGCCAGATTGCCAAGATGTATGCGCTGTTTTGTTGTCATTTGGATACCTTAGCCTACAACCTTAACATTCATGGTGTTTTCTAGTCCGCAGACGAGCCCTGATCTATCCAAATTGCTATAGCCGTATGTTTTGCTATCGATACGATACCAGCAGCTTTTTTTGAGTTTAAATTTCTTAGAAATATGGTTAAGCAGAATTTTTATATTATTGCTTGCGTAGTACTTTTCTTTAAATTTGTATGTGACATCGTCTTCATTAAAGTAGTCCATATAAAAATTCCAAATTTTCATTTCTCATTCCTATTTTTTAAACTCTTTAATCAGCGTTTAATGCATATAAATACTGATTAAAGGGCTTGATGCCCTTTATATCACGCTCACACTTGGTGATTTTTCTTTGATGTCTAGACATTGTTTTAGTCCGTCATCGTTTAGCGCGAGCTCTTTTAACTTTTTCTCCGGCTTGTAGGTAGTGTCAGTCCTTACCAGTAGATTAAAATTAGGTCCCAATAGAGTCATCAAAGCGCTGACATCGCTCACCTCTATGTTCCAGCCAAAAGAGACTTTTACACCATCTTTGTCATCGATGAAATTTATCGTCGTGGCTTCATCATCATTAAGTAGCTCTCTAGCCTTTGCCACGATGACATCTTTATGAGTCTTCAGGCTCTCATTCAGCACATCGATTTGAGATTTTACCTCGCAAAAATCCTCTACTGCACGGCTTAGCTCTTTATCGCTTAGGCTGAATTCTTTTTTATTTATTTTTACTTGCATTCTTTGCTCCTTTTCTTGATTTTTTAGGCTTTTTCGCCAACTTTTTGTCTAAACTCGCCATTATCTCTCCTTTCCAAGTCTTTCATCCTCGATTTTCTCAAGCATTATCTTCATCAGAGTTATCGCGCTATCTATCCTGGTTTTGTCGCCACTGGCTTGCGCCAAAGTATCGACAAAAACGTTCATGATATTACCGATACTTATCAAAAGCTCTTTACCGCTTATATTCTCTATCTCTATCAAGACTCTTTCGCCGCTGGCATCTATCTGAAAAACCTTTTCGTTCATTCTTGTCCCTCTCTAAAATTTTAAATTTATATGCGAATCTCGCTTTACAAACGTATCCGTAAAGAGTGGCTACCGCTAAATTTTGCTTGGCTCTCTTTACGATCCGCACCATCTCTTACTCAAACAGGCTAAATTTAAGCTCCGTGATACCAAGCTCGCGAGCGTAGTCTCTCTCCTCTTGCATACCGCGACTTTTATCGCTGAATTTGCACGGATGAAAGTAATAATAGCTACACACCGAAAGCAGCTCAAAGCTAGCCTCCATCACCTCTTCACGCTCAAACTCACCATACGCGTCCATAAAAGCAATCACCGGACTAATTGGCTTGTAGCCGTTTTGTCTGACGATACGGTAAGCCTCAAGCGCAAACTGACGCGCGTAGTAGTTCCTGTCTCTATCCTTACACTCTATGCTTGCATAAGGCGTTGAGACGAACACAAGTCTCGCACTTCTCATATCTTTTCCTTTCTTACAATTTGACTTTATAGGAAGCTTCGTAAAGCCCCCGAAAAATCAAATATCTATCTGGCCACTACATCTACCACGTAGCTAAATAGCCCCAAAGAGACATAGATGTAGCCGTCTTTAACGAAATAAAACCTTTTTGAGTAGTTTGCTTGGACTCCTCTTATCATCACTGTATCTCCTTTAACACCTCTTTTAGCTTTGATGCATCGCCGTTATATAGCTCTATTAGATCTTCTATGGCGTATCTTACTTCTCTTAGATTTTTACATTTTTGCCAAACTGCATTTGCGTCGTTTTCACCGATAGTGATACCGTATTTTTCAAAGAGCATGATCACTTCATTACCGCCAAATGGGCTTAGCTTCTTTGAGGGATTTCTTATTCTGGTAGCTACTTGTTCGTGAGACCTTGCTATTTGCAAGTCAAGTTTTTCAGTGCCAGCTAGGATGATCGGAGCATGAGTGCAGTCTTGTATATGGCGTATCTGCTCCAAGCTTTTTTCGCCCAAGAAATTTGCTTCATCTATGATTATGATCCTTTGGCTTTTTGCAAGCTGAGTTTTTATAGCTCGCATGAGGTGTTGGGATGATCTTGATAGTGGTTTAGCCTCTATGATATCGGCTATGTCTTCAAGTAGCTCTTTTTTGCTGATACCATCATATGCAGTTACCATCACACTTTGAGGCAGCACACCCATTGCGGCTTCAAGTGCTACGGTTTTACCAGTGCCGCTTTTTGCCGATATTTTCATGAGAGCTCTTTGGCGGATAGCTTTTATTACGCTGGCTATTACAATGATTGTATTATTAAAAGGCAATATGTCTGCCTTGGAGCAAATTTCATCATATTTTGAGCTTACTTTTAGCTGCCTTGAGTTGAAAAAATTTGCAACCATTTCTTCAATCTCGCTTTTCTTTTCATCAGATAGCTTATAATCTCCCCAGCCATTGATTGCCAGATTTACATACGTATGGCTTTTTATGCCTAGCATCTCGGCAAGCTTTCGGTAGCTGCCACCTTCTTTTTGATATGCCTCAAATTGAGCTTTTAGATCGTTCATTTTCATCTCTTTCTTGCGAGTGTTCGCACGTTAAAATAACAAATTTGCGAACACCTAAAATACTTTAAAAGCCCTAAAAAAGGAGCTTTTAAATCAAGTGTTCGCAGATTTCTTATTTTTATACTTCCAGTGATTTTATGGCTTCATCAATATCAGGCAGATACACAGGGCTATTTGCAACCTCGGCTTCAAACTCTATCTTTACAGACACCTTTTTGCTATCTTTTTTGATGACTTCAGCTTTATCTTTCATCCTTTGAGCCAAATTTGACTGAGCCACGGCTTTATAGTGGGCATCTTTTTCATCGGTCATTGATTTGATATAGGCTTTTAGTGGTTTGATCTTTTTATTCGCGTATTCTTTTTTGGCGGCTTTGACTTCTTCAGCCGTATAGTTTGCTACTTCACTATTGATGACCTCGCACAAAAATCGCCCATCTTCGCTATAAGCATACATCTTGCTAGCGTCATCTATATCTTCGATAAGCTCGCACTTATCACCCATTTTTAGATGAGAGAAAATTTCAAGACTGGCATATTTGACGCCATTTATGCTAAATCCCTCAGTTTGCAAGAGCCTGACCTGACTTTGTCCGAATACTCTTTCATCAAACTCGAATGGTTCAAAACTAGCCTTACTTAAAGCAAATGCCCTTTGGCTCCATTCATCTATCATGGCTTGCATTTCATCGCGGGTCAGCAAATTTTCTATATTCGTCTTCATGCCGCCTAGCCTTTTGCTTTTTTCTAGGGCTTGATTTTCTTTTTCTATCCTTTGTCCTGCATTATGCCCTAAAAAGCCCGGCAATGTCTCAAAGAAGTCTTGTAATGTCTTGTGGCTTCTTTCTATCTTACCTTTTGCTTCTCCTTTAAATTTAGGCGTCCTAGAATAGATGATGCCAAGGCGTCTGAGCACCCCTTGAAAATGTTCTCCGACATAGTCTTTGCCATTATCACCTCTTACTATCCCCGGGCGTCCCATAGTGATGAGCGCTCTTTTTAAAAGCCTAACATTGGCGTATGAGTTAGGGCTGTCGCATAGCTCATATACTCTTCTTTTGCTAGCTACATCTACAAAACCTACCGCTGTGTATCTTTTTTGCTCACCATTTTCATCAAGACACATGAAGTCGAAATTCGTAGCATCCACCTGCCACTCTTCGTTGAATTTTAGATACTTCCTACCGATACTCAGGTTCGTTCCTAACACATCCAGCCCGCCACGCAAAAAGGCTCTTACTTCATAGTCGTTTTTAGCTATCTCGTCAGCATGCCTAAAAAAGGTCGCACGACTGATGTCAGAGTGCAGATCATACATATCAAAGTCTAGGCTGTTTTTTACGCAATATATACGGCAATACTCCATCCACCAGCTCGTTTTATGAGCTGTGCCGATAGTCAGTATCGCGTCTTTTATCATTTTTGTATCGGCTCTTGCCTTGCCACCGCGTTTATCGACGAGGGCTTTACCGCCTTTGTTTTCAAATTCTTTCATCCAGCGATATATCGTTTTTTCAGGTATGCCATATTCCCTAGAAGCAGCCTTTATGCTATGATCTTTACAAAAGGCTAGGACTTCTGATCTGTTGATGTTTTTACGGGCTATTTCTTGGTTTTTAGTATCTCTTTGATGTCTAGTACCCAAGAAGTTACTAGCCAGGCAAGCATTACTACCGATCCTGCCGCCATTATCATTAGTGCTAGCACTATTATCCCTATTATCGTGTCTAAATTTAACATTGCCTAGCTCCTCTTTGTCCCCAGTTTGAAGCCATACACCCCGCGCTCGCTCTTTTTCACTACAAAGCCCATTTTTTGCATACGTTCCACAAACGCCATAAACTCCGCCTCTTTGCTTTGTGTCATCATTTTTATCAATCCCTTGGCTTGACTTCGCTCTATTGATACTGCTTGCATTTACACCGTCCTTTTCTATGAAATTTAAGCTGCCGACACCACAATTTCTATTATCAAAGGAATCTCGCGACTCTTTCATATTGGCAGTTGAAATTTCACTGCTTGCTAGCTTGTCCGCTAGATCAGGGTCATAGCTTCGCACTACTTCTTCATCAAGCCAAATTTGGAGGGTTTTACCACCACGACCTATGCCGTCAGTATAGCAAAAGTGTAATATATTACTATTAGATTTGCAAAATTTTTTACCGATCTTTTTGGCTCTTGCTACGGCTTGTCTTAATGTTGCGTAATCAATCCCTAAAATTTCAGCTGCACTTTTGCTATCGACCCACATCAAGCTACCTTTATGCCGTCTTTTTTAAATACTTTTTGAGCCTTTTTACTCACATAGCCCTTATATAGACTAGTTAGGCTCAGTCCTTTCATCTCACAATAGTCTTTTAGGTCGTATTTAGTAGCCTTTTTGACTATTTTTGCTATCGTATCCCTTTTCACACTATTTCCTTTCCTAAATTTTACTCATCAAATAAAACCATATAGCTCCATATTACATAAGCTATAAGCCAATAAATATCATCCAAGATATTCTCCTTAAATTTTATTGTTAAGCGGATAAAGGAGCTAGAAAAGTCTAGCTCAACTCATAGCCATAATAGGCAGCCACAAGCCTAAGTAGCTTTTGGTCGCACACACTAGTGTCCTCACAATGCTTATCTATAATGGCGATTATCTCTTTTGCTCGCTCCAACACCTCGTTTTTGTCTTGCACTTCTTCCATGCTTTACTTCTTGTGTAAATTTATCCGCCTAACAATGAAATTTAAAAGAACACAAATTCAGAAATGTTTAGCTATTTTTTCGCTAATATTTCTAAGCTGATTTTGAAATTATAGCGTAATTTATCACACTTTGTCAAGGTAAAGTGTAAAATATTACAATATATGGGAGTAAAGTTATGGATTTATCTGGTAGACTAAAGGAACTTAGAAGTCTTAAGCAGTGGACTCAACAAGATTTATCTGATCACTCGGGTGTATCTATTGATAGCATCAAAGGATATGAGGCTGGAAAAACTAAAAATATTACAATAGATAACCTGAAAAAAATTTCAAATGCTTTTGGTATTGATATTTTAAATTTTTCGGATAAAGAACTAAAAAACAACAATGGAGTTTCTGTCACTAAGTCGTCACTAAGTCAGAAAAATAATGTCACTAAGTCAGAAAATTTGTCACTAAGTCCAGAAAAATTTGTCACTAAGTCCAGCAATCAGCAAAAAAATGTCCAGCAATCCCAAAATTTGCCCGACAATCTGTCCAACAATACCAATGACAGCAAAGAAACCAACATCATTTCGATACCTTACTATGAGGATGTATATGCCAGCGCAGGAGATGGTATCATAAACTACGATGAAGCGCCCATAGTGATGGACTTTGACGAGGAATTTCTACGCACGTTTTTGCGTATCAGCGGCTCTTTGGTAAACCTACATATCATAAATGCTAAAGGCAATAGCATGGAGCCAACGATCACGCAAGGAGAGCTTTTGTTTATCAATCCACTCGCAAACGAGGGTGGCATAATAAGCGGCTGCATATATGTAGTAAATTACGAGGGAGACATATTTGTCAAGCGCTTGGAACGAGATCCGATAACAAAGGCTATAACGATGATGTCGGACAACACAATCTACAAGACGATAACGATCGAGGGTGAAAATTTAGAAAAGTGTAACGTGATAGGCAGAGTCGTGGCTCATACTAAACGAAGCTAAAAGCTCTAACCACTAAACCGCCCATTCTAACGGGGCTCTAAACATTTTCTGACACTTTTCTAACCACTATCGCCAAAATGTATGATAAGTGTCAAGTGTTCGCAACCATTTTCACCACTTGTGTAATCTCATTGAAATGAGAAAAAATCTATCGCCAACCCCCATAAATCCGCACAAATCTCAATCCTTTTGCCTCAGCTAAAAATTCTCATTTCATACGATAATTTACAGGATGGCAGATGAGACTCTCGACTCCTCCGAGACTGACGGCCAGGTCAAACAGATGCAGACTTTTTGCAAATTTCTCATAGTCGTAGCCCTCGGCTAGCTCGAGCGAGATGACCGCACCGATGTCGCTAGCCTGTGCTTCTTGCGCTCTTTTTTCAAATTCCGAATACGACCCGGCGTAATAAACCGTCCTGACCGCCGAATTTGATTTTAGAAATTCCACTATCTTGTGCGTATTTTGCGTCTGCCTGTCAAATCGCACGCTAAGCGTCTTCAGCCCACGGATCAGATAATAAGCGTCCGTAGGCGAAAGCGTCGCTCCCAAGGTGTTTTTCATAAACGCTATCCTATCGGCCAAAGCGTCGTCGTTTGTGCTGACGATGCCCGCGATGACGTCTGCATGCCCGCCGATGTATTTGGTCGCGCTGTAAACCACGATATCTACGCCAAGAGGTAGCAACCTTTGATAATACGGCGTCAAAAACGTGTTATCCACGACGACTAGAGCGCCCTTTTTGTGGGCTAAATTCACGATACGTTTGATGTCTGTCACGCGAAGTAGCGGGTTTGATGGCGTCTCGATGAAGACCATCTTCACGTCGTCCGTGATGTCGTCCTCTTCTATCAAATTCAGATCGTCCACGAGCTCGTAGGAGATGCCTTGATTTTTAAAAATTCCGCTTGCGTAGCGATAGGTGCCGCCATAGACGTTGTTGTTTAAAAGCACCTTGTCGCCGCTTTTTAAGAGGTTAAATACCGCTGTCGTAGCGGCCATCCCCGAGGCTAGCGCGAAGCTGTATTTAGAGCCTTCAAATTTTGCAAAAAGTTCCTCGAACGCCTTTTTTGTAGGATTCGCGCTACGAGAGTAGGCAAACTCGCCAAATTCGCCCAGCCCCTCCTGCGCAAAGGTGCTTGAGAGCACGATAGGCGGCACGACGGCGTTATACGGGTTGTCTTTGGCTTCTATGCCTTTTACGATCAAAGTGTCTATTTTCATATTTTTCCTTTCTAAATTTCTAAATTCAAATATCCATCGCCGATATGAAATTTACGATACGCTCATTTTGGCTCGTGAAAAACTGCTCCGGCGTGCCGTCAAAGGCGATCTTGCCCTTGTCTAAAAACAAAATTCTATCCGCGACCTTGCGAGCGAAATTCATATTGTGCGTGACGATGATGAGAGATTTTTTCTCACGCGAGAGGCTGATGATGACCTTTAAAACCTCCGCTTCAAGCTCGGGATCAAGCGCGCTCGTGGGCTCATCGAGCAGCAAGAAATATGGATCCATCGCAAGTGCACGCGCGATCGCCACGCGCTGAGACTGCCCGCCTGAGAGGCGGTTTGGATAGGCGTCTTTTTTATCGCCCAGCCCCACCTTGCCAAGTAGTTCCTCCGCCCTTTTTATCGCGGCTTGTTTTGAGACGCCCAGCACGTGTACGGGACCTTCGATGACGTTTTCTAGCACGTTTAGGTGCGGGAAGAGATTAAAGCCCTGAAAGACCATGCCCGTGTGCTGGCGAAACGGTAGCAGCTCGTTTTGGCTAAATTTAGTGCTAAAATTTATCCTCTCTCGCCCAAGCTCCAGCTCGCCGTTTTGCGGGATTTCCAGCAAATTTATGCAGCGTAGCAGGGTTGATTTACCAGAGCCTGACGAGCCCACGATGACCGTCGTTTGCCCGTCAAAGATCTCGACGCTGATGTCATCAAGGACGAGATGGTCGCCAAAAGATTTGTTTAAATTTGTAAATTTAACGGACATCAGACATACCTTGAAGTGTATTTTTCGAGTTTGGCTTGCAGGAACGTAAGCAGCGTACAAACGACCAGGTAGATGAGTGCGGCGAGCACGTAGAGCACGAGCGGCTCGAAGGTGCGCGCAGCGATGCGCTGAGCGACCATGAACATATCGACCATCGTGATAGACGTGGCTAGCGAGGTGTCTTTGACGAGCCCGATGAAGGTGTTTGATAGCGGCGGTAGCGAGATCCTGACTGCTTGCGGGGCGATGATACGGTGTAAAATTTGCGCGTGGCTCATACCAAGCGAGGTCGCCGCCTCCCACTGCCCCTTTGGCACCGACAGGATCGAGGCTCGCACCGACTCTGAGGCGTATGCGCCCACGTTTAGGCTAAATGCGATGATCGCCGCGCTCCAAGTATCCAGCGTCACGCCCACAGCCGGCAAGCCGAAAAATATGATGAAAAGCTGCACGAGCATCGGCGTGCCGCGAAATATCCAAACGTAAGCGCCAAAGATGAATTTTAAAATTTTAAAATTCGACAGGCGCGCTATGGCGGTGATGATCGCGATCACCAGCCCGCAGGCAAAGGAAATGAGCGTGAGCGGGATCGTGACCTTTACCAGCGCGTCTAACATCGGCAGCGTCGAGGTCGAGACAAGCTCGATTATGCGGTTTATCCTATCTGCGTCCAAAATTTGCCCCAACTACTCTGTTACGTCTTTGCCGAAGTATTTTACAGAAATTTCTTTTAGTTTGCCCTCGCTACGAAGCTCGTCAAGGGCTTTGTTTATCGCGCTTACTAGCTCTTCGTTGCCCTTTTGCACGGCAGCTGCGGTGTAGTCCTTTTCTTCGCTCGTAGCGGCTATTTTCACCGGTGCGTCGGGACGTTCTTTGATAAAGTCGTAAAATACGATATTGTCTCTGATAACGCAATCAACTCTGCCAGAAAAAAGTAGCTCCATGCTCTTGGCAAAGCTATCGACCACGACGTGCTCGGCGCCGTATTTCTTGGCTACTTGCGCCCAGTTGCTAGTCGCGGAGTCGGCGTCTTTTTTGCCTTTTAGATCGGCAAAGTTCTTGATACTATCGTCATCCTTACGCACGATGATCGCGCCATAGACGACGGTGTAGGGCTTTGAGAAGTCGTATTTTTTCTTGCGCTCATCTGTGGGGCTCATTTGATTAAACACCGCGTCCGCTTTGCCCGCGTCAAATCCAGCAAGCATGCTGTCCCACGGCGTGGCGAAAAACTCGATCTTTAAATTTAGCTTCTCAGCCACCGCACGAGCGATATCCACGTCAAAGCCCGTGAGCTCGTTTTTCTCGTTATAAAACGAAAACGGCGCGTATGTGCCCTCGGTCGCGACGGTCAGCACGCCGTCTTTTATCGTTTTAGCCTGTAAATTTAGCCCCAAAGCCAAAATGACGGCAAATTTAAGCAAATTTGCAATTTTCATGATTTGTCCTTAAAAAAGATATGATTTTGTTTGTATCTTTATGTTGATGTATATGCCAACGGCAATCTAAAGCGAAAATATATCACAAAAAATATAAATTTTGCAAAATTTAGCAAGCCGGCCGGGCGTAAAATTTGGCTAAATTTAACGCCCGTATCATCACTCGGAGACGTCCTTGCCGAAGTATTTCATCGAAATTTCCTTTAGCTTGCCCTCGGCTTTTAGCTCTTGTAAGGCTTTATTTACGGCCTTTACGAGTGTATCGCTTCCTTTATGAAAAAGAGCGGCTGAATATATCGGCTCGCTTGCGGTAGCAGCTATTTTTATAGGGGCGTCCGGTTTTTGCTTTACAAAGTCAAAAAATGTTATCGTGTCGTTTATCGTGGCGTCTGCGCGTCTTGCGATGATGAGCTCCACGCCCTTGCTAAAGCCATCTACCGTAACGACGTTCGCGCCGTATTTCTCAGCTACTTGCGCCCAGTTACTGGTGGCCGAGTGAGCGGAATTTTTACCTTTTAGATCCTCGAATTTCTTTATGCTATCGTTGTCTTTACGAACTATGAGCGCACCGTAAGCCGTAGTGTAAGGCTCGCTGTAATCGTATTTTACCTTACGCTCAGGCGTGATGCTCACTTGGTTAAACACAACATCTGCCTTGCCTGCGTTAAACGCCGCCAGCATCGCATCCCACGGCGCCTCGACAAACTGTACCTCTACGCCAAGCTTGGCTGCAACAGCCTTTGCAACATCGACATCGTAGCCGACAAGCTCGTTTTTCTCATCATGAAACGAATAAGGCGAATACGTCCCCTCGGTCGCGATTCTGATGACGCCGCCCTTTTTGATCTGCTCGAGCGAGCTTTCGCCAAATGCACCCACGCATATCGCTAGGCTTGCTAAAGTCAGGAATTTTGCAAATTTTTGTAAAAACATATCTTCTCCTTTTTTACTTTATTTTTACAATAAGTGTGGATTATATCATAAAAATTTTAAAAATTTTACAGAAGCGTTGTAGTAAGTATTGCACTAAAGCTGCTATACTTTCGAAAAAATAAAAAGGAATATCGATGCAAGAGATAAACGAGCAAAATTTTAGCGGCGAAAGGGCGATGTTTTGGTGCAAGGATACGAGATTTTCGTATTGCGTCTTTGATGAGGGCGAGTCCCCGCTAAAGCACAGTCAAAATTTAGAGCTGAATTTCACGCTTTTCAAGTGGAAATATCCGCTTTGGTACAGCAAAAACGCTAGACTGGAAAGCTGTACTTTCTACGAGATGGCAAGGGCTGGCATCTGGTATAGCTCGGACATTTTTTTCAACCAATGCACCATCGAAGCGCCCAAAAATTTCAGGCGCTCAAAAAATATCACTCTGCAAAACGTGACGCTGCCAAACGCCGCCGAGACGCTTTGGAGCTGTGAAAACGTGACGCTTAAAGACGTGAGCGCCAGGGGCGATTATTTTGCGATGAATAGCACGAACATAAGCATTAAAAATTTAAATTTAGCGGGCAACTACAGCTTTGACGGCGTCAAAAATTTAGAGATCAAAAACTCCAAGATCATCTCAAAAGACGCCTTTTGGAACAGTCAAAACGTGACCGTGACGGGCAGCTTCATCTCGGGCGAATACCTGGGCTGGAACTCGAAAAACATCACGTTCATCGACTGCGTCATCCAAAGCGAGCAAGGCATGTGCTACATCGATAATGTCGTGCTAAAAAACTGCAAGACGATAAACACGAACCTGGCGTTTGAGTATTCAAGCGTGCAGGCTGAAATTTCAAGCGGTATCGACAGCGTGAAAAACCCGATCGGCGGGCGCATCAGGGCGCAAAATTTCGGCGAAGTGATACTCGAAAAAGATAGGATCGACCCCACCAAAACGCAAATAGAGCAAATTTGATATAATGGCTGAAAATTTTAATACTGCGAGGTAAAACGATGAAATACGACTTTGACACGCCCGTCGATAGAAGCGGCACAAACTCCTCAAAATGGCGCACCGTAGGCAACGAGCTACCGATGTGGGTGGCAGATATGGACTTTCGCGCTGCGCCTGAAATTTTGAAAGTCTTGCAAGAGCGCCTAGATAACGGTGTCTTTGGCTATTCGTTCATCCCAAAGGAGTGGAACAACGCTATTTGCTCGTGGTGGCAGCGCAGACATAGCGTGAGATTCGAGCCAAACTGGGCGATATTTTGCACCGGCGTGATCCCCGCTCTCTCGACCGCGATCCGCCGTTTTACCAGCCCGGGAGATAAAATTTTAGTCCAAAGCCCCGTTTATCACGTATTTTTTAACTGTATCGCAAACAACGGCAGGGAAATTTCGGCAAACGAGCTCGTATATAAAAACGGCAAATACGAGATAGACTTTGACGATCTTGAAAAAAAGCTCGCAAACCCGCTCACGACGATGATGCTACTTTGCAACCCGCACAATCCTATCGGCAAAATTTGGGACAAGGCCACACTTGGCAAGATCGGCGAGCTATGCCATAAACATGGCGTACTAGTCATCAGCGACGAGATCCACTGCGACATCACTGATCCGGGAAAGAGCTATACGCCTTTTATCGGCGTTTCCGAGCTTTGCGCGCAAAACACCATCGCTTGCATCTCGCCTACAAAAGCCTTTAATATCGCCGGCCTTCAAAGCTCGGCAGTCGTCGTGCCAAACGAAAATTTAAGAGTAAAAATGGCTGCAGCGATAAACTACGACGAAGTCGGCGAGGCAAACGCCTTTGCGATAATCGCTGCTATCGCGGCATTTGAGCGTGGTGAAGCGTGGCTAGACGAGATGAGAGCCTACATCTACGAGAACAAAAAAATCGTGCGAGAATTTATAAAAAATGAAAATTTGCCCGTGCATCTAGTCGCGTCCGAGGCGACCTACCTTTTGTGGCTGGACTGCTCCAAGGTCTGCGAGGATTCCAGTGATTTTATGAAATTCCTACGCGAAAAAGCAGGGCTTTGGCTAAATGACGGAAACGCTTACAGAGGAGATAAATTTTTCCTTCGTATGAATATCGCGACGCAAAAAAGCCGCGTCATCGAAGGGCTGAATCGCCTGAAAAACGGGATAAATTTATATTTGAAAAGATGATTAAAGCAAGAAGGCACCAGCTTGCGATCATCAGTGCCGTTACGTTTTAAACGGGCGGCTTGCGTCTTTGATCGAGCAAAATTTGGGATTTAAAGCATATTTGGCTTAAATCCCATCAGAGCGATTATTTGTCCTCATATACCAAAGACATTTGGCCGTGGCCGAAATTTAGTATCCCCTCGCCCTTTTTGAAATGTATCTCGATGCCCTTGTCGCTAACCATCCTTATGCCGCTAGCCGCAGGAGCGTGCTTCATATCAAATTTATAGCCCATAGAGTCCGTAAAGACGGCTGTTTTAAAAAGATCGCTCGATACGAGCGTGGCTTTATAGTCTTTGTAGTCTCCGGTTCCGTGAAATTCGATCGTTTTTGTCTCTTTAGCCATAGATGGCGCCTGAGTAGCGGTGTTTGAAGTCGCGCAGCCGCTTAAAAACGCGAGTGCGATCAAAGATGAAGCTAGAATTTTTTTCATGTTTATCCTTTGAGAAATTATGGCAGATTTTACTTTTTAAAGGTAAATTTTAAATAAAATTTTACACGCTAGCGCGTAAATTTAAACTCCTTGAGCTCCAAAAAGCCCATCATCGCGTTCATTATGCCAAATCTTTTGGTCTCAAGCAGCCTTTGCACGCTTATGTCTTCTTGTCTCAAAAAGCCCTCCTCAAGCAGCCTAGCCCTCGTAGTGCCCCTTAAAAGCGGGCTTTTAGGCGTTATCCAGCCATCATCAAAGATCGCTAAATTTGCGATGCTAGTATCGGTCACAAGCCCGTTTTTTATCATCACTATCTCGCTAAATGCGCCCTTTGCAGCGTCTATATCGCTTCTATCCAAAAATTTCTTCTCATAGCTAAAGTCCACATCCACAAGCCTAAATTCATAAAATTTCCTCATCTCATAGGCAAAATACTCTACGCTTTTTAAATTCCCGCCTCTATCATATATGGCCTTGGCCCTGACTAGGCCGGCGAGTGGCGAATCGAGGCAGCTTTCAAAGTCAAATTTAAGCGCTTCATCGGCCGAGACTTTCGCCCTTTTTATATGAAATTTTAAATTTTGCGGCTTGAAGTCTAGAATTTTTATCGTTTCAAAAAGTAAATCCGACTTTTTGCAGTAGTTCATCGTATTCCTTTCTGGCGTCGCTACGCGCGGTTATGCCTCCGCCGCTAAAAAATTTAAGCGTTTGACCGAGCTTTTTTACAAATCTTATCATCACGAAGCTTTGCAAAATTTCCCCGTCAAAATAGACGAATACGCCCGTGTAAAAGCCGCGTGGCTCGCGTTCACACTCGTTTATGATCCTGCAGGTCTCATGCTTTGGCGTGCCGCTTATCGATCCGGCGGGTAAAATTTTATCAAAAATATCGCCAAAGCCTAAATCCTCGTGTAGTTTGCCACTGATGTGAGAGCTGGTCTGTAGCAATCCTGCGGCTCGCTCGATAAAGCGAAATTTATGCACTCTAACCTCGCTAGCCACCATGGACAGGTCGTTTCGCATCAGATCCACGACCATCGCCTGCTCGCTGAATTCCTTCTCGTCGTTTAGCAAAATTTCATCGGCATTTGGCAGACTGGCGTCTATCGTACCCTTCATCGGAAAGGTGTGGATGTAGCCGTTTTCGATGCGCACGAAGGGCTCGGGCGAGAAGCAAACGAAGTCACTTTCTTTTAGTACCGCCACCTTCGCGTTTGAGTGCTCAAATATCTCTTGTAAGCCAAGATCCGTCTTTATAACGGTCGAGAAGCAGAGGTTTAAAAGATAGCTATCGCCGTTTTTTTGGTACTCCTGCACGGTGTCAAAGCTCTTTTTATACTCCTCAAAGCCGATCGGGAATTTTTGCAGGTCGTATTTTAAAGGGATGCTATTTTTGGCGTCGAGCTTAAATTTTAAGCCAAATTTCGTAGCCTCATCAGGACTACAAACGATATCAAGGTCCGGTGTATCGTAGCTTAGCAAAGCGATGAATGGCGTTGTTTTGAATGAATTTAGTTTATTTTTCGTAGTTTTTAGCAAAATTTGACCTAAATTTAAGAGGCTTTGTCGTGGTTGCGTCGTTTAAACAAAATCGTTTGAAAATAGTAGTGAAATTTCGCTTAAATTTTGATCTCAGTGATGTTTAGGCAAGGTATCTCGCACGCATGGAGCAAAATTTTAAAAGCCCGCCAAGTTCATTTGACGGGCAAATTTTAGATAAATTTAGCTCTTAATGACAGCCACAGCCAGATGCGCAGCCACATTTGCCGTGAAGCTCGTCGATATAAAATTTAACAGAATTTAAGCCCTCTTTGAGCGCCCACTCGTAGGCTTCGCTCACGAATTTCCAGTTGATATTTTCGTAAAATTTCTCGAGATATTTCGGGCGAGCGTTGAAACTATCGATATAATAAGCATGCTCCCAAACATCGACGACAAGAAGCGGGACCTTACCGTCAGTCACAGGCGTGACGGCGTTTGAAGTCTGAACGATCTGTAGTTTTTTACTTTTAGGATCCAAAACCAGCCAGCACCATCCCGAGCCAAAAAGCGTGGTCGCAGCTTTGATAAATTCCTCTTTAAAATCCGTGAAATTCGCGCTTAGCGCAGCTTTTAGCTCGGTGCTTGGCTCACTTTTTTTAGCTATGCAGTCCCAGTAAAAGTCGTGATTATAGACCTGTGCGGCGTTATTGTAAAGCCCGCCCTCGCTACCTACTAAAAGCTCGTAAAGTCCTGCGTTTTCAAATTTCGTATCCTTTACGAGATTGTTTAGATTATTCACATAAGTCGCATGGTGTTTGCCATAATGATAATTACAGGTCTCCTCGCTAACAACGGCGTTTGACTTCGCGTCAAACGGGAGTTCTCTTAGTTTAAACATTGTTTTCTCCTTTGATTTTGTTTGTGAGCCGCTATTATAATAAAATAACCTGATTAAATTATTAATTGAGTATTTTTATCCTTTAGGGGGCAAAATTTTACATTATGTTTCTTTTTTACACATTATATTATAAAATAATGTAACTAAAAGTAACATTTTATACACGTCATCGATCGTTTCATTTATAATAAGCCTTAAACCAAAACACAAAGGAGACATAATGAAAATTCTAATCTCTACCCTACTTAGCTGCGCTGTAGCAGTATCAGCTTTTGGAGCAGGCAAGACCTACACGGTAAAATTCGCCCACGTGGTCGCGGCTTCCACGCCAAAAGGCAAGGCGGCGGACTTTTTTGCCAAGCGCGTTGATGAGCTTAGCGGCGGTCAGATCAAGGTGCAGGTTTTTCCGTCTGCGCAGCTGATTGACGATGACCGCGTATTTGGTGCGTTAAAGCTTGGCAACGTGCAGATGGCGGCTCCTAGTTTTTCTAAATTTACGCCGATAGTGCCGCAGTTTCAGCTATTTGATCTGCCGTTTATATTCGCTGACAGCGAGCATTTGCACAAAGTCCAAGACGGTGCGGTAGGTGCGGCGCTAAAAGAGCTCGTGACCAAAAAGGGCTTCGTCGCGCTTGATTATTGGGACGCAGGATTTAAGCATTTTAGTTCGAGTAAAAAGCCGATAGTGTTACCAAACGACGCACAAGGGCAAAAATTTAGGATCCAAAGCTCAAAAGTACTTGAAGAGCAGATCAAAGCAGTCGGCGGTAATCCGCAAGTCTTGCCGTTTTCAGAGGTGTATTCCGCGCTTCAACAAGGCGTAGTCGATGCGACTGAAAACCCGCTCTCAAATTTTTACAACTCTAAATTTCACGAAGTGCAAACCTCGCTCACGCTCTCATCGCACGGGTATTTGGGCTATCTGGTCGTCGTGAGCGATAAATTTTGGAGCAAGCTGCCCGATGATTTGAAAAAGGTCTTTACGCAAGCGCTTAGCGAGGCGACCGCGTTTGAGCGCGAAGAGACGGCAAAAGAGGACGCTCACGTCATCGCCGAGCTTGAAAAATACATCGCCAGCGGCAAAAAGCTTGAAATTTTAAAGCTTGATGAGGCGCAAAGGAAGCAGTGGTCGGACGCGATGAGTGGCATCTATCCTAAATTTTACGATGTCATCGGCAAAGAACTCATAGAACAGACGATGAACGCGAAATAAAGGGCAAAAATGCAAAAATTTTTCCAAATTTTAGACGTCGGCATCGCCTCGGTAAATAAAACGATCGCCGTCATCGGGCTAGCCGCCGGCACACTGCTAGCCTTTGCCAACGTCGTTATGCGCTATTGCTTTAACAGCGGATGGTCGTGGGCAGGAGAGGTGACGAACTACCTTTTTATCTGGTCGGCGTTTTTCGCCGCGGCGTATGGCTTTAACAAAGGCATTCACATCAGCGTCACCATCCTCATCGAGAAATTCCCGCCCGCTGTGGCAAAGGCGTGCCTTGTATTTTCGCACGTGCTAACGAGCGTGTTTTTACTTTTCATCGTGGTTTATGGCGTGGAGTACTTGCAAATTTTGCACGAGATGGATCAGATGATGATCGATCTAAATATCCCGCAGTGGGTGCCGATGCTGGTGCTACCGATCGCGTTTTTAGGTGCGAGCTACCGCGCGGGAGAAAAGATCGTGCAGGTGGCTAAAACGCCCGCCGATCGTGTCGTGCTAAACGCCGAGGCTGAGCTCGTGCATGATAGCGTAGTGAAAAACTAAGGAGCGGCGATGACGATAGCATTTTTATTCATTTTGCTATTTGGACTCATGCTCATTGGCGTGCCAGTCGCCGTGTCGCTGGGAACGAGCACGGTTTTAACGATGATATTTTTCACCGATTTGGACGTCGCTGGCATACCTCAGCTCATCTTTGACGGGATCAATAAATTTAGCCTAATGGCGATCCCGATGTTTATTTTGGCGGGAAATTTACTAAGTAAGGGCGGCTCGGCTAGACGTATCATCGACTTTGCAAAGTCCATGGTCGGGCATTTGCCAGGTGGTCTGCCGATGAGCGCGATATTTGCGTGCATCATCTTTGCCGCGGTATCCGGCAGCTCGCCTGCGACGGTCGTGGCGATAGGTTCTATCATGTTTGTCGCCATCAAAGAAGCCGGCTACCCCAAAGAATACGCCGTTGGCGGTATCACGACTGCGGGCTCGCTTGGTATCTTGATCCCGCCCTCAGTCGTCATGATCGTCTATGGCGTCACGGCGGAGGTCAGTATCGGCAAGCTTTTCATGGCGGGCGTCGTGCCGGGGCTCATGCTAGGAGCGATGATGCTAGCGCAAACATACATCGGAGCTAGGCGGCTTGGGTTTAGAGCTACGACGCCAGAGCCAGCGAGCGAGCGGATGAGGAAATTTGGCAAGGCGTTTTGGGCGCTACTCATCGTCGTGGTCGTCATCGGCGGAATTTACGGCGGCATATTTACGCCAACCGAAGCGGCTGCGGCGAGTGCGGTGTATGCGCTATTTATCTCGCTTTTTGTCTATAAAGACATTAAATTTAAAGACCTATGGGACATCTGCCTGGACTCCGCGCTCACGACGGCGATGATATTTTTCATCATCGCAAACGCTGTGGTCTTTGCCTATTTGCTAACGAGCGAGCAGATCCCGCAAGCGATCGCCGACGCGCTACTAGACGCAAATATCGGCAAGATCGGCTTTCTCATCTTTGTAAATATCCTGCTTTTCATCATGGGGCAATTTATGGAGCCTTCAAGCGTCATAATGATCATGGTGCCGTTACTGCTGCCGATCTCGACGCAGCTTGGCATCGATCCGATCCATTTTGGCATCATTTTAGTCGTCAATATGGAGATCGGCATGGTCACGCCGCCTGTGGGGCTAAATTTATTTGTCGCTAGCGGCCTAACGGGAATGAATCTAAAAGATGTCATCGTCGCGTGCATACCTTGGACGCTCACGCTTTTCGTAGGACTCGTGCTGGTCACCTATATCCCAGAAATTTCACTTTGGCTGCCAAATTTGATGTATGGCAAGTGAAATTTAGTAGGTTTCGCGCCTGCTTGCGAGAGGGTATTAAATTTTAGGGGCGAGAGCTCCTAAAATCGCTTTGGGCGCTATATGTGAAGCGACGAAATTTATCGCCAAGGCTAGCGATTTACAAGAGGACGCCTGATTTAATAAACGGAGCTAAATTCCGCGCTCATGACGATATTTTTGCCGCTTCGCTTCCCGTCATACAGCAGCTCATCGGCCTTTTTGATCATCTTTTCGATGTCGAATTTCGAGGCGCCGTCGTGAGTCACGACACCAAAGGTCATCGTCACGTTTATCCTCGTGCCTTCAAATTCCACGATATTTTCGTTTAACAGCTCTTTTACACGGTTTACAACGCTTATAGCGCCAAATTTCTTAGCGTTTCTGATAACGACCAAAAACTCCTCCCCGCCCCAGCGCGCTACATAGTCATCGTTTCTAAAAGTATTTTTAAAAATTTCAGACAGGCTTTTTAAGACCGCGTCTCCAGCGCTGTGTCCGTAGGTATCATTTATCTTTTTAAAATCATCGATATCGCACATCACCACGGCAAAGTCTTTGCCCTCAAAGAGCGCTCCTTGCTGTAAGATATTTTGCATGGAAGCTCTGTTTAAAAGCCCGGTCAACGGATCGTGATTGACCATCGTTTTGACGCGCTCTTTTTGCTCCAAGATATTTAAAAATATAAAGGAATTTGAAATTTCCAAAAGATAAGAGGTCATCACTGCAAACACCGACACCATCGAAAGGTTGAATATAAAAAGGATATCTTTATACTCGCTGTAAACTTTTATATTTTTACCGTCAAGCAGCACATAGCAAGCTACCGAGATCAATATCTGGATCGTGATTATCGCGTAGTTTATGCGCTTGTAGCTAAATGACGCGAAAAACAAAGTGACGGTGGAGACCAAAAACAAAAGCTCAAAGCCGTATCCCCAGCTTAAAACCAGCATGCAAATAAGCGCGTGTAAAAATACTTCGATCTGAAATATGACAAACACGAGTTTGCCGTTCTCATCGCTGTCTAAAAGAAGCTTTAGTGCGAAAAGATATATCACTATGGAAAATATATTCGTAGTGGCTAAAATTTCCTCGTGCATGACGTAAAATATCACGAGGTAAAACGCATGCACGAGTAGGACCATCGCCATTATGATCTTAAGCGCTAAGGATATGGAAATTTTAGTCATCATCGTTTTTTGCGTTCGTTGCATCGTTTAAAATTTCCATTTCTATCCTGTCTTTACCGTTTTGTTTGCCTCTATAAAGCAGCTTATCGACCCTGTTGATAATGTATTCGAAATTTACGCTCGCGGCATTTATGCAAACTAGCATGCCAAAGGTCATACTAACGGCCGTCTTATCGGGCAGCTTCACGTGGTTTATGTTTTTAGTCAGGCGGTTTGTTATCTTGTGAATGAAGTCTATCTTCGTATCTGGCAGGATGATCAAAAACTCCTCCCCGCCCCAGCGACAAACATAGTCGTTTTTCCTAAATGTCGCTAAAAGCGTCTTTGCTATCTCTTTTAAAATTTTATCGCCCCAGTCGTGTCCATAGGTGTCATTTATCATTTTAAAATTATCGATATCGCCCAGCATCACGACTAAATTTGTATTGGCATTTTTATCGCGTAGCATACTAAGCTCGTATTTTAGCGCCTTTTCGATGGTGCGCCTGTTTAAAAGCCCGGTAAGGAAGTCATACTTTGACATCTTTTCAAGCTGCTCTTTTTCCTCATGCACCTGCTGATAGCCGCTAGAAGTGATCACGTCAGCATAGATGGACATCTTTAAGATGGTATAGAACACAAGGGCGATGTTTGTTATGGTTAGCGTCATCTCCGCCCAGTGCGGGATGACCGCGGGCATATCTTTATACGCCAGATAAAGCCATATCAGTATGCCAAGCTCGCACATCGAGACACTATATGTGATAGGCTTTGAGTTAAACGCTAAAAAATAGCTCGCAAATATCGCACCTACCATGACTATCCAGATCCCGCTGTTCCAGCCCATAGCCATCGTGCCTATCACGGTCACTAGGATCAAATTCAGATGAAACATCGACGAGATCAAAATTCTATATTTTATTTTAAATTTCAACATCATCATCACGGCAAGTACGAAAAACAAAAAGCAAATAAGCACGATAGAGGTATTTAAAAACACCAAAAAACATAGTCCGAACAAATTTCCGACCATCATGACGTTTAAGATCATCTTATAGATGTCTTCTATCGCCTTATAGCTACTTTGATCTACAAAATCCTGAGTCAAGATATCCCCGTTAAATTTCAATACGAATCGTAGCTGTCTTCGTCTTCGTCGCTATCGTCGTATTCGTAGTCATTTTCATCGTAGTTGTAATTATACGAATCCTCTTTTTGATCCTCCTCGAAGTCATCGTCGTCGTATTCGAAATCTTCGTCGTCAAAATCGCTCATACCGTCTCCTTTGAAATTTTATCGTTGTTTAAGATGGGCTGCAGCTCGTTTGAGCCTGCATTTTCCACATATAGGCTTTGGCTCGGGAAGGCAAAGCTTAGTCCGTTGTTCTCTACGATATCCATTATCTTAAATATTATATCTTGCTTGACAAGAACGTATTCATCGCCTACTATTGTCTTTGTAAAGCAGTTTATGTTGATGTCTATCGAGCTGTCGTTTAGTTTGTCAAGCCACACCCAAAGCCTGCTTTTATAGCCCGCAAGATCATCTATACTAACGATATTTTGCTTAAACCTGCTCCTACTATCCTTAGCTCTAAAGGCCCCGCCGTTGTCGGACTTTGAAATTTTAGGGTGTTCAAGTAGCATCTGCCTTATCTCGTCTATACATTTTAATATCACAGGCGGCTTAGAGTCATAGGTGAGGCCGATCGTCATTTTTATGTTTCGTCCGACCTTGCGGCGCGACCAGTTTTTTATCGGATCGCTAGTGAGCTTAGAATTTGGCACGAAAATGAGTGCGTTATCGAGGCTCCTGACTGTCGTTTTCCTAAGGCCTATCTCCACGACCGTACCCTCTATATCGCCGCAAACTATCCAGTCTCCCTGCGAGAAAGCGTTGTCAAAGAGTAGCATCACGGAGGCGAAGAAATTTGCGATTATGTCTTTTGCCGCAAACGCTACGGCCAAACCGCCGATACCAAGAGATGCGATGAGTGCGGAAATATCAAAGCCGAGCCTACTTAGCACCATCAAAAGCGCTAAGATGATTATGATGAAATAAACGATCTTTAAGACTAAATTTACAACCTCTTTGCGTCCGCTTTTTTGAGCGATCTTGCCCAGCAAAAGCGTGCCGTATCCATCAAGTATAGCTAAAATCAACCAAGTAAAGCCCGCGATATCGATGATAGAAAATACATTTGCGGTATTTATAGGCATCGGGGCCGGGTAAAATCCTATGCCGATGCAGATATTTAGGGCGTAGATGATGAGCAAGCAGGTGATAGGCTTTTTGATTATGTCTAAAATTTGATCTTTTATATCTTTACTCTCTTGAAGCGAAGTGAGCAAGGACATGAGCCAATACGTGAGCTTTGCCAAAAGTCTGGTAAGGGATACGAAAAAGGCGAACACCACGATGATGATGACGATTTTACCGGTGTTGAATTTAGCTGAATTTAGCGGAACTAGTTTATTGATATACTCTATCGCGTTGGTTAAATTTAGCTCCGAGAGGATGAGGTTTGAGCTCAAAAGCTCGGCGTTGGCCTTTAAATAGGTCAAGATCTCCTCGCTAGTCTCCTTTTGCAGCTCAAGATCCGACAGCGCACTGTCATAGGCGTTCGTATTGTCTCCCAGACTATCTTTTAGCTCTTTGATGCTCACATAAGAATTTGTCTGCAGGTTTAAAAGTCCGGTGTCTATGAGATCTTTTATCGAGCCCGCTTTCGCGCCGTTTTTAAATATATTTTCAAGATTGACAAGAGTCGTGAAATAAGACTCTCCTATCTTCATCTTCTCAAGCTCGATGGCGTTTTTTATGTAAAGATCCTTGTCATCTTGCTTTTCATATCTTGCGACCTTTTTTTCGAGGCTGGCTTTTTGAAGCTTGAATTTATCGATATCCTTTTGCTTGACGTCGATTTGCATTATAGAAAGCGGTATCTTATCAAGCAACCTGCTTTTTTTCTTTTCGAGCGTATCTAAATTCGATGATTTGACCGAGGAGTTCGCGTCCGTTTGCTGCGCTTTTAGAATTTGTATCTGAGCGTTTAGGGTTTGGATCTGTTTTGTGATGTCTACGATGTTCGTGTCGTTTTGATCGGTATTGTTATTATCAGCGCCAAAAGCAAATACCAGGCATAAAAGCAAGGAAAATAAAATTTTACTCATGCTTGTCCTGTCTCACGGCTAGGAGCTTAAACGTCTTGCTCTTTAGATCGTAGCTGAAAATTTCACCCGTCTCGATGATATAATGCCAGCCGTAAATTTCGAGCCTGCCCGCCTCGTGTTCGCTCTTTACGTTAGGATAGGTCAGGATGTTTTCTATGGAGTTTATGACATTTAGCCGCTCGGTCAGCCACGCCATCTTGGCCGGATCGTCGCTGGTAAATTTAAGCACCTCATGCTTTATCGGCTCGATGAGCTTGATCCAGTTTCTAACGTTTGGCGTATTTTTAAATTTGCTCTCATCTTGATACAGCGCCGCACAGCCGCCGCAGTCTGAATGGCCGCATATTATTATATTTTTTATATTTAACACTTCAAGCGCGTACTCTATCGCCGAAGTGGTAGCTAGAAATTCGCTACTGACGCGGTAAGGCGGCACGATATTTGCGATATTTCTGACCATGAAAAGCTCGCCCGGCAGGCAGTTTGTTATTAGATTAGGTACCACCCGCGAGTCCACACACGAGATAAAAAGCGTATGCGGGTCTTGCGCATGTTGCAAACTTTTAAACAGCTCTTCATGCTCCAAAAAGCCGTCTTCCATAAATTTAACCGCACCTTCAAGCAGTGAATCCATACCCTCTCCAAATCTATTTTTTCGTGATTATAGCAACTTTTATTTAATCTGCAGATAGTTTAAAGTAATGATACGGACAATATAATATAAAGGATTAAAATTTAGATTCAAATAGCAAAATCCACAGCGATGCCCATAAGTTGAATTTATGCTCTGCGGTTAAGTCAAATTTTAACTACTATTTACCTATTTTTGGCTAAATTTAGGCAAAAATTTCAAAAGGAGAGAAAATGAGTTTATACGATAGAAACTACGCTAATGAAAACTCAAGGGAAAACGAGCGCGAAGTGGCGTATCCGCAAAGCTCGTTAAGCACTTTTATCAAACAAACGTATCAGCTTTTCGCGGCTTCGCTTTTATCTGCTACCGCAGGTGCTTACGTAGGCATCAGCATAGCAAGCGTTTTTGCGACTAACAGATTGTTGTTTTGGGGTCTTGTCATAGTGGAATTTGCACTGTTATTTGGGCTAATGGCGGCCAAACGTAAAGAGGGGCTAAATTTAATACTCCTATTTGGCTTCACTTTCGTCAGCGGACTTACACTAACTCCGCTACTATCGGCTATCTTATCGATGCCAAGCGGTGCATCCATAGTAGCTCAAGCGTTTGCTCTCACGACAGTCGCGTTTGGCGCCCTAAGCATATTTGCGATGAACAGCAAGCGCGATTTTACGGCGATGGGTAAGATGCTCTTCATCACGCTTATCGTGATCATCGTAGCCGGCATCATAAACATTTTTATGCAAAGCCCTATTTTTCAGATAGTTATCGCCAGCATCGGTGCGATCTTGTTTAGCGCATACATACTTTACGATACGCAAAATATCGTTCGTGGCAACTACGAGACTCCTATCGAGGGTGCAGTCGCCTTGTATCTTGACTTTGTAAATCTTTTCACTTCGTTGCTTCAAATTTTAGGAATTTTTGGCAGAGATGAGTGAAAACGAGCGCATCTACCGCGTTATAGATGCGAATCTAAATAGACTAAAAGAGGGCTTACGCGTCGTCGAGGACATCAAAAGATATGTCTTTGACGACGCCCAGCTCGCCTATAAGATCAAAAATCTCCGCCATAAGGCAAAAATCCCCGCAAATGAATTCATAAAATTTAGAGACGCCGACTCGGATGTGTTAAAAAAAAGCACCAAAACCGAGCAAGATCGTCAAAATTTAGACGACATAATGACCGCAAACATAAAAAGAGCGCAGGAGAGCGCGCGCGTTTTGGAAGAGTGCTTCAAGCTTGTAAATTTAGAGCTCTCCGAGCTTTTTAAGACGATCAGATACGAGCTTTACGAGATAGAAAAGCAGCTTTAACAATAAATTTAAAACTTTTTTTGTATAATCGCAAACAATTATTTAAAAAATTTTAAAGGAATTTCAGTGAGTTTGATTTTTCTGATCTTACAATTCGTCCTGGCAGTAGTCATAACCATATCCGTTTTGCTTCAAAAGAGCTCATCTATCGGACTTGGCGCGTATAGTGGCAGCAACGAAAGCCTCTTTGGCGCAAAGGGCCCGGCCGGATTTTTAGCTAAATTCACCTTTGTCGTGGGCATACTTTTCATACTAAACACCTTGACGCTGGGCTATCTTTATAACAAAGATATGAAGCGCTCTTTGATCGACAGCGTCGATACGAATTCGTTAGTCGCGCCAAAACCTACAGAGCCTAGCGAACCGTCTGTCCCGTCAGTGCCGAGCGCTCCGCAAACTCCAGCCAAATAATGATGTATAAATCGCTGCTGATTTTATTTTGCAGCTTTATTTTCGCATTCGGTGATGCGCATATCTTTGTATATCACCGATTCGACGACCCTAGATACCCCAGCACGAACATATCCACTCAGACTTTACGCGCACAGTTTGATTTTTTAAAAGCGGGCGGGTATGAAGTCGTCAAATTTTCAAAGCTGGTAGAGGCCGTCAATGCAGGTGAAGCTATCCCCGATAGCTGGGTCGTTTTGACGGTCGATGATGGGTATAAGAGCTTTTACGACAATGCTCTTAGCATTTTCAAAGAGTATGACTATCCTTTCACACTGATGGTTTATGTCGAGGCCAGCGCACGAAGATATAAAGACTATATGAATTTCGATCAGATAAAAGAGGCCGAAAAATACGGCGAGATAGGCTACCACTCATACGGCCATCCTCGTATGACGAGACTTGATGACGAGAGTCTTAGGCAGGATTTCGTAAACGGGGTTGAAATTTTTGAAAAGCACATGGGCTATAAGCCAAAGTATTTCGCCGTGCCTTACGGAGAGTATGACAAACGCGTCATAGAGCTCACGAAGGAATTTGGATTTGACGCGCTGTTAAATCAAAATTCAGGCGCCGTTTCAAACAAAAGCGATATTTTCGATCTTTACAGGACGCCCGTTGAGGACGGCACCAAGATAGCTCTAGCGCTAAATAGCAAATTTTTAAAGGCCGAGTGGATATTTCCAAAAGATTACCCGCAAGACAACGCGATAGACGAGATAACGATAAAGACCGATACGAACGCGAGCGAGGGGAAATTTTTCATAACCGGTTTTAAAGGCTTTAAGCCCGTGCCTATGCAAAATGGCGTATTCAGCTACAAATTCGCCCAGCCTATCAATAAAAACAAAATTTTGATGTCGCTAAAAATCGATCATCAAAGGACGACAAAACTCTTAATAAAGGACATAAATGCTAAATGATGTTTATGCGGCCCAAAAGGACGGCTGCGAAAAGGCGATCGCTTCGCTAAAGCGCGATTTCACGACGCTTAGAACGGGCAAGGTAAATATAAGTATCCTAGATCACGTCATGGTCGATTATTACGGCTCGATGACTCCGCTAAATCAAGTAGCCACCGTGCTTGCCAGCGACGCTTCTACGATCAGCATCACACCTTGGGAAAAGAGTATGATAAAGACGATCTCAGGCGCGATCCAAGCGGCAAATATCGGTGTCAATCCAAACAGCGACGGTGAATGCGTGAAGCTGTTTTTCCCTCCGATGACTATCGAGCAACGCCAAGAAAACGCCAAACACGCAAAGGCGATGGGCGAAAAAGCCAAAGTAAGCGTCAGAAATGTCCGCAAAGACGCAAACGACGAGGTCAAAAAGCTTGAAAAAGATAAAGCCATAACTGAGGACGAGAGCAAAAAAGGACAAGACGAGGTTCAAAAGATAACTGACGGCTATGTCGCCAAGATCGATGCTCTCGTAAAAGAAAAAGAGGCCGAACTACTAAAGGTCTAAGCCTAAATTTTAAGCTGCAAAGAGCTTTGCTAAGGCCCTGAAATTCTAGTCAAAGCTCTTATTTCTGATCAAAATTCAGCCGTTTATTCAAAGGGAATTTATGAGCCTCTTTCGCAAAAGCCTCTGCTATCTCAAGCCTACGCTATCATCACATAAGATCGAGCTCATAGCGATCGTTCTTTTCATGCTGCCACTTTCGTTCATCAGCATGAGCACACTAAAGCAAAATAGCGCATTTTGGGTATTTGAGCCGCTCTTTTTAGTCGTCATCTTTCTTTGCAGGCGTCAAAGAGCGCTTTATATCTGCTCGGCCTTGGTGCCTATCATCGGCGCAGCGGCGATAAAATTTATCGACACGGACGGCGAACACTATCTTGACAAACTGGAATTTTGGGCGGCAAATCTCATCGCACTCATCGCCTTGATCAGCGAAAATTTCTCCAAAGAAAATCAAAATTTCGTCCGCAAAGCGCTAAATCGCATCATAAATTTAGCCTTCGCCTTCATCGCTGCACATATATTTTATCTTGCCGTATTCGCCGTGTTTGGCGGACTTGACTATCTATTTGACACGGATCTGTTAAGAGAGGGGATATTTGCCAGACTTTACATGGGCGCAGTCCTAGGCGTCTTGCCGATCTTGTTTTTGGCGTTTGAGACCAGCAAGACGGAGTATGAATTTACTAAATTCCTTGAGCTCATCATAAATTTCATCCTGACACCACTTTTGCTGGTTTATACGATCTTGCTTTACTGCTATATCGCAAATATCGCTATCTTTAGCGGTCTGCCTAGAGGCGGCGTGGCATACATAGTCCTTGCTTATTTGGCTGGCGGCTTTACTTTAAGCACGATAAATTTAGTCCTAGACAAGCAGCCTTGGGCTAAATTCTTTAAAATTTTCGCCATCCTAGCCGTCCCTGCGATAGTGCTTTTATGGGTCGGCATAGAGGCTAGAGTCGGCGAATACGGCCTTACGGTCGATAGAATTTACCTGATCGCTTCGGCGGCTTTTGTGAGCGTCATTTATGTATCCATGCTATTTAAGCCGCTATTTTCATACCGCGCAGTAGCCGTTTTTGCTATCCTGGCGACCTTCGTCACGGGCTTTGTGCTCGATGCAAAAACGATAGCGCTAAATTCGCAAAAGCAAATTTTATTTGCGAAATTCAAGCAGCTAAATTTCTTGGATGCCGACGGCAATATCAGGACCAATATCGACGAGCGGGAGCTGGCGCAGCTAGGCGATGAGCTGACGTCGCGCATCAGAGATATTTTATTTTACATACAAAGCTACGACAGTGACTTTGCAAATAAAAATAAAAAAGCTATCGATACGTTTGACGCCGGCATAGCCACCATGTATGCCGACGAAAACGAATACTTTTCGCTCTCGTTTGCACCGGCAAAGCTAAAAGTCGGCAAAGAAGCACAGGTGTATTTTATAGGACCCGGATTTTATGATAGTAGAGTCGACGGGCCTGTTTTGAAATTTGCCCTGGATAACAACGAAAGCGTAGATATCGATCTTGACGAGCATCTAAAAGACACCTTTAGCAAAAATTATATGAGCACCACGAAACTTTACGACCACGAGCGGCTCGTAAACATAAAATTCGATCTTTTGGTGTTTAAAGAGGAAAATTTAGATGTGATATTTGGAAATATGGAGCTTGAATTTAATCCGCAAAACGGCTACAAGATCATGTCGGTAAGGCCGCTTGGCTATGTGAGGCAAGAGTAGCTTAAGAGCGTGTGTGCTAAGATAGCGCAAAATTTTAAGGAGCGTAAATGGATCTAGAGCGAATTTACCGCGACGCGGGCGCATATTTGAAAGGACATTTTTTACTAACGAGCGGCAACCACTCGCAGTTTTACCTGCAAAGCGCAAAGGTGCTCGAAGATCCGCAGCTAGCAGGGCGTTTAGCAGATGAGCTGGCACGGATCATATCGGCGCACGGCGTGGAATTCGACAGCGTTTGCTCGCCTGCTTTGGGCGGAATTTTAGCCGGCTATGAGCTCGCGCGAGCGGCGAAAAAGAGATTCATATTTACAGAGCGAGTCGATAAAGTGATGACGCTTAGACGTGGATTTGAGGTCAAAAAAGGCGAGCGTTTCATCGTCTGCGAGGACATCATAACCACAGGCGGCTCGGCGCTAGAGGCCGCAAACATAATCAAAGGCCTAGGCGGCGAGGTCGTGGGCTTTGCAGCGCTTGCAAACAGAGGCTTTTGCTCCTTGGCAAATTTAAAAAACGAAGCGAAATCAAACTGTAAACTGCCAAGCGATGTGCCACTCTTTGCTCTGGGAAATTTTGAATTCGAGATCTACGCGCCTGAAAACTGCCCGTTGTGCGCGAGCGGGAGCCAAGCGATAAAGCCCGGCAGTCGCGGAAACTGATGCCAAAGCAAAAGGCGGTTATCGCGCCGGTTTGGTTGCGAGTAAAGGCATTTATCATCGATATGTTCGTCATTTTGATGCCGATTTTGTATTTTACGACCTATGTAGTGCTGGGTAGCAAAGAGAGATTTGCCGCCAGCCAGCTCTCTATCGCCGTTTGCAACGCCGCTTTTGGCCTCATAATGTGCCTGTTTTTTAGCATTGGCGCACAGACTCCGGGCTACAAGGCCCAGCAAATTTATCTCATAAATTTACGAAATGGCCGCAAGATAGGCTTTTTGCACGCTATTTTGCGATATGTCTGTTTTATCCTCGCCGGATTTAGCATCGTGGGGCTACTGCTATGTTTTTTACGAAAAGACAGGCTAAATTTACACGATATCTTGACGCACTCGGCTGCCGTTTGTAAAAAAGAGTGAAATTTATATCGACAAATATTCAAAAACCGTAAAATAAAAATATTCTACTAAATAGCAATTTTCAGATTGATTTTATAAAGCTGTTCCCATATAATTTTCATAAAATTATTTTAGTCGGGAGAAAATCATGTCTGACACATCAAAAACACAAAAATTTGATCGTAGGGCCTTTTTAAAAAGTGCTCTGGCTACAGCCACTGCAGCTTCCGTTCTTGGCGCAGATAGCTCGCTAAGTAAGACCAGTGGTGCAGCGCAACAAACAAAGCAAGACGAAAAAGATACCGAGCACTCATCACAATGGATATCTGCAGCCTGTTGGCATAACTGCGGCGGCAGATGCGTAAACAAGGTCCTAGTCAAAGATGGAGTAGTCATAAGGCAAAAGACAGACGATACTCACGCGGATAGCCCGGACTATCCACAGCAACGTGGCTGTCTAAGAGGCAGAAGTCAAAGAAAGCAAGTCTTTAGCGTCGATAGACTCAAGTATCCTATGAAAAGAAAGCATTATAGCCCTGGCGGCGGAGATAAAAATTTACGCGGTCAGGACGAATGGGAGAGAATTTCGTGGGACGAGGCACTAGACCTGATAGCAAATGAGCTAAAAAGAGTAAAAAAAGAGTATGGCAACCGCTCTATTTTGCTCTCGGCCGGCTGGAACAGCCAAATCGTCGAGATGTCAAGGACATTAGGGCTTTTTGGCGGATATACAGAATACTGGAATACGAATTCCTTTGGCAGCTGGGCGATGACGCCGGGGGTCGTAGGCTTTTTACAACTTGGAGTTTGGGACCAGACTATCAACGATAGATTTGATATGAGAAACTGCGATACGATCATAATGCTTAGCATGAATCCGGCTAGAAGTGCGATGGGAAGTGCTAGTTGGCATTATTTGCAAGCTAAAAAAGCCGGAGCCAAATTTATATGTATAGATCCTATTTATAACGATACCTGCGCCCTTTTAGACGCCAAATGGCTACCCGTTAGGCCATCGACCGATACGGCCTTACTTCTTGGGGTGGCGCACTCTTTGATCACCATGGACGATCCGGTAAATCATCCGCTGATAGATTGGGAATTTTTAAATAGATGCACGATTGGTTTTGACGAAGATCATATGCCTCAGGGCGAAGATGTCAAAAATAATTTTAAAGACTATGTCTTAGGCACCTATGATGGCAAGCCAAAAACGGCCGAATGGGCGTCTGAAATTTGTGGTATCGAGCCAAGCGAGATAAGGCATCTTGCATTGGAGCTTGGCAAAAACAACAAAGTAGCGTTTCTGTGCGGCATGGCTTCGGCAAGAACTAAAAACGCTGACAATCTGCCTCAACTGATAATGACGATAGGCGCTATGACCGGACATATGGGTAAATCAGGTCATATGACAGGAAGCACCATGCACGCTACATCAGGCAATGGCGACCCTGCACTTGTAAAAGCCGGTAACGACGGACTACCCGCGATCGCGAATCCTATAGATGATACGATAAATGCCAATGAGGTATGGAACGCCATAATAGATGGAAAATATAATTTTACCGGAAGCGGTTCTTTCGTCTCTCCTAAACAATACGCTAAAGGACAGATCAGAGATATCGATATCCGTGTCATTTATAGCGCCGCCGGGGCAAATTTACAAACGAGCGACGGGATGAGCAAAGGCATAGAGGCACATAGAAAAGTCGATCTGGTTGTAGCTCACGGGCAGTTTCTCACTACAAATGCCAAATACGCCGATATCGTTTTGCCAGTCATCACCGAATGGGAAAAATTTGGCGGCTTTTTGGGCGGAAATTTAGTCCATAGCGGAAACAGAGAGATGATAATAAACTACTCTCAAATCACGCAACCACTTTTTGAAGCAAAGTCGGATCAATGGATAGCCATAGAGCTAGGCAAAAGACTTGGCATAGACCCTAAAGAAATTTATCCATTTGATGAAAAGCAGCAGTATTTCAATACCCTATCTACCATAGAGGTCATAAAAGATGACGGCAAGACGTATGAGCCGCTAGTTACCATTACGCCTGAAGATATAGCCGAGCTTGGGGTCAAGGGCTCGCCGCAAACAGGCAGAATTTTATATAAGGAATTTAAAGAAAAAGGCGTTTATCAGGTAAAAAGGTTTCAAGGAGATAACTATGGCTATATAGCGTATAAGGATTTTAGAGAAGATCCTGCAGGCAATCCTCTAAATACCCCAAGCGGAAAGTTAGAAATTTGCTCTTCGACACTGGCAAACAAGATCAATCAAATGGGATATAGCAAAATTTCGCCTATACCAACATATATAAATGTAAAAGACGGTTACGTAGACACCTTTGCCGATTGGGACAAAAAGGTAAAAGGAGAATTTAAATATCAGCTCATATCGCCGCACTATCTAAGGCGGTCACACTCGGTGTTTGACAATGTAAAATGGCTGCAAGAGGCATGGAGAAATCCCGTATTTATAAGCTCCAAAGACGCAAAGGAAAACGGTATAAGTGAAAATGACAGTGTTTTGATCACGAGTGCTTACGGCAAGGTTTTAAGAAATGCAGTAGTGACCGAGCGTTTGATGCCAGGAGTCATAGCTTTACCGCATGGTGCATGGGTGGATATAGATGAAAAAACGGGCATTGATATGGGCGGAGCCGACAATATCTTAGCCGGTCAGTATCCAACAGGACAAGGCGTGTCAGGCTTTAACTCGGTCATAGTAAAGATCGAGAAGTATCATAGTAAGCTGATCGATGATATCAATAAGCCTGCAAGAGTTATTTTTAGTTAAGGAGCGATAGATGAAAAGAAGAGCCTTTTATTTTGATATGACAAGCTGTATCGGCTGCAAGACATGCCAGATAGCGTGCAAAGACAAAAACGATCTTGATATAGGAACTTTATTTAGAAAAGTAGTAAGCTTTGAGACCGGAGTCTTTCCAGATGTCAGAATTTATCACTACAGCACATCTTGCAACCACTGCGAAAATCCAAAATGTGTCGAAGGCTGCCCTACAAGAGCTATGCATATAAGCGAGGATCTTAGCGTCCAACATGATGCTTCAAAATGTATAGGATGCAAGTATTGCATTTGGAACTGCCCTTATGGCGTCCCGCAATTTTCCAAAAAAACAGGGCTAGTAAGCAAATGCAATATGTGTCAAGACCTGCTTGATATTGGTCAAGATCCAGCTTGCGTCGATGCTTGTATAATGCGTTGTCTAACGATAGTAGATACCGAAGATACGAATAGAAGCGAAAATTTAACCAAGGACTTGCCTATCTTGCCAAATTCGCAGATAACACATCCAAGCGTTTATATAAAGCCTAAACCACAGGCATTTGATAGCTCGTTTAGCAAGAAGGAGTATTAAGATGCATAGTTTATTTCAAGATTTAGGACTTAGTGTATTTTCAGTATGTTTGCAATCCTCAATAGGCATGATCTTTTTCGTTGCAATCTTTAAATTTAGATACAAAAAGGAATTTACCAAGCCAGCTATGATAGCAGCGATATTAGCCGTGATCGGTGTTTTGAGCTCATTCTTGCACTTGGGAAATCCTATAAACGCGTATTTAACGATGAGCAACCTTTCAAGCTCTTGGCTATCTCGCGAAATTTTCTTTACATCGCTATATACAGGGCTCGTTTGTGCGTATGCGCTTATATTATATACAGGTAAATTCACGGGTATTTTAACGCCGATTTGCGCCTTAAGCTTACTAGCTGGCATATTTAATCTATATGTGATGTCGCAGGCTTATATATCGACAAGCGTTCCTTTCTGGGATAGTGCAAATACTTATTTTGAATACTACCTATCGGCTCTTATGCTTGGAGCGATATTTTTCTATACACTTACATATAAAGAAATGAGTTTAAATTTTTATGTTTTTGGCATAGTGATTTTAGTTTTAGCGGGGATGCTTAGTCTCTCTTACGTCCTACATGGACTTGGCTTGTCGCAAGGCTCACTAGCCGCAAAACAAAGTGCAAGCATACTATTTTCATATTCGAACCTCATACTTTTGATATCGATTTTGGGCGCTATGTCTATATTTTTATTTTTTGCACAAAGTATAAGATCAATATCTGATAAACAGCGCTATATAGCTCTAAATTTACCTCTTGCTGCGACGGTATTTTTATTTATAGCAGCAGTGCTTGCAAAGCTGATATTTTATGTAGCGATGGTGACTACGACAGTAGGGCTTCAATGAACCGTGAAGATATAAAAATTTATATGCTTTGTAGATACTATATCTACAAGGTTTTTTATATAGTTTTTAGCGCACCGCTAAGCGTCAAAAGCGCAAAGGAGCTATTAGATGAAAAGATAAAGCAGTCATTTTTGATTTCAGAGCGAATTTACAATATGAGTGAGCTTTATAAATTTTTGTCAAAGCTCTTAAGTGAAGTAAGCGATGAATTTTTGTCTAGGCTTAGTAGCGAATACACTGCGATGCTCATCGGCCCGCAAAGGCTGCCCGCTCCGCCTTGGGAAAGCGCCTATGAGTCGGAAGAAAAAATACTCTTTGGCAACTCGACTCTTATAGTGAGAAACAAATACGCCAAATACGGCTTACTTCCTACTAAGCACCCACACGAGGCGGACGATCATATAGCATTTGAGTTAAATTTTATGCTATATCTTGCTGGTATCATAAACCAAGACGAGAGATCGTATAAAGATGCTATCAACGATAGTTTGGAATTTCTAGACGAGCACTTGCTTACATGGGTAGGTAAATTTAGCTCAGATTTAGAATATCAGAACGGCTTATACATAAAAAAGGTATCATATTTTTTAACCACATTTTTAAAATATGACAAAACATTTTTGGAGCTAGCAAAAGACGGGAGATAATTTTGGCTAATTTTTTATCGGGAGAAAAAGAAGCTTTTGATCGGTTTCACACCAGCAAAGACGCTAAAGGCTGTCTAAACAGCAAACAAGGCAAAAGTATATGCTTTAACTGCGAACAAATTTGCCCCAAAGGCATAATGAATCATGACGCAAGCAAGCATACTTCGTTTGAAGCCTGTATCGACTGCAATCTTTGCGCTGTCGTCTGTCCGATAAGAGCTATATCTTTTTCATCCGTAAATGCAAAGAAATTTCAAGAAATTTTAAAATCGAAATTTGAGACTATAACCATAGGATGCTATAAAAATGGGTTTAATAAAAATTTAGATCTATACTGCATAGCCTCTTTGCCTTGGGAGATTTTAGCCCATCTTGCGATCAATAAAAAGTTGATCTTTTACTATGATAAATGCAGCTCATGCCTAGAAAAAGGTCTTTTAGAAATATTTGAAAAAAATATAAAAAGAGTGAAAGAATTTTTAGGTAAAGAGCTATATGACAAAAACATCAATCTCTCTTTAAACGAAGTAAAAACTGATATCTCATCAAGAAGGGGACTATTTTCCAGCATTAAAAGATCGGTTCTAAACTATAAAGATAACTACATACATAAAATATCAAGAAAAGATATGTATAAGTGGCTTAAATTTTATGCAAAAGATAAGATATTTGGCTGGAAAACACTAAATATAAACGATAAAAAATGCTGCGGATGTCAAATTTGTGAAAATATCTGCCCATTTGATGCTATAAGTATTACAAAAAGCAACAATACTATAACCTTGTACCACTCCGCCATAAGGTGCAACGAGTGCGGACTATGTAAAACGACCTGTTTGTTTGGGGCTATTGAAGGATTCAAGCCTATACATCTAAAAGGCTCGCTTATGCATTATCATGAAAATAAAATACGACCGAATAAATGTAGCTGTGGAGAATTTATACCGCACGATAGACAAGAGTGCTTTTTATGCGAGAATAAAAGCAAAACCATAAATTTATTTGCCTGAAGATCATTATGAAAACAGATAAAGACCCGCTAAAACAAGATATAGAACGCATAATAAAGCATATATGTGAAAATCATGATAAAAAAGTTAATATAGACGAGCTGGCACAATTAATAAATATGAGCAAATTTTATTTTATAAGGGTTTTTAAAACGTATGTCGGCGTCACGCCTATACAGTTTTTACATCTTATCACTATAAACTACGCAAGAGCAAGCCTTAGAAATTATAAAAATTTGTTAGATACATCCTTTAGTATGGGGCTTTCTAGCTCTTCAAAACTTCACAATATGTTCGTCAATGTTTATGGGGTCACACCGCTTGAGTTTAAAACATACGCAAACAATATCCAAATATCTTATGTGCTGCAAGATTCGACACTAGGTAAAGCACTTTTGGCTCATACCAGTAGAGGGATCTGTTACTTCCGCTTTATAAATAAAGATGCACAGATAGATGAATTTAAAGAGTTTTGGAAAAATGCAAATTTATCGTATGATGAGAGTTTAAAGACAAAATTTAAACATATGTTCGATCCTAATGATTATAAAATTTTAAAGTCAGTCAATGAGCAGATAAATCTTTACATCGCCCTTATATCTTTAGCTACTAACTTGGATAAAAAAGACCGCCTTTATGATAAGAAAATAAAATTTTTACAATCAGCTGTGCCATGCTATGAGTGCATCATACAGACAAATATTTTTAGCGATTATAGGTGGGGGATAATCCCAAAAAAACATAGAGTAGTTTATGAACCCATAAAATTTAGCAAAGACTAGAAAATGAGTACGAATCTACAAAATGCTATCGATAAGTACAAGCAGATAGAAGACGACTTTATAAAAAGCATAGAAGCCAGATACAAGCTCGTTTTCGATAAAAATGGAATTTTCACAAAAGGTTTTTCAAATAAATTTACTAATGAACTTTCATATATAAATTTTCAGTCAAATGCCTGTAAAGCATGTAGAACTGGAGTCGATACTCACAGCGTTTATCTATCTTTAAAATGCAATAAGAACTGCTATTTTTGTTTTAATCCGAACCAAGATGATTTTAAAAAAGATGTAAAACGAAAATTTGCCGCAAAGCAGATAGCAAATAAGATTTTAAAAGATAATCAAAACGTTAAATTTGTAGCTTTGACCGGCGGCGAACCCCTACTATACAAAGATGATACGCTTGAATTTTTTAAAATCATAAATGAGTCAAATACCACTATCCACAAAAGACTATATACAAATGGTACTTTGATAGACACAAAATATCTCAAAAAGCTAAAAGTCAGCGGACTTGACGAGATAAGATTTAGCATAAAACTTGAGGATAGTTTAAACGAGCAAGCAGACATCATAGAAAAGATCGAAGATGCAAAAACACTACATCAAAACTGTTATAGTCGAAATGCCAGTCATTCCAAAAACTCTTGAAAAGATGAAAAATATAATGTTTTATTTAGAACAAATCGGGATCGATGGTATAAATTTGCTCGAATTTTGCTTTCCTTTGACAAATGAAAAAGAGTATATAAAAAGAGGGTTTATGCTCAAATATCCGCCATTTCAAACCTACTATAACTACTGGTACGCTGGTGGCCTTGCTATATCTGGAAGCGAAGAGGAGAGCTTGGAGCTTTTAAAATTTGCAAGTGAAAACAAATTTAAAATGGGTGTATTTTATTGCTCTTTAGCAAATAAGCATCTAGGGCAAATTTATCAACAAAATACACTATATCCCAAAGAAAAATGGCAATACTTCAGCCAAAACGACTACTTTTT
Source organism: Campylobacter sp. FOBRC14 (assembly GCF_000287855.1). Classification (NCBI taxonomy): domain Bacteria; kingdom Pseudomonadati; phylum Campylobacterota; class Epsilonproteobacteria; order Campylobacterales; family Campylobacteraceae; genus Campylobacter; species Campylobacter sp. FOBRC14. The sequence continues at coordinate 306,838 of NZ_ALJJ01000007.1, read as the reverse complement.
AAAAACTGCAAAGGTTTTTGATGAGGATATCTTTAAGGCAACTGAAATTTTAAAGCAAAACGGAATCTTTGAGTATTATCACAATCAAGATTTAGGATTTTTAGAATTTCATCCCAAATATATAAATTTATTTAAAGATAAATATATAGATATCGGACTATCTTCAAACGTAATAGAAGTAAAAAATGATGAAGTATATTTAAGAGAACTCAAGATACAAAAGGTAAAAATAAATGACTTTAATCTAAAAAATATTTAAATAATATGATCGTGGCCGGGAGATAGGGATTCGAACCCCAGGAGGCTTTCACACCTCAACGGTTTTCAAGACCGCCGCTTTCGACCGCTCAGCCATCTCCCGAAAATGAAGTTTTGTGATTATAGCGAACTTTGCTTAAAATTTACTATAACTATTCGGTTTTTTCTTTGACGTAAGTAGCGCCGTCGTTGATCTTTTCTTTAGTCCATTCTTTAGCGTTATGAGTGTCTTCTTTCACTCCATGCCATGTGTTTGAACAACCCATCATAAAAAACATAGCACATACTGCCAAAAGTATCTTTCGCATATCTTTCCTTTCTTAAATGGAGGCGACACCCGGATTCGAACCGGGGATCAAAGCTTTGCAGGCTCATGCCTTACCACTTGGCTATGTCGCCACCGTGATGGTGCCCGAGACCGGACTTGAACCGGTACGGTAAAAACTACCGAGGGATTTTAAGTCCCTTGCGTCTACCATTCCGCCACTCGGGCATCTGATGGAGCGGGAAACGAGATTCGAACTCGCGACCCCAACCTTGGCAAGGTTGTGCTCTACCCCTGAGCTATTCCCGCGTTAAAGATTGCAATGTTAGCCAAAATTTGCTTAAAATTTTATTTCTCTTAATGTTAATTTCAAAATTCTGTAAGGCTTAAAATTGTAAAATAGCAAATCCTTTGGGGTTATAGCTCAGCTGGGAGAGCGCTTGAATGGCATTCAAGAGGTCGGCGGTTCGATCCCGCTTAACTCCACCATCGTTTTTTCACCACTTCCTTGCGCAGATTTATCACTATCTAAAATCTAAAAATCATATCCTAAATTCCATAAATTAAATTTGATTTTGATAATGCTTTATATTTTATTTAATAAATTTAGCATAAAATTACAACTTTCAAAGGACGATCCATGCTACTAAAACGCAACAAAATCATATTCAACATTCACCTCCTACTAGGCCTCATAGCCGCACTTCCGCTACTTATAATGACGCTGAGTGCACCCTTTGTTTCATATAGGGCTCAGATCGCCGACCTCATCAATGAAAGCAGCGTAAATTTGCCTAAAAGCGACAAGCCCGACCTTAAAATGAGCGAAATTTTGACAAAATTTAAAGAACAAACGAATTTTCAAACGCTAAATTCCATACAAACCGGCGGCGATAACACCGCCTACCGCATAAGCGTCACAAATAACGGCAAAATTTTAAACTATTTTATCGATCCTCGTAGCGGTGAAGTGATCAGCGAGGATAACGGCGAAAATTTCAAGCGTATCGTGCTTAGCCTACACCGAAATTTAGGTCTAGCGCTCATAAATGACAACATCAGCGCAAACATCGGTAAGCAAATCGTCGCCGTAAGCTCGATAATCATGAGCCTACTGATGATAAGCGGCATTTGGCTCTATGCGCCGCTCATTAAGAAAAATTTCAAAGAGGCACTTAAATTTAACCTCAAAGCCAAAGGCTACGCGCTGTTTTACAAGCTTCACGCGAGCCTTGGCTTGTGGGTGAGCGTGGCACTCATCGTGATGCCGCTGACGGGGCTTTACTGGTCGTATGGCTGGGTGCGAAGCAGCGTAAATGCGGCTTTTGGCGTTAAAATGACTCCCAAAAAGATGCCGCCTAAAAATCAAGCGCCGACGCAAATTTCTAAATTTCAAGAGATCGATAAGACTATGGAAATTTTTGTCGCGGGCACTGAGGGCAATTTCACTGCTCTGACGATAAATGTACCGGACGCAAATTCCTCCATTTACTCCATCTCTTACTCGCCAAAAGAGAGCCAAAAGATCGGCAGTCTCAAGATCGATACCACTACTGGCGAGATAAAAGAGCGCAAGCTGCTCACAAAAGACGATCTCGTGCCTCAAGGCAAGAAATTTAGCCAAAAGGTCTTAAGGGTGCACACGGGAGAATTTTTAGGCAAACTTGGTCAGGTGCTATTCGCGTTTATCTGTCTCATCGGTGCGTCGCTATTTTTGACGGGCTTTTTGATGATGTTTAAGCGCATAAATAGGCGCTAAATTCGGCTTTAAAATTTTAGACCATAGCCTTGGCGGCCAAAATTTATATATTTTTTGATAAAATCGCTCTTTGATCCACTAAATTTAAGAGAGAAAAAATGAATCGAAAACGCATCTACAATCCAAGCTCGAACGAAAATTTGACCGATCGGCGCGTATTTAACGGCAATCCGCACGGTATTTTAAATTTCACCAAGGCAAAATACCAGTGGGCGCTCAAGCTTTGGGATCTGATGGAGGCCAACACCTGGTTTCCCAAAGAGGTCGATACTACCGATGACGTGCGCGACTACGCCTACAACCTCACGGACGCCGAAAAGCGCATGTATGACCTCGTTTGGAGTCAGCTCATCTCGATGGATAGCTTTCAGACGAACAACCTCGCCGACAACATCAACCCCTACATTACCGCTCCCGAGATCAACGCCGTGCTAAGCCGCCAAGCCTACGAGGAGGCGAACCACTCCAAGTCCTACGCCGTCATGGTCGAGGCGATCTGCGACAACACCGACCTCATCTACGAGATGGAGAAGCACGACGAGGTCTTGCGCGAGAAAAACGACTACATTTCAAGCGTCTATGAGGAGCTTGCGGGCGAGGTGACGGACGAGAAACTGCTACTAGCCATGGTGGCAAATCAAATTTTAGAGGGCATTTACTTTTACAGCGGCTTTACGGCGATCTACGCTCTGGCGCGCGCGGGCAAGATGCTAGGCAGCGCGCAGATGATACGCTTTATCCAGCGCGACGAGATCACGCATTTGTTGCTATTTCAAAATATGATAAACTCCGTGCGCGCCGAGAGAAGCGATCTTTTCACGCCTGAAATGGAAGAGAAAATTTACGATATGTTTGAAAAGGCGGGCAACCTCGAAATCAAATGGGGTCGCTACATCACGCAAAATCAGATCATGGGCTTTACCGACGACATCATCGAGGAATACATCCACTACCTAGTCGATCAGCGTCTGGTCGCCATCGGGCTAAAACGCAAATATAACGCCAAACACCCGATCAAATGGGTCGATGATTTTGCTAAATTTAACGATCAAAAGAGCAACTTTTTTGAGAGCAAGGTTACTAATTACAGCAAGGGAAGTTTGAGTTTTGATGATTTTTAGGTGGATCAACCCTGCCGTGAAGCGACACCCGTCCGCCCTTTGATGAATTTTAAAATTTATAAAATCGAAACTTGATATTTTTTTAAGGGGGTGCGGCTAGAACGTTTTGTTTGCAGTCGTGAAGCGTTTTGAAAAGGGAGGATACGAGCAGTATTCGAGTAGTGCAACGAAGTAGAAAAACCATCCATGCCCCCTTAAACAAACCCCGACCCCAGCACGTTCAAGGTTGCTACCTTACGATGGGATTAAAATTTAAGGCTCTGTTTCTAATAAAGTAAAGCGAAGTCAAACCTTGTTAGCGAGCTTATCGCCGCCGATTTACAGGGAAGCAGTAGCTGACCGCGTAAATCGTGCTATATGTTCGGCGTCTTGCGGAGTGAACAGGGTTTGCGAAGCGGACATCAATACTCTGATATAACAGAGCCAAATTTAAAAAGGAAAAAAATGAATCTTTTAAGCATGGTTTTAAAAGCCAAAAACGCAAACGATCGCACGGAAGAGCTCGTAAATTTCATCGCCAAAGCCCCTGAAAATTCGCTCATTCTCGCAAGCGAGCTTTGTATCAGCGGCTATGACTTCGACGGCTTTTTCGCGGGTGCGAACGCACAGATGCTTGGTGGTGCGATCGGCAGCTTTGACGCGATACTTTTTGAGACGCTTCAAGACGCCCTAAGCCCTGAGAAATTCCTCGCTCTCACGCACTTAACGAGCCTAAATCGCGCGAGCGGACTAGCCAAAATCTCGATCACGCAGCCGCACAAAACGCAAATTTACAACGAATTCATCCTGCTAAACAGCCAAAACGTCTTCTATACGCAAAACAAAGCCATACTCTTTCGCCCAAACCACGAGCACGAAATTTTTGCCGCGGGCGACATGTCGGCGATACGCCCGTTTGACTTTCGTGGGCTAAAAGTAGGCGTGCTCATCTGCTTTGAGCTGCGTTTTGCCGAGCTTTGGGCGCAGCTAAAGGGCTGCGACATCATACTCGTGCCCGCGATGTGGGGCAAGGAGCGAGAGGAGGCGTATCTTGCGCTTTGCAAGGCACTTGCACTGGCAAACGGCTGCTATGTCGTGGCGTCAAGTGCACTGATGCTCGAGTTTTCGGGCGTATTTTTACCGACAGGTGAACTCGTGCAAAGTACGGAATTTGACCCAAATCTAATAGCCTCAGTAAAGAAAAACTTAGGAATTTTGTGAAATTAGGCTCTATTCTACGAATAGCTGACTACAAACGAAGTATCTCTAAAAACCGTCAAGCGCTGTCGAAATAAAAAGCTTAGTTGCTCGCGTCCGTATCGCGGTCACTAATGAAGCAGTTGAGATTTGCGTATCCGTTTAAAGATATCAATGCAAAATTTTAAAGTATCTTGCAAGTTTTATTTACATATAATACGAATTTAATTTTCATTTAGGATATGACTTTGACATCCCTCGAAGAGATAAAATGCCAGAATTTAGCCGATGAGATCGCAGACGAGATCACGCTCGCACCGGCCGTTTATAAAGCCATCGCAACGACAGAGAGAGAAATTTTCGTTCCGATAAAAACGCATGCCTATAAGCTGGACGCGCAGCCGATCTTGGGCAATCAATGGATCAGCTCGCCACTGACCGTGGCCAAGATGACGCTTGCGCTAGAATGCGACAAAGGCATCGACAACGTGCTAGAGATCGGCTGTGGCAGCGGCTATCAGGCGGCCATACTTGGCAAGCTGGCGCATAGGGTATTTAGCGTAGAGCGTATAGAAAAGCTGGCTATGGAGGCCAAAAAACGCTTCGAAGCGCTAAAGATACGCAACGTGCATGTGCGCTACGACGACGGTAACAACGGCTGGAAGAGCTACGCACCATTTGACCGCATCCTGATATCGGCGGCCACTGATAAGGTCGGACAAAATCTCTTCAACCAGCTCAAAAACGGCGGCATTTTGGTCGCTCCGATCAAAAAACATGAGAAGCAATTCATCGTGAAATTTAAAAAAGACGAGAGCGGCAATATCAGCGAGAGCGTATTTGACGAGTGTTTGTTCGTACCACTTCTAAGCGGACGAGAGTAGCGAAACTATAATAAAAATTTAAATCTAAAGGTCGTATAGTTGCTCTATATCTTTTTAAAGGAGCGACCATGGCAAAAGATGCAGAGTTAGTAAATTTCTCCGAGGATTACGAGCTAAACAATATCCTCAAAAAGCACGGCAAGTCCCAAAGCGAGGCGAACCGCAAAATTTTATGTGAGCTTGGCAAAGAGTGCAAGGCTGAGCTTGGTAAGAAAATTTTAAGCCAAGATGAGTTTGGCGAATTCGTCAAAAAGAATTTGGCGAAATTAGCCTAAATTTCGGGGCGTTTTGCCCCGTCAAATTTATCTTTCGTGCAAATTTAGCGTTTGCAGTCTGCTTCGTAGCGCGTCAAGACCCCTTCAAAAATCTTGCCCGTTTGCGTCTCATACACCCATCTCATGTCAAAAGCCCCAAGTCCCATCGCATTTAGTACATCTATGTCGTGCGGCGTCATAGTTTTTTTACAATAAAACTCTATCGTGCCGTTTTTTATGACCTCTTTTAGCTCTTGTTTTTGTTTGCCAGCCAGCTTGTCAAAGTCAAAATTTTCAAAATTTTTTAAGACATATCTTTGCGTGACGACGCTATTTTTGCAGCTCACTTCCTTTAACTCTACTTCGCTGGACGGCTTTGCTGGATTTATTTTTAGATTAAGCAATATCCCTTGCATACCCACATCGCCGCAAATATCCCTACCAAATAGCACCGCTACAAATGCCGCACAAAAAAAGATTTTTTTCATTCTTGTCCTTTAAATTTAAAGGTTCCGTTATAATAAATCATTGACACTTGCTTCACTTCTACTTTGTAGTTGCGAACGAAGTGAAGTTAAGCCTTAGCACGATTTTTTCTGCTTCGCATTGCTCGCAGCTTTTCAAGACGCTTCGTTGCACTCGCAACCGCAAGCGGACCGCATTCAGCCTTACGGCTTCTCTGAAAATCGGCGGCGATAGCGTCGCTTCACAAGGTTTTACTCGAATGCTGTTCGCATTCTCCTGCTTTGAAAGTTAAAAATCAATGAAATATTTTAACAGAGCCTAAAATTTTAAAAATAAAGCCATATTAATAGAAATTTTAGCATTCAAACAAGGCAAAGCGAGCTAAATTTAGCCCGCCTAAATTTACAAAACTTCTCTTATCAAAAGCTGTGGCGTGACAAGCCCGCGAAATGAATTTTTAGAGATAGAAAAGATGATGTTTATGCTCTCACCGACTTTGACGTGGCGCGTGAAGTTAAAAAACAGCGCCTCAAGGGTCTTGTCGTCTTTTTGCAATATGAGCTTGAGGTGATTTTGATCGCGGCCGATCAGCTTTTCGTTTTTGACGACAGCACCGTCGATCCTAAATATCGGGCGCGGATTTTTCTGCCCGTATGGCTCGTAAAGCTCCAAAATTTCAAGTAGCTCAAAGTCGATCTCTTTGGCGCTTATATCGCCTAAAAGCTCGTCCGAGCTGGCAAACTGGTGCAGATCCATCAAAAAGCAACTTTTATTTATCTCCTCTTTAAATTTCTGCAAATTCTCAGGCGCGATCACAAGGCCGGCCGCGCCTTTATGTCCGCCGTAGCTGTTTAGCAGGTCTTCATGCTTTGCGATGAGTGCGAGGATATCGAGCTTGCCTATGCTTCTGGCACTGCCCTTGGCTCTGCCTCTGTCTATACTAAAAACGATAGCCGGCTTTGAGAAGTGCTTTGCCAGGCGGCTCGCTACGATACCGATGACGCCCTCGTGCCACTGCTCGCCCCACGTGACGATGATCTCGTCATCATCTCTCACGTCCTTTAGCGAGCATTCAAAAAGTGCGCGCTCCTCCTCTTTACGCGAGTTGTTAAAGTCGATTATCATGTCAAGATAATCATACGCCTTATCAATTGTCTTTGCGCGTAAGAAATCAAACGAATTCATCGCATCGTCCATACGTCCGGCGGAATTTATGAGAGGAGCGATAAGAAAGCTGATATCATCGCACTCAAATTTATCCTTTCCGTAAAATTCTTTTATCGCGCGAAATGCAGCTCGTTTGGAGCTATTTAGCCTGCTTAGTCCCAGTCGCACCAGCATCCTATTCATATCGCGAAGCTCCATCATATCGGCGATTATGGCGATGGCTAAAAGCTCCAGGAATTTACTCATATCGTAGTTTAGCTTGCACACATCCTTTAGCGCACCGACTAGATACCACGCTACCTCAGCGCCGCAAATTTCGATATTTGGGAAGGTGCAGCCGGGCTGCTTTGGGTTGATGATCGCGTAGGCTTCCGGCATCACGGGCGGGGGCATGTGATGATCGGTGATGATGAGATCGATGCCGCGTGCTTTGCAAATTTGTGCCGCATCGTTCGCGCTGATGCCGTTGTCGACGGTGATGATGAGCTTTACGTTTTCATCTAGCTCTTCGATGATGTCTGGATTTAGGCCGTAGCCGTCCTTGAAGCGATTTGGGATACGCACCTGATAGTTGCCAACCCCCAGATCGTCAAAAAATTCTGCCAGTATCACGCTAGAGACGACGCCGTCGACATCATAGTCCCCGACGATGACTATGAGCTCGTCTTTTTGCATCGCCTCTTTGATACGCATCGCGCCTTTAAAGATGTCCTTTAGGGCGCTTGGAGTAGGAATTTGCGAAAGCTTTTTGTGTATATCGTTACTAAATCTAAGCTCCAATAAATTCCTGATATCTTCCTTACTTAACATGATTTGCTATGCTGGCGCGGATGAAGCCAAGTATAGTCGGGTTTGGCCTGGTCAGACGGGAGGTAAATTCAGGATGACACTGCACGCCGACGAACCACGGATGATCTTTTAGCTCGATAGCCTCGATCAGCCCATCGCTTTCGCCGCTTACTATCAGCCCGGCTTTTTCAAATTCCGCCCTGTATTTTGGGTTTGCCTCGTAGCGGTGACGGTGGCGCTCTTTTATCTTCTTGGCTCCACCGTAAATTTTACTTAAAAGCGAATTTGCCTTTATGTCGCACTCGTAGGCTCCCAGCCTCATCGTTCCGCCAAGCGGGCTTTTGTGCGTGCGGATCTGCTTTTTACCGCTTACGTCGATGAAGCTGTCTATCAGATAGATGATAGGATTTTTGCATTTTGCGTCAAATTCTATGGAATTTGCATCCTCTAAATTCAGCACGTCTCTTGCAAATTCTATCATCGCAAGCTGCATACCAAGGCAAATTCCAAGATAAGGGACTTTGTTCTCGCGAGCAAATTTTATCGCCTGTATCTTGCCTAAAACACCGCGCTCGCCAAAGCCGCCGGCGACTAAGATCCCGTCCACGTCTTTAAGCAGCTCGTTTACATTGCTGGGCTCGATCTTTTCGCTGTCTATCCATTTTAAATTTACCCTCGTATCAAGATTTGCTCCTGCGTGGATGATGCTCTCAGTCAGGCTCTTGTAGCTCTCTTTTAGATCGACGTATTTACCCACGAAGGCTATCGTGGTCTCGTTTGTCGGAGCTATTATGCGTTTAACGAGGCTGTCCCATTTCGACATATCTGGCTTTAGCTCGCCAAGGCCTAAATTTTCAGCGATCGGCGTTAAAATATCTTGCTTTAAAAACGAAAGCGGGATCTGATAGATGCTCGCGCTGTCACTACTTTCGATGACGCAGTTTTTCTCCACGCCGCAGCTTGAAGCGATCTTGTCCTTTAGCTCGCGGTTTAACGGCATTTCCGAGCGGCAGATGATCATATCGGGGCTTATGCCGATACGGCGCAGCTCGCCCACGCTGTGCTGTGTAGGCTTGGTCTTTAGCTCGCCTGCGACCTTTATGAAAGGCACGAGCGTGAGATGGATATTCATCGCGCGTTTTTTGCCGACCTCTATCCTAAGTGCGCGGATAGCCTCTAAAAAAGGCAACCCCTCTATATCGCCGACCGTCCCGCCGATCTCGACGATGAGGACGTCATTGCCCTCGCCCGCTTTTTTGATGCGATCCACGATCTCGCCTACGATGTGCGGAATGACTTGTATCGTTTTGCCAAGATAATCACCCCTGCGCTCCTTTTCTATGACGGCGCTATAAACGCGTCCGGTGGTGAAGTTGTTTTTTTGAGACAAGCTCTCGTCTAAAAAACGCTCGTAATGTCCCAGATCAAGGTCCGTCTCCGCTCCATCATCAGTCACGAAAACCTCGCCGTGTTCAAGCGGACTCATCGTGCCCGGATCTACGTTGATATATGGATCGGCCTTTAGCATACTCACCTTTAGCTCTACGTTTTTTAAAAGCGTGGCGATAGATGCGGCTGCGATACCCTTACCAAGGGAGCTCAGCACGCCTCCGGTGATAAAAATATACTTCGTCTCTTTAGCCATGAATTTTCCTTAAATTTATTATTTTTTAGATGTGTCGATTATACCTTTTAAATATTTAGTAAGGTATTAAGTCATTGTGAAATTTAAAAATTATTTTTTAAGTTTTTTTGTTATACACTTCCAAAATCATGATAAAACGATACTTAAACAACATCGCGTCTTTATATATAGACGGCTTTAAGGGTATGAAGCTAGGTAAAAAGCTATGGCTCATAATAGCGATAAAGCTTATCATAATGTTTGGCATACTTAAAATTTTTCTTTTCAATGAAACATTAAACACAAAATTTGAGACCAACGAGGAAAAAAGCGACTTCGTTATCAACAGTCTCACAAAGGAATAAAATGTCTGATTTGGCTTCGGTTGACTGGTCTAGGGCTCAGTTCGCGCTAACTGCGATCTATCACTTCATCTTCGTCCCGCTCACGTTAGGACTTAGCTTCATCGTCGCGATAATGGAGAGCATCTACGTCAAGACGGGCAGCAAGCAATGGCTTGACATAACGAGATTTTGGCTCAAACTCTTTGGTATAAATTTCGCTATCGGCGTGGCTACCGGCATCATAATGGAATTTGAGTTTGGCACCAACTGGGCGAATTACAGCTGGTTCGTGGGCGACATCTTCGGTGCGCCGCTTGCGATCGAGGGATTGCTCGCATTTTTCCTAGAGAGCACATTTTTTGCGGTCATGTTCTTTGGCTGGAACAAGGTCAGTAAGAAATTTCACCTCGTCTCGACCTGGCTTGTTGCGATCGGCTCAAATTTAAGCGCGCTTTGGATACTCATCGCAAACGGCTGGATGCAGTATCCAATAGGCATGAAATTTAACCCCGACACCGCTAGGATGGAGATGCAAAATTTCCTCGACGTTGCGCTAAATCCGGTCGGTATCATAAAATTCCTACACACCGTCACTAGCGGATACTCTATCGCGGCGCTTTTTGTGATCGGAATTTCAGCTTGGTTTTTGCTGAAAGGACGCAACGTCGTGATGGCTAAAAAAAGCATCGTCGTAGCGGCTAGCTTTGGGCTGATAACGTCTGTATTTTTGCTATTTAGCGGCGATGAGAGCGCGTATCAAGCTGCAAACAAACAGCCTATGAAGCTAGCTGCGATGGAGGGGCTTTATAAAGGCCAGACAAATGCCGGCCTCGTAGCGATGGGGATTTTAAACCCTGCCAAAAAAGCAGGCGATGACAAAGAGGCGTTTTTGCTCGAGCTAAAGGTGCCTTACGCGCTTGGTCTCATGGCTACTAGAGGCATAAATAACTTTACTCCAGGCATCGACGACATCATCTACGGTAACGAAAAAGAGGGCATCGAAAGCGCAGCCAGCAAGATGGAAAAAGGAAGGCTCGCAGTAGATGCTTTAAGAGCCTACAAAGACGCCAAAAAAGAGGGCGATGAGAGCGTGATGGCAAGCTCAAAGCAAACTTTGGAGCAAAATTTAAAATTCTTAGGCTACGGCTACATCAAAAATGTCGAGGATCTCGTGCCTCACGTTGGGCTCACGTTTTATAGCTTTCACGTGATGGTCGCACTTGGCACTTATTTTATCGCACTATTTGCGCTGACTTTGTTTATGTGCCTTTCAAGCAAATTTGACATCGTAAATTTCAAAAAGCTACTTTGGCTATGCGTATTTACCATACCGCTTGGCTTCGTGGCGGCTGAGGCCGGCTGGATAGTGGCCGAGGTCGGGCGTCAGCCTTGGGTCATACAAGATCTCATGACCGTAGGCGTAGGAGCTACGAATTTAGCCGATACGAATATCAAAATTTCAGTCGCGTTGTTTACGATACTCTTTACCGTGCTTCTCATCGCCGAAGTCAAAATCATGCTAAAGCAAATAAAGATAGGATTTGAAAACCATGCATAGTCTCTCACTCGAAACTTTACAAATTTATTGGTGGTTCATAGTCAGTCTGCTGGGCGGACTGCTCGTGTTTATGATGTTTGTTCAAGGCGGCCAAACGATGATATTTTCACTTGGCAAAAACGAGATACAAAAAGATATGCTCATAAACTCGATCGGACGCAAATGGGAGCTCACGTTTACGACGCTCGTGATGTTTGGAGGAGCTTGCTTTGCGGCGTTTCCGCTATTTTACGCGACGAGCTTTGGCGGGGCGTACTGGGTCTGGCTGGCGATACTTTTTTGCTTCATCATCCAAGCCGTGAGCTACGAATACCGCAAAAAGCCAGACAACTTCCTAGGTGTGAAAACCTATGAAATTTTCCTTTTCATAAACGGCTCGGTGGGCGTGATACTGATAGGTATGGCCGTCAGCACGTTTTTTGCCGGTAGCGACTTTGTGCTAAACGATCAAAATTTTGTCCAATGGCAAACCCCTTGGCGTGGGCTCGAAGCACTCGCAAACCCGATGCTTTATCTGCTGGGGCTTGCTATGTTTTTTCTCTCTCGCGTGGGCGGGGCGCTTTATCTCATAAACAACATCGACGACGAGGAATTTAGAGCAAACGCCAGAAAGGCGCTTTTGAGAAATACGATCGCATTTTTACCGTTTTTCCTTGCATTTCTTGCGTGGGTGCTCATGAAAGATGGCTTTGGATACGACAAAGACGGCATCGTTAGCATGGTAAGCTACAAATACGCTTTAAATTTGATCCAGATGCCATGGATCGCAGCTGCGATGATAGTTGGCGTCTTGCTCGTGCTGTATGGAATTTTTAAAGGGGCATTTAGCAAAAGCATCTATGGGATTTTACCTTACGGCATAGGCGTGACACTGGTCGTGACCGCACTATTTTTGATAACAGGACTAAACGATACGGCATTTTATCCGTCATTTAGCGACCTTCAAAGCTCACTAACCATCAAAAACGCGAGCTCCAGCCACTATACACTTGGCGTAATGGCGTATGTGAGCCTGCTAGTCCCGGTCGTCTTGGCGTATATATTTGTAGTTTGGCGCGCGATAGACAGCAAAAAGATCACGCAAGACGAGATCGCAAACGATCATCACGCATACTAGGAGACAAGATGATACACTCTTTGATATTTCTTATCCTTTGGCCGGTAGCACTCATCGCTGGCTATAAATTTGCATTTTTCAGCGTAGCGAAATTTGAAAAAATGACGGATAAAAAGCAATAACCTACTCCTAAATTTGGCGGTATAAATTTACCGCCAACTCCTTTATGATTTAAAATCTTTAAAGCTATAATACCAATACTAAATTCCCCAAAGGATACTATCATGAAAATTTTACTTTCTATATTAGCCATACTTGCTTTAGTGTTTTTGATGGGTTGTAGTGCAAGAGATACCGGCAATATAAGCAAAAAAGAACTTGAGAGTTTAGCTAGCAAATATGGCGGAGTGTATATATTCGATAAGAATTTTTATGAAGAAATTGTTAACAGAGAAAGAGAGAGGAAAGAGCTAAAAGAACAGCTTAGAGATAGTATTAAAACCAAATTAAGCAGTAAAGTTTCAAAAATAAATATGAAACCCATAGGTAAAAAGCTACCTCAAACTCTATCAAACGGTAAACGCTACTACACCGACTGGACCGATCCAAAATTTAAATTTGACAATCTAAAATTTACAGAAATTTGAATAATTTTTGTAAAAGTAATAGGCGAACTCGTCCCATGAAATTTTGCGGATTATAACCTCTAAAATCTTAAATACATATAAAAATATCATCTAAAACGATAGGTAAAAACAGGAGAAAAATAGGCAGTTGGTGTCACGGGGGAGACTTGAACTCCCGACCTCCGGCTTATGAGGGTTTAAAAATAAACCTTGTGTAAGCACCAAAAAGACGACACACAGCCAGTTTTACACTAGGTATCTGCTACATTTTGCTACAAAGTTATATTGCATAGGTAACAAAGATGCAATATCTAGTCAAACGAAATGGCATATACTACTTTAGAGTAGCTATCCCACTATATCTGAGGCCTTATTTTGGTAATAAAACCGAATATATAACCTCCTTCCTCACAAAACGCTTTGATACAGCAAAAAATCGTGCTAAGATCTATTCTATAATTTTTAACGCGATCAAAAAGGCATGGAAGATGAATTTGAACAGCGAACTTATAGAGCACTTGGTGCTTATGCTTTTAAAAGCCAAGGAGGCCAAAAGTATCAAAGAGCATGATATGCTTGGCAGATATATAAATTTAGATGGACTACTATCACTAAATTTGTTTTTAAAGCAGAGTTTAAAAGAGGATAGCTTACCCAGTGTGATATCAAAAGAGGTTGATGATATCTGCAAAAAGCTATCTTGCGCCGATCCTCAGACCAAAAAGCTTCTTGGCAAAAGAGTGCTTGAGGCAACGATAGATAACATAAATCACATATCATACAAGATGTGCAAAAATCAAAAGCTACTAAATGATAAGCAACAAGCATTTGTACCACTTGGTAAAAAGCACAAGAGTGCAAATTTAGATAATAATACTAAAGACGAGATAGTAAAAGGCGTTAGAGAGGCTAACATAGGTAGCTATCAAGACGACATAGAGACTTTAAAAAGGCAGAATTTGGTGCTGCCTTTCACTAAAAAGTCCTTAAAACACTCTGTTAGTGAGCTAAGAGATGCCATAAATGAGCTAGCTAGGCAAAAGGGAGCACTCACACAAAACGATATCCTAAGAATATTTGGTTGTGAGTTATTGCCAGATGGAGACAACGAGCTAAGTGATGATCTAAAATTTGGGTATGGAAATTTAAATGATCCTAACTTTGGTGGTCAAGTGAAGCTATATAAGGCAGATAAATATAAAGATAAAGGTATAGTTTTAAGTGATATTGAGGCTAAAGATCTTGCGATAGATGACACAAGTGATGCTAGTGGCATGACTTTCAATGAAGCTATAAATTTCTTTCAAAAGCTCTTCTCAAATAGAGCTAAAAGTCTTAGATATAAACTAGACACATCTACTAAAAGCGACAGCAAAGCTGACATGGTTACACTAAAGAGTGCATTTGAAAACTATGTATCAAACACGAGTATTTCAAACAACTGGAGTGATAGCACATTTGGTCTTGTTAGACATGTAGGAAAGCTGATGTTTATGAAATTTGGTGACGAGCTAGATATCAAAAAGATAAAAAGAGATGATTTGCTAAATTTTAGAAATGTCTTACTGCAACTACCAACCAAACTCTCTCAAAATAGTCTCTATAAAGATAAAAACTTAGATGAGATCATAGCTTTAGCAAAGGATAGACCAAAAATTTCTAAATCAACCATCAAGAAGTATATTGTTAGAGTTAGTGAGTTTTTTAAATACTGCTACGATAGCGACTATATAGATAAGAATCCAGCTGTGGATCTACAAATAAATTTAAACCAAGATGACGTTACAAATAAAAATCCTTATGAAGATAGTGATGTAAATGCACTTTTGGATATTGTTAGTAAGATCAGGTCAAGTGGTGATACTAAAAGCCAAAGAATTAGTAAAGATGAGCTATTTTTCATTACTCATATAGCAGCTTATTCTGGCATGAGACTAAATGAGATAATCCAGTTAAACACAGATGACATAGTCGAAAAATACAACATAGTATGCTTTAGTTTAAATACAAAAATAGATGTAAAAACTGGTAAGAGCAAGACTTTAAAGACTAGAAACTCTGCTAGGATTGTTCCTATCCATTCTAAGCTAAGTAGTATTGGGCTGCTTGAATTTATAGAGAGTAAAAAGAAGCTAGCTAGGAAATGCGGCAAAGCAGTTAGGTTATTTAGCTGTGATAATAAAGACTTTTCTGAGTATTTTAGAAAGAAGATCAATACTAAAGTTATAAAAGATGATGATAAGACAAGGACATTTCACTCATTTAGACACACTTTCATAAACAAGCTCATTCAAAGTGGTCAAAGGGTTGAACATATAGCTGCTCTTGTAGGACATGAACAACAATACAAGATCACCATGAACACTTATGGAGAGCCAGTAACTCCAAAAATTCTAAAGGATCTAGTTGAAGAGGTAAATTTTTATCAAGGAGGGGAAGGGTGAGCGTAGTAAACTATTTAGAATGATGGGATTGTTAACATAAATAGTAAAGGTTGATTTATAATTTAAGGTTATTTAAGATTCTGAAATTATGCTTAATTTTATGACTTTTTAATATTTTGCTATATGTTATTTTATTTATCTTAAACGGATCAATAAACAACGAAAAGCATAACCTGAACCAGCTTGCATATATATTCTATATATGGTATTTGCTATCAAAAAGCCATCTTGTATTTCATCTGGGCGAGGATACTTTTTGTCCGACAAGTCAGACAAAAATACCTCGTTAGGGATAGTCCCTAAAACCCCATATTTATTATACAGCCTAAAAAATTACTGTATTTTTTCCATAAGAACCAAACACTAATAACTCAAACGCATCTTTATTTTCAAAAAAATACCCTCCTTACTGGTTTGTCCAGTAAAGAGGGCACATATCAAAACCCTTCTCTTTTTCTTTTATAGAACTTTTGCGTTATATACTTCTTCGGGCTTAGCGGCCAATAGTCTTGCTGCCATATCTTTTTTCATCTGAATCAAAGTAGTCTCTTCTTCTTCACTTCTATCTTCTTTTCTTGATAATTCAATAAATTCTTTTAGTACAAAACCTGGCTTTATGGTTATAACGACTGTTTTATCTCTATACTTGAATTTAAAATAATATCTTCCATGGGGACTTTCTAAGACTTCTTCAGCTTCTTTTAAATTAATATCAACGGAAATTCTACCACCTGTTACGCATCTTGTTACCATTTCAAAAGCATCTAGCCCTCCCGGTCCCGGAAATGCTGTAATAAGATATATCTCTCTTCTTTCTAATAATTTCCCATCATCTAAAAGTGGAAAGGCTCTACTCATGACTTGAAATGCATGAGCTACTCCCCCGGGATAACCTACACCATGATAGTTTAGTAAATCATCAAAGCTATATTCTAATTCATGTCCTTTTTCTAATACTTTTATTTTATCCATGTTTCTTCCTTTCTTGTTAAAACTACTTCCTCAATATTGTAGCAACTTCATCATCTGATAATTTGTAATCATATACATATTCAAAGAAATTCTTTAACTCTACTTCCATGTCCATATCTGAAAACAATTGTGGATACTGTATTTTTGCAGCCCATTTAACTGTAAGCGGAGTTTCAACCCCAGGAGGATCCCACCTATAAACACCTATAGGAATTTTGTATACTTGTTTGTTAGCTACAGCTTTAATTGTTGACCAGTCTCTACCTTCCTGCTTATTTTCAATAAAGTCTTCCGGCATTAAGTCTGAATGATTTCCTAAATAAATGATATCAGGGTTCCATACAATCATCTGCTCCATGTCCACTTCAGCCAATTTACCCTTAAGCTCGTGGGCCGGATTATAGGCTCCACTTGGTTTCATCCAATGGTCGTATGTTTTTACAGCTATTTTCATGTCACTATAAAACTCTATAACTTTTGGTTTATCTTCATCTTTTATTTCAGCTAACTTTGATGTTACTTCATTAATTCCTTTGTCCATATATTCAACTAATAAGTCGCCACGTTCTTTCTTTTGAAGTACTTCAGATATCATTTTTATATTTTCTTTTATACTATCAAATTCTGCCCTCTTTAAAGCTACTACCTTAAGTCCTGCAGCTTCCATTTTTTCAATTTCTTTCTCAATATTCGAATAAATAAACACTACATCCGGTTTTAGCTTCAATAACTCTTCCACGTTAACAACTGAGTCTTTTGAACACCATTTAGTATTCGCATTAGCTAGTTGTGGATACATGTTTTTTAAAACACTTTCTTCAAAAGCTTTAATAGAAGATGGGTTGCATCCTACAATTTTATCTGTCTTTCCATCAATTGCATATATTATAGACGGAAGAGGCTTGTCCACCGTTGCAATTCTTTCCGGTGTTTTTTCAAATTTAATCGTTTTTCCTCTAACATCAGTAACCGAGTATTCGCTTTCTTTTACCTCTTTAACTTCTTGCACTTGACTAGCTTCTTTTTCGCTGCCGCCACAAGCATTTAAAATTAATGCTAGTACTAAAAATAATAATAAACTAATCCTTCTTTTCATTTTTCCTCCTTTGAAAATTATACACTTAGTGGATAAACTCCAAACAAATCTGCAACTTCTTCTCTTAATATATGAGGTCTTTGTCTAAGAGCTTTGCCAACTTCTATCTTTCTTTCTAAATCAACTTGATTAATTCTTTCTTTTAATTTTCCTTCTTGTTCACTCCTTTCTTTAGCAGAGTAAGGTTCTTGATATAGGGTTTTAATAGCTTCATTAATTTCATCTTTTGAATTAAAGGTTCCCAGTACAGAATCTATAAAAGGAAAGGACAGAATATATGCATATGCCGCTTGAACCAAAGTTTGGTCTTCTTTTATACGAATAGCGTTAAATATATCTTCATAAAGCAACAAGTCTCCTGTTGCCAGCGGATTCATAGCTATTGTCCCTATATCTTTTTCATGAGTCTTCATTATTCCTTTTAATCTGTATTTGGAATTAATTATATTAAAGCCCTGTAAACTATAATCAAATTTATACTCCCCAATCATCTCAATTAGTTCTTTATTTTGTAAGTGTGAAGAAAAAGTAATATGCTTAATAAGTCCTTCTTCTCTTGCTTTTTCCATCTCTCTTATAGCTCCATAGTTTTTAGCTCCTCTCCATTCTTCAAAAGATTTTACACCCCAAAGACAAGTAAAGGAGTCAATACAACTTATTCCTAAATTCTTCAAAGAATTTTCAAGATTTTTTCGAAATGTTTTAGAATCTCCGGCATGTGTCTTTGACATAATATAAAATGGTTTTTTATGCTTCTTCATTTCTTTTATGGCTGTACCTAATATAAGTTCTGAACAATTGTTTCCATAAGTATCGCCGGTTTCAAAGAAATTTATTCCTTGTTTATATGCATAGAAGAAATTTTCTGCATGTTTATCTATATCTTGGGGATTCTTTAAGTGATGACTTCCCATAGATATTCTTGAAATTTGTATGCCTGTAGATCCTAATTTTCTATATTCCATTCATTAACCTCCTTCTAACAGTTCTATATGGTTTTATAAGGTGCAACTGTTTTGTATTCAACTTCTTCTGCTTGAAAAACTAAAATTTTAGCTTTGATCTGAAAATACTTTTGTAAGTTATCTTCAGTAATGGCTTTCGAACTTTCATCAAAGGTTGTTTTGTAGTCACTACCGATAAACAAAGTTTTGTCAGATATCTGCAATGCATGACTAGGAAAATGAGTGTTTATTATGCAAGCAGATTTTTTATTTACATTTATATGTTTAATTGCCTCTATGATTCTAATTTGATTCTTCATATCCAGGTTTGACTCCGGTTCATCTAAAATAAGAAGTTTTGGATTAGAAACAAGAGCTCTCGCAATCATAACCATTTGAAGCTCTCCTCCGGATAGCTCATCACAGTATCTATTTGATAGCTTTTCAACTCCTAATTCTTTTAAAGTTTCATAAGCTTTATCATAATCTTCCTTCGTAGGGATATGGAAAAAACTGTTTTCCTTGTCTAAACCCATCACAACCATTTCTAAAACCCCATAACTAAACACACTTTTCTTAACTTGAGGAACATAACTTAAGTTTTCCCATAATTCTTTTTCTGCATATTCATTTATATCTTTGCCGAACAATAAGGCTTTTCCCGTGTCCCATTTTAAAAACCCCATAAGACACCTTAAGAAAGTAGTTTTACCCACCCCATTGGGTCCAAGAATGGACATTATTTCTTCTTCTTTTAAATCAAATGAAATATCTTTTAAAATTTTTCTCTTGCCATATGAAAAAGTACCTTTTTTAACTTGGAGTATCATCTTCTTTCTCCCAAATTTTTTCTAAGTATAGTTATGAATAATGGCGCACCTATAAATGCTGTTAATATTGAAATGGGAATTTCATTGCTTGTAGCTGCTCTTGCAAGGGTATCTATCAGTAATAAATAAATTGCTCCCATAACACAACAAGTTGGAATAAGGTACCTATTATCATTTCCGATAACCATTCTGGCCAAATGGGGAATTATTAAACCTATCCATCCTATAATTCCACATACAGAAACTGTAGTTGCAGTTATCAATGTTGAGAGTAAAATAACCACAATACGTAATTTTTTTACATTAATTCCTAAAGACCTAGCCTCATCAGAATCTAGAGATAAAAGATTCAATTTCCACCTTAATAGAAAGAAGCCGAAAATACAAGGTATTATTATTATTGAACAAATAACAAGGTCTCTATAGGATACACTTGCTAAACTTCCCAGCAACCACATAGTGATAGTTGGAAGCTTATCTTCCGGATCTGCTATATATTTAATAAATGATATTGAAGCATCAAATAGTGACTTTACAATTACTCCGGATAAAACTAACACATACAAATCTGTTCGTTTTTTTACTCTGGATAGGTTTAAAACTATATAAACTGCTAAAAGCCCCAGAAGCAAAGAAACTTGCTGAGTCACTATCATGTCTAGGGATAATAATATAGATAAAGCCGCCCCAAAACCTGCTCCTGAAGACACCCCTAGTAAGTCCGGGCTAACTAAAGGGTTTGAAAAAACAGTTTGATATGCTGCTCCTGCCAGTGATAGCCCTGCACCTACTAAAACTGCCATAAGTATTCTAGGTAGTCTTATGTCAATTACTACACTAGTTTCATGTACGCCTAAGCCGCTAACATCTCCGGTTATTGTTTTGTATATAATCATAAATGCTTCATAGGGGCTAACCGGATATCTTCCTAAACAAATAAAAGTTAGTATTAAAAGCAATAGCAATACAGAGAGAACCAATATGCATAATTTTTTATTCTTAAAGAAACCTTTTCCCATTTATCCACTCTTTCTAATTAATAGTAAAAATCTTTTATATAGTCTCCTATCCTCAATATAAAGAAGTTAACAAAATCTTTTTAGATATTTGCTCTAAATTAGGACTTAAGGATAAGTCATAAGAGATTATTTCATTTGTATACATATCAAGTATTGGTGAAATGTAGCATTTACCCCATGAAAAGTTAAATTGAGATACATCAGTACTCCATTTTTGTAACGGCTTATCAGCTTTAAAATTTCTGTCTATTATATTATCAGCAATCTTGCCTACTTTACCTTTGTATGAATGATATTTTTTCTTTACACTATTAAGAATCCTATTATGAGTTACTTCATAATCTCCGTTTGCCATGATTTACCCTCCTTTCTTTAAATATAACTTAGTTATATTATAGCACTTGTTATATTTGAAAGTCAAGATATTGATACGCATATTCATCTTTAAAATGGTCATCATCATACTCTTCATATACATAATCATAATTTAACCTAAAATGCACATTACCAATGTACGCATCTACCATTGTTGTATTAGCAGTCGGTTTTTTAGTGTAGGCTTCGATAGTTAGGCTTGCTGGCAAAAAAGATTCTTGGTAAGTAAATTCACTTTTGGCAATAACACATTTTTCATTTAGGTATGAATTGCAAAATTCTAAAAACTTAGCTCCTAATTCATCTGCTAGCTCTCTTTGTGTGCTAGCCAAATCTACAAACTGATGTGCCCCGTGAGGTAGATCACGTCGCCGATCTTGATATCTGCTAGATCCTCGGCGCTTATAGGCGTGGTTAAAATTTTCTTACTCATAGCGCGAACTCCTTGTGCGATTTTACGTCAAAATTTAGATCTGCGTCCCAGACGATGTGGCCTTTGCGGTGCGACCAACAGCCCACATTTACGGCGACAGCTATGACGCTTGGATGGCGAGCGCAGTTTTCTATATGCACGCCCATTACAGAGCTTGCACCGCTCATACCTTGTGGGCCCAGACCTATTTTATTGATGCCATCTTCGAGCAGTTTTTCGGTTAGTGCGGCACGTTCGTTTGAATTTTTAGAGCCAAGCGGCCTCATCAGCGCCTTTTTAGACAGCAAAGATGCCACATCGATCGAAGTTCCCACACCAACGCCCACTAGTAGTGGCGGACAGGCGTTTATGCCGTAGCTTGTCATTATATCCATAGCAAATTTAACGACGCCCTCATAGCCCAGCCAGGCATCAGCACGGTCGCCTTGCCAGGTAGGCTACAGCCGCCGCCTGCCATATATGTGTCTATCTCACACTCGCTGCTATTTGGCACGATCTCCCAAAACAGGCTAGGCGTGCCCTTGCCGACGTTTTTACCGGTGTTATACTCGTCAAATGTCTCGACACTGTTATGGTGCAGCGGAGCCTCGTGCATCGCTCTCAGTACGGCCTCTCGAAGCAGCTCCTCAAGCTCTCCGATGAGCGGAAAATTTGCGCCACAACGGACGAAAAACTGGATCACGCCCGTATCCTGGCAGGACGGACGGTCTAGCTGCTTAGCTAGGCGCTGGTTTTCAAACATCGTTTTATAGATCTCTTTTGCCAGTGGTTGCGTTTCACGCTTACTAAGCTCAAGCAGCTTCGCCGTCACGTCATCAGGCAGCACCTTGCCCGTGTATCCAACAAATTTTGCCATGACCTCAGTCATCTTTTTTATGGATTTTTCTTTATCCATCGCTTCTCCTTTTTTCAAATTTTTCATACGCACCCGCTAAAATACAGCCAGCCGCGTAGCAGATCAGATCGTTAAAATCAAACGTCCCGCCGATCATTATCTTTAAAATTTTATTTTCTATGCCTAGAATTTGCACGGCACCAAAATACTGCGCGAGCTCCGAGGCTGCCGCGAACGCGAAAATTTTAAGTGGCAAATTTGACGGCGGCGCGCTAAATGTAGCCCGCGTCAAAGCGTAAAGCAAGATAACCGCCAAAACGTCGCCCGTGTAGTGGCGCACAAAGCCGCCCTTTACGCAGATCGCGATGTAAATTTCTACCGCTAAAATCATGCCAGCCGCGGCTAAAAATACTAGCCTAGTTCGCGCGCTTTGCCTTGTTTGCAGCTTTTGCATGCGCTTTGCAGCACTTTTTTGCTCGCTTAAATTTTCCTCTAGCAACGCTTTTCTTTTAAATTTAGCCGTTAAATTTGCCTCGCAAGCGGCGTAAATTCAGAGATGATTTATCAGGCTCGCGTTATACGCGGCGCCGAATCCGTTGTCGATATTTACGACACTTATGCCATTTGCACAGCTATTTAGCATGGCTAGCAGTGCCGCAACTCCGCCAAAATTTGCCCCATATCCCACGCTAGTAGGCACTGCGATCACCGGCGCGCTCACAAGGCCTGCTAATACGCTAGCAAGTGCGCCCTCCATGCCAGCAACGGCGATGACGACCTTTGCACCACGTATCTCATCGAGCTTTGCGACCAGCCTATGTAGTCCTGCCACGCCTGCGTCGCTAAATTTACGCGTGTCGTTGCCTAGAAATCTCGCCGTTTCGTACGCTTCCTCCACTACCGCGCCGTCGGCGGTGCCTGCGGAAACTATCGCGATGTAGCTTTGCGTGAGCGCGGGCTCTTTAAATTTGACGCTGATGACGCGGCCACGAGCATTAAAATTTGCCTGCGGAAAGATCTCACGTATGCGTTCAAAAACATTCTCATTTGTTCTTGTGATTAGGATATTTTCATTTTTTTCGCCGATCACACTAGCAATTTGCAAAATTTCATCATCTGTTTTATTTGCCCCATATATCACCTCACCAGTACCATTTCGCAAAGCACGCTGAGTGTCGATCTTGGCGCATCCCACGTCGCTAAAAGGAAAATCCCGTAAAAACTCTATCGCTTCGCGCTCGCTTTTTTCGCCCGATTTTACGGTACGAATGAAATTTAAAGCCTCATCTCTCGTCATTTAAAATCTCCCCGCGAAGCCCTTTTAAATCAAGCAAAATATCATACTCGCCAAGCGAAGCAATCTCGCGTACGACGGCGCTAAAATCTCCCGCGCAAAAGCGCCTAGTCTCGCTCGCACCCATTTGCAGCCTAAAGGCTTTGCCGTCAAATCGCGCGCGAATATTTAAAAATCCGTGCGAGATTAGCAGATTTTCGGCTCGCTCCACGAGCGAAATTTCCTCCGCAGAAAACTCCCTATCGTGCGGTAAACGCGTCAGAAGGCACGCGTAGCTGGGCTTATCCGCGGTCGGCAGTCCAAGCTCGCGGCTAAGCTCTCTAATCTCTGATTTTTTGAGGCCTTTAAGCGGCGAAAGCACGCCAAGCTCGTCTTTTGCTTTAAGCCCCGGGCGGTATTCGCCAAGGTCGTCTAAGTTCGTACCGTCGGCGACGTTTGTAAAGCCTAGATGCTTTGCCAGCTCGATTAGCCGCGTAAAAACCGCCTTTTTACAGACGTAGCAGCGATCTTGCGGATTATTTTTTACCGCTTCGGGCGCTTCTAGCTCTAAAATTTTGTGCCTGATGCCGTAAGTACGGGTAAATTCCACCGCCTCTTTTATCTCGCGCCCCGACATATAGGGCGATTTTAGCGTGATAGCTACCGCGCGCCGGCCTAGCGTATCGGCGGCAACGCGCAGCAGTAGCGAGCTATCCACGCCGCCGCTAAACGCTACGGCTAAATTTTCCAGCTTTTTTATATCATTTTTTAGAATTTCTAGTTTCGTCATATTTTTTTAAAGTCTCGTTTCTAACCTCGCAGATCGTCGTTTGAAATCTCTGCGCGGCTTTTTTGCAGTCCTCGAATTCGGGCTTGATTTTTAAAATTTCGGGGTAATTTCGGGCTAAATTTTCATCCGTCGAATTTTGCTCGGCGTTAAAACCGTAAACCCGGCCGCGCGAAATTTTAAGCCTTATTTTGCCGTATTTAGTCTCTACTTCGCAAAACTCGCGCGCAAGCTCGGTTTTCCTCACGGCGCACTCTCTAACTCCGATCGCCGTCGTATGCGCGAAAATTAGCCCCTTTATCCGCGCGGCGTCCTGCTTGCGGCACAGCGCGTTTAGCTCAAAGCCCGCGCGCCCCTTTTTCATAAAAATAGACCTGCTAAATACGTCCAGCGCGCCGCTATCTCGCAAAATATCGCACGCAAAGGCAAAGCTCTCGGCGTCCATGTCGTCGATATTAGTGGAGATTAAAATCCGCTCGCAAAGCTCGCCATAGCCGATCTGCACGCTCAAATTTGGCTCATCTTTTAAGCCTAAATCCTCGCTCGTTTCGCAAAGTATCACGCGAAGTGCGTTGGCAAAATCTGCGACGTCTTTATCGCCAGCGCCGTAGCCCGTGCTTAAAATTTTAAAATTTCGCGGCGACTCGCGGCGGTCTTGCTCCCTTAAATTTAGTGCGCAGGCCTTTAAAATCGCCGCTCCTGTGGGCGTAGTCATCTCGAAATTCGCTCGCCCTAGGCTTACTTGCGCGCCTTTTAAAATTTCGCAAACCGCAGGCGCCGGTACGGTCAGCCTGCCGTGAGCGCAGTGCGCAAAACCGCCGCCAAGCTCGATAGGCGAAGCAAAAATTTGCGGCGCACCCAAGGCCTCCAAGCAAATAGCCGCACCCACTACGTCCGCGATGCTGTCCGCGGCGCCCACTTCGTGGAAATGTACTTGCTCTGCGCTAGTGCCGTGGATTTTGGCCTCGGCCTGCGCGATAACGCTAAAAATTTCGCTTGCCGTTTTTTTTACGAAAGCGCTTAGGCTAGAACCCTCGATAAGCTCTAAAATTTGCGTGAAATTTCGCGGACGAGGATGGTTTTGGGCGGGCTTATCTGCTCTAAATTCGGCGCCGTGAATTTTGCCGTTTAAATTTTGACGCGGGCTAAATTTAGCGCCTAAGAGGCCAAGCGGAAGCTGACCCCGATTTGCCGCGCAGACGACGTCTATTTTGGTTGCGGAGATACCGTGTTTTAGCACTTTGCGCTTGCGTAGGTAAAACTCGCTAGCTAAATTTAGCTTAGCAAGCTCGGCGCAAAGATAGCTAAAATCCGCGCCCAGATCCACCAGCGCGCCTAAATTCATATCTCCGCTAATACCGCAGCTAGCATCATAGTATAAAATTTTAGCCATACTTAAACCTTAGGCACAGTCATAGAGCCAAACGGCAAGATGACTATTTTTGCGTCCGCACCCTTTTGCGCCTGATAAAGGTCGACGTCCATCGGATAGGGCGCGACCGAGATCACGATATCTGCCTTGCGCGGAATATTTACGCAAAAGACCTCGTCTGCCTTTTTCACGCAGTCATAAAAACTATCGTTTAGATCGCCAGCACTTGCGTAATAGACGCCATGTTCGCTATCAAGCACGGTTTGTATAGAAAATACGTCGATATTTGAAAGCACCTTCATCGCATCGATCATATCTTCATGCACGGGGTTACCTTCAAGGCGCAGTGCCTGAGCGTCAGGACTAAGGGCTAGTTTGTGGTTTTGTGTGATGCTCTCGTATGATGCGGTGCCTGGTAAAAAGGCCTTTCTACCGCCAGTGTAGCCTGCAAAATAATGAGGCTCTACCGAACCTATGACGATCACTTTTTTAGCTTCAGCCACGATCTTGTTTAGATACATCTGCGTGCCGTTTTTGCTCTCGCCTAAAAAGACCATTTCATCATGCTTTGAGTCGTGGTCATGAACTTCGTTTTTAGCTCTGATCTCTGGATAAATTTCTTTAGAAAATATCATATTGTATTCATCTAGTATGCCCTCTCTGTGGCAGCCAGTAGCGATGATGAAAATTTTATTTTTATCGCGAATTTTTGGGTAAATTTGCTTTAAAATTTTAGCTGTAGGAGTCGGACGAGTGCCGTCGTTTACGATGATGACGATTTTTTCATCGCCAGCGATAAACTCATCAAAGCTTTTTTGATTTATCGGATTAGCTAGAGCCTTTGCGATGAGTGTCGTTTCGTCGAATTTAGTCACGGGGTTGGGGTTAAAAACTCTCAGTAAATTTTTTTCCGGAACGCTTAGGTCGATAATATCATCTTTGCCGTAGCGAATAGGAATTTGCACGTTTGCTCCTTAAGTATAATTATTAATTTTTTATCTTAGGATTATATATAAATTTTTCTTTTAAATGTATGTAAAAAGGGTATTCAATTTTTAAATTTATAGAGCGGATAAAATTTATTATGGTTCTTTGTCAATAGTGGGGGTGTAAAAACACCTCTATCTATTGCAAAGACGTAAATATATCAATTTTCTAAATCTTTCATAGTTTCTTAGTCCATAAGATACTCTTTTTATTACTTTTATTTTGTTGTTATTTCCTTCTACAAACCCATTGTTTATTTTATATTCTACTATATTTATTATCTCTTTTTTCCAACTTGTTATTGTATCTGCTAGTTTTATACTTTGCTTTATATTAAATACTCTCAATTTTTCAATTAATTGTTCTATTCTCCTTCTCATTGTCTTTACTGTCTTGCTCTCAAACATCTTGTAAAATTCTTTTATTATTCTATACATCTTTTTCAATGTCTTATCTACTTTTAATATCTCTTTTAATATTTCTTTTTGTCTTTGACTAAACTGACTTATTGGGCTTTTACTTAGTATTTTCCAATATTTTTTTAACTTCTTATACTTTTCATTGTCTTTGTTAAATAATTCTACTCTTAAATCTCTTAATGCCCATATCCCTTGTCTTATTACATGATATTTATCTGCTACTATTTGGGCCTGAACTATATTACTATTTATTACGCTTCTAAATGGCTTAAACATATCCATTACAACTACTTGTGGTTGTATTTCAAATTCGTTTATTATATTTTTTATTGTTTGTGAATGTCTATTTCTTAATATATCTACTAGTTTACGGTTTTTATCATACATCGCTAGCTGATATTTCTCTTTTTCTATATTTCCTTTAAATTCGTCTATATATATGACTGATGTATCTGGAGAGGTTTGTCTTTTTAGGGCGATTGCATTTTATGAGGGTGATATCAAGCACGTTTATTTTGTCGCGGAGACTAAAGGGTCTATGAACTCTATGCAGCTTCGCCAAGTCGAAGAGTCCAAAATCCACTGCGCAAAGGAGCATTTTAAGGCTATAAGCAACGATAGCGTGGTCTATGACGTAGTGGATAGCTATAAATCACTACTGGATAAAGTTATGAGGTAAAAATTTATTGGGAAGTTAGGTCGCAATATAAAAGAGCCTGTGCAATATTCCAAAAATGGTTATTGTGCTGCTCCTTTTGAGGTAAAATTTGGCCACCATTTGTCAATATGAAAATCTGAGGTGATATTGCTTAAAACTCTACCAATAAAATACTCAGTGTGATGGAAAATCACAGTGACTGACTTAATCTTGCCAGTTTTAGTTCGAATTAAATTTAAATATACAATTATCTTAACCAAACCATCCTTGTAAATTTATATATATTGTAGTATTATACTCCTAAATATTTAAGGATAAAATACTATGTACATCAAACGAGCCGTAGCTGATGAGATAAAAGAGTATATGAAAAGCTTTCCTGTGCTTTTGATAAGCGGAGCTAGGCAAGTTGGCAAATCAACCCTTGCATTAAATTTAGATATACCAAATTACGTAACGCTTGACGATATTAATATATATGAATCCGCAAGAAACGACCCAAAAGGCTTTATAGAACACTGTAGTAAGCCTATCGTGATAGATGAGATACAAAGAGTTCCCATACTGCTTTTAGCTATAAAAGAATTTGTAGATAAAAACAGAACAAACGGTCAGTTCATACTAACCGGCTCTGCAAATTTAAAAGGCTTTAAAGATATATCAGACTCACTTGCTGGTAGGATAGGCATAGTGGAACTCTATCCGCTTTCTCAAAAAGAGTTAGGCCATAGTGATGAAAATTTGATAGATATTTTAAGTAGCGATATAGGCCATCTGGTGCTTAGAAAATATGACAACGACGGCTTATCTGAGAAGATCATAAACGGCGGCTACCCAGAGATCACAAAGATAAGCTCAGAGAAATCAAAATATCTCTGGTTTAGCTCATATATAAGAACATATATAGAATCAGACGCCAAAGAGATAGGCAACATCAGAAATATGGATAAATTTATCACTATGTACCGCCTATGTATGCTAAGAAGCGGCAACATCTTTAACAAAAACGAGCTATGTTTAGAGTCTGGGCTTGATAACAAGACCTTTGATAGCTATTTTAGCGTGCTTGAGCATACCTATCAGATCCAAAAGCTTCAGCCATACTTTAACAACGCTCTAAAAAGGCTCATAAAAACACCTAAAATTTTTGCTACCGACACAGGGGTGCTGGCACACTTACTTCAAATTTCTTCAGCGCAAGAGCTTGCAAATTCTTCATATAAAGGTGCCATATATGAGACGTTTGTATTTGATGAACTACTAAAGGCAAATACAAGTAGCAAAAAAAGAGCAAATATATATTATTATAGAACGAGCGATCAAAAAGAGATAGACTTTATCCTTGAGATATCAGGTAAACTCATAGCCATAGAGGTCAAGTCCTCAAAAACAATCAGCAAAGATGACTTTAAACATATCTACCATCTAAAAGAGAATTTGCAAAGTAAATTTGACAAGGGCATAGTTTTTTATGCTGGAGATACGGCTATGAAGCTAGATGATGATATGTTTGCCTTGCCGTTTGGTTTTATGGGGTGAGAGATGGCCAAGAAGATATAATGCCAATAACTTGACCTCTATAACAGCTTACGATAATCTACCTTCCCAAACTATCATATCCTGACTTCACGTTTTGCTCTATAGCTTTTATCTCACTTGATTGTTGTTTTGATTGCTTTACTCCAAAGTTCTTATCAAGTCCTTGATCGTATAGCTCTTGCTTTGTTATTTTTAGTGAACCAAATAATATATGATCATTTGTTAGATATATCTTATCTGTTTTATAACGCTCCTTTAGCTTATTAAAACCTTGCATATCCTGCCAATTTTTCATATAGGTTTTTATGTTATAAATTAGGCCTTGGTAGTTAATTCGAACTATATCTGATAGATATTTTTTAAAGTTTTCGGTTCTATTTATAAAAGCTAAATAGTATCTATTTATATCTAGATGGTAATCGATGCCTTTTACGAAGCCTTCATATTCATTTTGTGTAATACCTAGCTTTTTAATGAGATCGTCATCATCATAAAATCTAGTTTTTATCTTTCTGGCTGCTTCATAAAATTTATCTCTAATGTAGATATATGGAGTATAGTGTCTATTTTGGTTAAAAGAGTAGGCTGTGTTTTCTTCTGGTAGGTATAGGTATCTGCCGCTCTTACCAGAAAGTATTTGATAATCTTTATATTTTTTAACCATAGTACTCTCGTCAAAGTATTCTATTAACTCTTTTATTGGAATCTTTGATGATATAGCTTGATAGCTTGCTCTTTTAATATGTGAGTTGGTATCTTTTGGTTCACGGCCAAGCTCATATTTTCTTAGATTTTGTAAATCTTCATATATGGCTTTAATATCCATATTATTAATATCTGTTTTTAAGCCCGCATCTTCAATGGCTCTTGTATTATCAAAAGTTTTTCCACTAATGCTTATAACTTCAGATCCTGGCACTGGAGTGTAGTGAAATTTACTAGGATGCAAGCTGGAGTTATTTACTATGTTATATAACCCAAGCTCTCTTGTTATCTCTTTTATGTATTCATCATATTCATTTAAGCTTGGAGCCCTTGTTGTGGGTATGATAAGTTTAAATTTCTCTACTTTTGTATCCGGTACTTGATAGGTAGTTGGGTATATGAAGCCTTTTATTCCTTTGCTTTGTAGTAAATTTTGAGCATCATTTGCACTAAATTTAGAGTTATCTATATCATATATAAGTGTAGGAGTTATGCCATCAATACTACTAGCTTCTTCACTTTTATCTTTAAAACCTGCCACTGATATAGCTGAATAGTTTTTAAGTATTGATTTTAGATTGTATGGCTCTATTAGTATCGTTTCCCAGTTATTTAGCACTTGAGTTTTTGGGTCCTTATTTGGCGCGCCAAAGTCACTGCTCACACTCAATGTTATCTTTGGCTCATTTTTATTGGCTTGAAGCTCTATAAGCATTTGCTCTAGTTCATTAACCACGTGAAATAACGCTCCTTTTCTACCATTATAGACTATCTTACACATTAGATCAGTTAGATTATAAGTTCCCTTAAACCCATCCACTCTTACTTTATATTTATCATTTACCATTTCAGCTTTTGCGGTGATGTTAAATTTTGCATTGATCATAGGCAAAAATTCTCTTATATCCACTGCATTAAGCCTCTTTGCTCTATCATAGTAGTCTTTTTTGAAACTCTCATCTTCTTCTATCATTCTTAATAGATAATCAGCTGTAGAATTTTTAGCGTCAGCTAGCAGCTCTTCAACACTTATATTTTGCTCTTTTGTATTAGCTTTTGGCTCGATCACCACATCTGTTTCTATCTTTATCCGTGTATCTTTTTCTTTGCCTTTCTTAACCTTTTGTGCTGCACTTTTAAAGCTTTCATATTGTTTTTTTAGTTGGTCTTCATCCATACTTAAAGGCTCTATATTATTTAATCCATACTTGTTAGATAAGATGTCATTAACTACTCTTTTAAATTTCTCTGCTGATTTAGCCATAATAGCTTTTACTTGTTGCTTGGCTGCACCTTTTGTATATATAACTCCACCAGTTTTTACACTATGAGTAAATTTCATATTTTCAAAAGAGACTATTAGATGAATATGAGGCTCTCTTTTTAGTGGTTCACCGTTTTTATGTTTCTTGTTTAATGTTCTATTTTCTAGCGCCCCTTCTGGACGAGGAATATATGGTTCTTCTTTGATTATAGGCAAATGAGCTTCAGCATAAAAAAGTAGCTCATCTATGTCGTGATTTGGGAAAGTGAGCCTCAAAAAGTCCATTATAAACTCATCTATATTGCCACTTTCATATAGTTTGTTCCACTCCTCTGAAGTAAATGACAAGGATATATGATAGTAGTTATGTTTCTTACTCTTTTTCTTGCTCTGGTGCTTTTCAGACATCTCAATAAGATCTAAATTTCCAGCCAGTGGCAATCTATCATCTTTTTCATCTCTAGTTAGCTTTGAATCTCTTTTCTTGCCAGTTTTTAGATAATCAGCTATGCCTTTTTCTCCCTTTGAGATCTTAACTATCATATCTACTCCTTATTAGGCTTAAAATTTCAGTTAGCACTGATTGAGTTTTGTACAAATCTTCTTGTGCTCGCAGTATCACTTCTAAATCTATATTACCACTGGTCTTATAAGCTATATTTAGTTTCTTTGCTATTTGATTAATGTTATTAAAAGGTCTAGAAAAATTTGCAAGGATTGCTGGATCTAGCTCCTTCTTTTTTATGGGTTCAGAGTTTGTAATTCCATTATCAATAAGATAGGAAATAATTTCTGATCTTGACATATCTAACTCTAAAGCTATTTTAGATAACTTATCATATTGTTGATAAGTGATCCTTGCGGAGAGCACCTTATCCTTGACATTTTTTGACATATGATATCCTTTCATAAAATGTGTTAGCGAGATGAAGCGTTTTAACGCTTCTTATATCTCGCATTGTAGCCCTCGGCAGAGCAAGATTATACAAGGTATGAAAACGAAGTGTCATACATTGTATGTGTCTTGCTATTAGAAAAATTTGCTTACTACCAAACATTGCTGCCACCATTTGTGTTTAGCCATTTAGTAAAATCTTCGTTAGCTTTTTGGCTATCTTGGTTGTAGATATGAATGATAAAGCCTTTAAGATTAGACACGTTATAAAGTGCTTTATCTAGCCTATTTTGTAGCGCAGCTTTGGTTTCATTTGTCTTATAGCTATCATAAAACAAGTAGCCCAAAAAGAAGGCCACTTCTATAAATAAAAAGGCAATTAATGCATATACTATCTTTTTCATCAAAGAGCTAAAAGATGAGTTAATCTTTGATATAGTTTTATCTGCACTCTTTAGAGTATTTTGAAAGTTGTTTTGAATCTCTTTTGTTGCATTTATAAGTTCAATACCTCCTTGCTCTATAAGTTCTATTTTTTCTTTAAAGCTTTTATCAAAGCTATCTGCGGCTTGATTAAAAAGTTCAATATTATTTCTAATATTTTCACTAGCCTTATTGCTCATTTCGATATGTTCTTGTAGAGCAATTACGGCATTTGCCGCAACTGCTGTATCGCTACTCTTGATTGTTAGTGCCATTGCTTAGTTCCTCATCTTTTTTATTATCTTCTTTAACCTCAGAAATTTGATCTGCATCAGATGATTGATTTGTTATTTGTACTTCATATTCTTTCTTCCATTTGAAAAACTCTTTATTTGATAGCTTTACGCTATAATGACTTTCGATTAGTAACTTGCATTCTTTGAGTGTTGCTTTTTCTGGGAACAAGACTTCAATACATACTTGTTTAATCTCCTCTTTTTTCTTGTTTTTTCTAATGATTTTTAAATCATTTAAAATTGTATTTTTGATTGCCATATTTTTCTCCTATGACTTTTAAAATTTTATAAAGACAGCAATAGCTATCTCACCAAATGGGCATACCTATAGTGTGCCCATTGCTTTAATATAGTAGTTGTTGATAAGGTTTTTATTTAAGTAATTTAAAAGTAGAGAACTATTACAATAGGAGTCCTAACAACCTATCGTAGAGGTTCTCTTTTAACAACTTAAATAGAGCCTCTGCTTTTAATTAGTTTTATTCATGCTGGTTCCTTTTTTAATTAATATATTTTTAAAAATTGTGAGCATTATAATCTTTTTTTATAGTCGAGTCAATGAATTTGATAGTAAGTAGAATAAAAAAATGATTTTATGTTTTAAAAAGCACGATATATCAAGGGGTTTTTGCTTATAATTGATTGTATAGCATAAAAATACTTATGAATTACTTAATGCTAGTATTTATATGAGGAATCGAAACAAATATCTTAAAATTACCAAATAAAAATTATTGCATCATCATCAATTGCGCACCAAATACTCTCCAAGCAAATTCTCAAATTTTGCCTTTAAATACTCTGGCTCTTTTATCTTTATAAATGGGAGCCGGTATTTGACACACGCAGGATCTCGTGATGCTTATGCAGCCTATCTCTATTTTGTGTTTTATTGCTAGGAAATATGAATAAATCATAATCATCAAAAATATTTTTTAGCCCATATTCAATAGCTATAAACGCCATTTTTACTACACATCTATACTCATTTTATTTAAGTTATGGTAAAAATTTAACCCAGTAGAGTGACAGATTATATCATAGTAGATGATTCGTTAAAAAATTTTACTTGTTTTTTAAAATTTTACAAAAAACGTGTTAAAATTACTGCAAGCTTAAAAATTTGCTACATAAAATTTTGTTTTGCTACAAACATTAAGCTATATTTAATGAAAGGTAACTGCAATATAATATTGTAGAAACATCGTAGTTTAGGTATTTATGGTGTCACGGGGGAGACTTGAACTCCCGACCTCCGGCTTATGAGACCAGCGCTCTAACCAGCTGAGCTACCGTGACTACAAAATAATGAGTGCGTGGATTATACAATCTGCGAACTTATTTTTAGCTAAAATTTAGCAAATTTTAAATTTCAGCAAATCTAGCCGAAATTTAGAGCTTCAAGCGCCTTTAAATCGCTCTACTCACATCTCAAAAAGCAAGCTCTCGTCAAACGCGCACGATCTCATCTCAAGCTACTTGACGAAAAATTCCTGCGCCGCGCTTTTATCGATAGGCTCTACTTCTAAAATTTTATCTGCGATCGTTACTTTGTAAGTCCTATCCTTGGCGGCCTTTGTATAAGCGAGCGCGAGACGAGCGGCAAAGCGCGCATCCTCATCATCAGCCCCTACGCTTAAAAAGCTTCTAGCCCCCACGATATCGTCATTTTCGTCAAATTTTACGGCTTTAAATTTATCGTTCGGGCTGGCTTCAAGCGCGTTATTGTCCGCTTCGTCGCGCCCTATGACTAGCTTCGCGCCGTTTTTTAGGCGCAAATGACGCCCCAGCTTTAGCCATGTAACGTCGATATCGCGCATCTGCGCGTCAAATTTCAGATAGTCTTTTATCTTTACGGCGAAGCTATCGATAGTGAGCAAACACCCACCGCCCGGCGTCGCATAGTCCTCAAAGCCAAATTCCGCCGCCATTTTTAGTTGCGGTTTTCTGTCGCGCCCGCTTATGGCCATGAGCTTTTCGCGATCGACCCAGCCCTCGCGCTCGGGTTTTGTAGGGGCTAAGAGCTTCGCACACATCGGACGAAGCACGAGGTCGTTTTCATCGTCTGCTAGGCGCTTGACCTGAAATAGCGCCTCCCTGCGCTGACTCATCGGTCGCTGCCCCAAGACCTCGCCCGTGATGATAAAGTCCGCCCCCTCGCTTTTTAGCATATTTAAGGCGGTCTTAAACATATAACCGTGACAGTCGATGCAGGGGTTAAACTGCTTGCCGTAGCCGTATTTCGGGCTAAAAAGCACATCGCGTAGATACTCGTTTCGCATATCTACGACCTTAAATTTCGCCCCGGCTAAATTCGCCCGGCGCTCTAAAACGGCGTGCTTGTCCTCGTCCACGCCAAAGCCGGTATCCATATAAAGCGCCACGACCTCGATGCCTTGATCGCTGATGATTTTCATCGCGAGCATACTGTCAAGTCCGCCGCTAAATAACGCTAATGCCTTCATCCTAACTCCATTTTAAAGCCAAAATACTACTTAAAATTTGAAATTTTGTAAAGATGGCGCGGTAAGTGGCGGGGGTGAAATTTTAATCTCACCCCTTTGCGGCTAGTTTTACTATCTCTTTTATCACCTCACTCGCGGCTCTTAGCGATCTGACCGGCAAGTATTCGTAAATGGAGTGAAAGTTATGCCCGCCGGTAAAGATATTTGGTGTAGGCACGCCCTTGCTAGAGATCACCGCTCCGTCGTATCCGCCGCGCATAGGCTTGATCTTTGGCACGATATCGAGGTTTTTAAAGGCTTGCTTGGCCAGCACTATCGCCGGCGCACTCTCGTCTTTTAAAAAGCTATAAACGTTTTTATATCTGTCATTTAGCGTGATCTCGATGCGGCCGTCCCAAACGACGTTCAGGCCATCGGCTAAATTTTGCAAAAACTGCATCCGCTCTTTGTATTTTTGCTCGTCAAATT
The DNA here is from genome assembly GCF_000287855.1 of Campylobacter sp. FOBRC14. Classification (NCBI taxonomy): domain Bacteria; kingdom Pseudomonadati; phylum Campylobacterota; class Epsilonproteobacteria; order Campylobacterales; family Campylobacteraceae; genus Campylobacter; species Campylobacter sp. FOBRC14. The sequence goes on along the minus strand of NZ_ALJJ01000007.1, from coordinate 270,992 downwards.
CTCTTATATCAAGCTTTAGGATCGTTTTCGCGCTGTTTCCACTAAGCTCCTTGACCCAAAAATATCCTTCCTTGCCCTCGGTGTATTCGGGTGCTTCGCCACCCGGTAGGAGCGAGATAAATTTATGCGCCATCAAAAGCGAATTTACGAGCTTTCCTTTGGCGTTCATAGGATGAGCCGAGACGCCTTTAAAAGTAAGCACGCAGTCTCCGGCATTCCAGTTTTCATAGATGAACTCGCCTATTTCGCAGCAGTCCAGACAGTATCCAAAATCAGCCCCCAGCTTACTCGCATCAAGCGCCTTTGCACCACGCAAACCCTGCTCCTCGTCAGGCACGAAGCAAGCGATCACTTCGCCGTGCTTGACGTCCGGGTTTTTCACGAAATATTCAAGCGCATTTACGATGCTGGCGATCGCGGCTTTATCGTCCGCTCCTAAAAGGCTGGTGCCGTCAGTCACGACGATATCGTCTCCTACGTAGTTTTCAAGCTCTGGGTTGTCGCTAAATTTTAGAAAAATTCCAAGCTCGTCGTTTAAGCAGATGTCGCCGCCCTCGTATTTTACGATCTTGGCTTTCGTGTCGGCTGTTTGCTCTGCGCTCGTGTCAAGATGTGCGAAAAAGGCGATCTTGGGCGAAATTTTATCGTGATTTGCCGGGATTTTGGCGATCAATATCGCTCTTTCATCGAGGCTGATATCTTTTATGCCAAGCGCTTCCAGCTCGCTTTTTATGAGTTTGGCCAGCTCGAGCTCGGTAGGATTTGACGGCATGATGCCTGCTGCGCCGTTAGCTCTGTTTGTGGTCGTGTTTATCTTGGTGTAGTTTAAAAACCTCTGCACTATATCCATGTCCGCCTCCTAAATTTAGATAACGAAAAATGCGATCGCTACGACTGAAAGCAGCATACCTAAAAACGTTCGCTTCGCAAGTTGGATAGGATTTACCATGGCAAGTCCGGCGCACACGATAGCAGCTCCAGCGATAGGCGATGCGCTCCTGCCAAGCGCTCCTGAAATAGCAGCCGCCATACCAAGCTTATCTTGCGCAAAGCCAAGATCGGCTGCGTGGATAGTGACGGCTTGGTTGAACGCAAATGTAGCCGCATCGCCAGAGCCCGTGACTACGCCCATGATGAAAGGCACGAAAGTCCCGCCGAATTTCACATAGCTTTGATCGACTTTTAGCCACTCGATGACCACATCTATCGCTCCGCAAGCCTTTAGTCCCGCGACAAATACCCCGGCTGCGATGATGATACCCATGATATCGGCGTAGGCTTTTCCCATGCCACTGAAAAATTCCTTCGTTATCTTCTCTGGATTTGTAAGAGTCGCTATGATAGTGACGATAGCTCCTAGTATCATCGCCTCAGCCACGCCCATTTTGGTCCATTTGAGCAGCTCTATCTTACTTAGCTCCGTTCCGCCCACGACTAATATCGCCAAAGGAACGAGCGGCATGAGCGCATATATCAAATTTACCTTAAATTCGCTGGCTTCAGGCTGGACAGCATCGCTCTCATTCATATAGTTTTTGCCTTTGGTATAGTCTTTAAAAACGACCGCCATCACCATCATAACGACCAAAACTATCGCAAGAGCGATAAACGCACTTGGAATTTGCACTTTGATGACGTCTTGGACGGTGTAAGTCTCGACGCTTTTCTTTACTAGATCGGTCACATAGATGTTGTGAGCCGAGCCCGGGCTCAAAACGCCGCCGAATGTGCCGGCAAGCACGGCTGCACCAGCCATCGCAGGATGAACGCCGCTAGCCATGAGTAAAGGTATGAGAGTAGCTCCGACGACAGCCGAGCAGCCGGCGGCCGAAGGTATCGCGATATTGATGAAATACGTCAGTATCGTAGTCATCGGTATCAAAACAAAGCCGATGTTCCTAAGCGGTCTTGTTAGTAGCGTGACAAGGTGCTGGTCGCATTTGGTGTATTTCATAACAAAGGCAAAGCCCATACTAGCACAAATAGCCTTTATGAGCCCAGCTTTTGTCATATACTCGGTAAATGCGCTCAGAGCACCCATCGGCTTTAACGCCACTACGCAAAGTATCAGACCCACGGCTATGAGCACGGTTTTGGTCTCTCTTTTCTTGATCAAAAGATAGATGACGGCGATGACGCCTAAGACCGATAAGATCAACTTTAAAGTCTGCATTCTCTCCCCCTTTAAATTTTAAATTTGCTTCCTGATTTGATGTATGAGATCTCTTTGCCGTAAGCGAATTTCAAAATATCGCTATATCCGATCACCTCTGCTTGGTCGCCCTTTATGACAAGTGCCGTACCTTCTGGTAGCGCATAGACGATGTCTTTTTTGTTCGCTATCAAAAACTCCTCCAGCCTCTCCTCTCTGCTCTCGCCGTTATGACCTGAAATTTTACCGCTGATAAAGTGAGGGTTAATCTGATAGGGAAATAAATTCAGCGATTTAAAAGAGCGAGGCCTGATGATAGGCATATCGTTTGTGGTCATCATCGTCTTGCCCGCGATATTCGCTCCTGCGGACCAGCCGAAGTATTTCGCGCCCTTTTCTACGGCCTCTTTTATAGGCTCGATTAGGCCGAATTTATAAAGATCGTGCAGCAGCATGAAGGTGTTGCCGCCACCCACGCAGATACTTCTTGCGCCCTTTATCGCCGCCTTTTTATCCTCGTAGTGATGTATGGATTTGATATTTTTGTTTTTTAGACGGTCGATGACCTTTTGTTCGTATTCGTCGTTCGTTCGCCTGACCCCGGCGTATGGGATAAATAAAATTTCATCCTTGCCCGCGTCGCCTAAAAAGTCCTTGACCCAGTTTTTGCAGTGACGCAGATAGCCCGTGTCTTGGTAGCTTGAAGCGCTGATCAATAAAGCATTTTTCATCTCTCCTCCTTAGATGTTTGAATTTAGCGCATAAGCGCATCGTAAAAATACATCGACCCCTGCCATCAGCGAGTCCTCGTCAAAGTCGAATTTCGCATTATGATGGCCTGCTTTTAGGCTCGTGCCTATCATCAGATAGCCGCTTTTGCCACCGCTGTTTTGCACGGCGTGCATAAAGTGAGCGAAGTCCTCGCACGCGCTGAAATCAGACTCGCGTTTGATTTTATCATCATCTATAAATGGCGATGCCAAAGCCGCGTCGTAATAAATTTGCGTCACCTCTTCGCTGCTATCGCCGCCTGCCGTGCCTCCGGTTATAGTTATCTCGCTGCTGACGCCGTAAATTTTACAAACGCCATCGACTATGTCTTTACAAGCGTTGAACATAAACTCATTAAGCTCGGTCGTCTCGCCTCTAGTCTCGCACGCTAGATAGCCGTTTGGAGCGATGACGTTGCGCCCTTCGCCTGCTCGCAATACACCCACGTTTATACGCGTCACGCCCTTTGAATTTCTAGTGATGCCGTGCATGTTTAGAGCCATTTGAGCGGCGGCTAGCAAGGCGTTTGCACCCTCCTGCGGAGCGCCCGCCGCGTGAGCCGAACGACCCGTGAGCTTCACGTCAAATTTCGTCGTAGCCAGCAGCTTTTTAGTGCCGCATATCAAAGCCCTCGGCTCGGTCGATTGAAAGCCGATGTGTCCGCCAAAAAGATAATCCACCCCCTTCAGCACTCCGGCCTTTTCCATCGCCACGGCGCCCCTAGTGCCCTCCTCTGCGGTCTGAAAGATAAATTTAAATTTGCCGTTTAGATCGTTTAAATTTTCCTTTATGAGCTTAGCTAGCGCTAGCCCCATCGTGATATGCCCGTCATGTCCGCAAGCGTGCATACATCCTGGCTTATCGGAGCTAAAGCCCTCTTTCGTCGGTCTATGGCTATCCTCGCCGCACTCGGTCACATCGACGCAGTCAATGTCGAACCTATAAGCGATACATTTCCCCTTCCTGCCCGTATCGATAGTAGCTACAAGCCCGGTCAGTCCGTCCTCCATAGCATCTAAAAATTTAGCCTCATCGGCGTTTAAAAGCGTTCGCGCGCGCTTTATCGCCTCCTCACACTGTTGCTTACTGCCAAGGCCAAGTCTGGCCTCCGGTACGACGACCTCGCGCCCCAGCTTGACCTCGTAGCCTAAATTTCGCATCCTTTTTGCGATGACGGCGGTCGTGAAAAACGTGAACCAGCCGGTCTCCGGGTGCGAGTGGAAAAAGCGACGATCGGCTACCAACTCGTCCTTTAGGGCCAAGACCCTATTTGCGATCTCATCCATATCCTGCTCCTTAGTTTTGTGATAGTTTTATCATTGCAGCGGCTAAAATTTCAGTCGCTTTGAACGCATCATCGAAATTTATGCTCTCATTTATGTTGTGGCTGATGCCGTCCTTGCACGGGATGAAGAGCATGCCCACAAGCTTTGCGATACCCGGTATATTCATCGCATCATGCCCAGCTCCGCTTGGAAGCCTCAGCGTCTTTATACCTAGTCCTTTCGCCTCGTTTTCGAGTAAATTTATGACCTCATCGCTAAGTCTGACCGGCGTATCTTTGATGAGCTCTTTTATCTCGTAGCTAAAATTCAGCTCTTGCGAAAGATCTTGTACGAAAGCTCTAAGCTCTCTATCAAGCGCCTCAAGATCGCTCTTGTCGATATCTCTTATATCTACGCCAAGCCTCACTTCGCCCGGCACGACGTTTAAAACACCAGGCTTTGTCTGAGCGTAGCCGATCGTCGCTACGGCGGTCTTTTTAGCTCGGGCGAAATTTTGCGCGGCGATGATGATGTGACTGGCCGCCACGAGCGCATCGTTTCGCATATTCATAGGTGTAGCGCCGCTGTGATCGGCTCTGCCTCGCACTAAAATCTCATAACGTATAGGCGCTGCGATGCCAGTGACTATGCCTATGGGGATGTTTTGCCTCTCTAGCACTGGGCCTTGCTCGATGTGAAGCTCGAGATAGCTGTGAAAAGCGCCCTTTGGCAGCAAGGCATCGGCTAAATTTTGCGGCTTTAGGCCAAAATCCCTCATCGCATCGTAAAGCGAGACGCCGCTCTCGTCCTTTAGCTCGTGCAGCCTTGAAAGAGGCAGTTTGCCGCTTACTATCTTACTGCCTATGGTCGCCATCTTAAAGCGACTGGACTCCTCGCAGCAAAACACGATGAGCTCAATAGGGCGCTTTAGCTTCACGCCGCTTTCTTTGATCGCTCGCATGGCCTCAAGCCCGGTCATGACGCCTAGCGTGCCGTCATAAAAGCCGCCAAACGGCACGCTATCTACGTGCGAGCCCACGCTAACGGCTGGTAAATTCGGCTCGCTCACGTCGTCAAATTTAGCGTAAATGTTGCCCACCGCGTCCTCTTTTAAACTAAAGCCGGCCTCTTTCACGAGGGATATCAGATACTCTCTTGCCTGCTTGTCCTCCTTTGTGAAGGCAAGCCTAGTCAGTCCTCCACTCTCTAGGGCGCCAAATTTAGAAATGGCTTCAAATTCGCCTTGAAGCCTCTTGCGATTTATCATGCGCACTCCTAAAATAAAAATAAATTTAAATTATTTTATTACTTTTGTAATTTTAGCACTATTTGGTAATTTTGTAGTAAAAAGCCCGGAATTTATCTATGAGTTGCGGATCTGAAATTTTAGATTATTGATTATGGCGGCTATCTTTTGTAGCTTTTCTATCTTGTCGGAGTCGCTACTAGAGCGGATATGAAGCTGTAAATTTTCATAAAATTTTATCTTTAAATTTGCTATGGCCGACAGCAGCTTTTTCTCATCGCCAATCACCATCGCACTCTCGTCAAGCTCGATCTCGCGCAGTAAAATTTCATCGCTCTCGCTGCTGTTAGACAAGATCGCTCTAAAGCCCTCTTTATGATGTAAAAAATACTTCTCATCTATCGTGTCTAGCACGATCGCAGCGAAATTTTCGTTAAAAAGCATGCTTTTTAGGATCGAAATTTCAAGGATATCTTTTTGGGTGCGAGCGATAGGCCGATTTATGAAATTTTGGCTATTTGGCTGTGGATTTTGCGCTCTTGCACCGCCTAAAGAGAACGAATTCATATCGATACCAAGCAAGCTGGCGACTAACGGAGCGTAGCTGGAAGCGACGATATTTTTTAGATTTTTCGTGTAGGTCTCGATCTCTTCAAGGCACTTTTGCTTTTGCACGGGGCGCGTTAGATCGTAGTTTTTGGCTATTTGACGGATATAAAATTCTCCAAGCTCCACACCTGAAGCAAAAAGCTCCTCAAGCTCCTTTATCCGCCCTGCAAAGACCATGTCGGCAGGATCGGCTCCGCCAGCGATGATGACGACGCTGCCGTCTATTTCGTTCAGGCTTAAAAGATGAGAGGACTTTATCGCCGCATTTATGCCCGCTACGTCGCCGTCAAAGCAAAGTACGACGCTTATGTCGTCTCTTTTTAAAAGCGGCAGATGCTTCTCGGTTAGAGCCGTGCCAAGCACCGCTACGGCATTAGTAAAGCCCGCAAAATGCAGCATTATGACATCAAGATAGCCCTCGGTGATGATGATCTGCTTTTTCTCGAAAATTTTTTGTTTTGCCAAATGATAGCCGTAAAGCAGCTTTGACTTGTCAAATACCGCACTTTGGGGAGAATTTACATATTTTGCGGGATTGTTCGAGATCGTGCGCCCGCCAAATCCCACGAGCCTTCCCGTGTGATTATAGATAGGAAAGGTTATGCGACTGATGAAGCTTGCATAAATTCCGCGCTCGTTTTGCTTTACGATGCCGACCTCCAGCGCCTCGGACGGCTCGATCTTTTCGTTTTCCAGTAGCCTTATAGTCTGCGCACTATCGCCCGCCCAGCCAAGCTCGAAGCGCTCTATCATCGCGTCGTTTATGCCCCGCGAGTAGATGTAGCGCACCGCCTCGTCGTTTTTGTAAAAGGCGCTTCTATAAAATGCATTCACGTTTTCAAGGATATGTTTGTTCTCTTTTGGGGCGAAATTTCGCTCGCTGGTGTATTCGAGGCTGAAATTTGAAATTTGAGCGATCTTTTCTATGGCTTCTACGTAGTTTAGCTTCTCATAATCCATCACGAATTTTATCGCGTCGCCTCCGGCCTTGCACGCGAAGCAGTGGAATATCTGCTTGCTTTGGCTGATGCTCATACTAGGGTTCCTGTCGTCGTGAAACGGGCAGACGCATTTGAAATTCGCACCCATTTTACGCACCGGGATGTAGTGTGAGATGATGTCTACGATGTCGATTTGATCTTTAAGCTTTTGTATGGATTTTGGCTCTATCATAAGCGAAATTATACTATGGCTTTGCTATAATGCAAGTAAATTTTAAACTTAAAGCAGCAACGTGGATATATTTTTTATAGAGCATCGAGACCCGATATTTAGCCTCATCGTGCTTTTTAGCATCGTTTTGATGATAGCCGCACTTAGCTATGCGTGGGGCATATTTTCCAGTAAAGAAGAGAAAAAAAAGATCGAGAAATTTATCAGAAAATTTGACAGTCAAAGTGCTATCAGCGAGCAACATAAGCAAATTCTGCTAAGCCCCGAGGTAGATAGCCAAAGCCTGAGCGTGCTTGGTATGACCTTTGCTAAAAACGGCGACTTTGAAAAGGCGATCAGCGTCTATCTCATCGCACTTTCAAAGGTCAAGGACAAAAACGAGAAAGAATTCATCCTAAACGAGCTTGGCGAGGTTTATTTTAAGGCCGGCTTTTTGAAGCGTGCGGACGATATATTTTTAGAGGCGCTGAAGCTCTCGCCGCGAAATGCGGTCGCTCTTCGCTTTTTAACGATGATAGACGAGAAGCTAAAAAACTATGACGAGGCGCTTTATGCGCTAAATTCCCTAGAAGAGCTGGGCGTGAGCGTTCGCGCTCAAAAGGCCTATATAAAGGCCATAGCGATCCTTGACGATAAGAATTTGGACACGAAGCAAAAGAGCGATAAAATTTTAGCTTTAAGTAGCGACTTTGCGCTTTTAAAACGCATGGCGATGCAGATCCTCATAAAAAACGGGCTAAATTTAAGCGAATTTAAAAATTTCCCGCCTTTAGACGAAGTCATAGACCTCATCTATCTGCAAACCAAGCCCGTAAATTTAAGCGACGACGAGTATAGGGCACTATTTTACGCGAAGGGCTTGATCGATGAGAAGTGCGATATAAAGGGCTTTGAGTTAAATGTCATAAAGCATCTGAACGACGCTGGCTACAAAGGTGCGACACTAAGCTTCAACTACGTTTGTAAAAGCTGCAAAAATTCCTTTCCTATGCACTTTTACCGCTGTCCGATGTGCCACGAGCTAGGAAGTGTCAAAATTTTGCCTCATATCACGCAAGCAGACGATGAAAACGGTAACACTTTTTAGCGACGGCTCATGCCTGAATAACCCCGGAGCCGGCGGCTGGGCGTATATCCTAGAATTTAACGGTGCCGTGAAAAAAGATAGCGGCGGTGCGGCCATGACGACGAACAATCAAATGGAGCTCACCGCCGTCATCGAAGGGCTAAAAGCACTCAAAGAGCCCTGCGAGGTGAGGCTATTTACCGATAGCTCATACGTCGCAAATGCTGTGAATTCGTGGTTAGACGGCTGGGTCAAGAAAAATTTCATAGGCTCGGACAAAAAGCCCGTCAAAAACATCGAGCTTTGGCAAGAGTATCTGCGCGTCAGTCGCCCGCACAAGGTCACAGCCAGCTGGATAAAAGCCCACAACGGGCACCCGCAAAACGAGGAGTGTGATACGATGGCGCGCGAAAAGGCGACGAAATTTCAAAACGAGGCCGATATATGAAAGATTTAGAAAATTTACAAAAGCTTTTGGGGTATGAGTTTGAAAACACGAAGCTGCTAAACGAAGCCCTCACGCACAAAAGCACGAAGCTGCCATATAGCAACGAACGGCTAGAATTCCTGGGCGATGCGGTCATGGATCTCATCGTCGGCGAATATCTTTTTAAAAAATTCAGCAAGACTAACGAGGGCGATATGAGCAAGCTAAGAGCCGCACTCGTAAATGAAAAAAGCTTTGCAAATATGGCTAGACACCTACAAATCGGAGAATTTATCCACCTTTCAACAGCCGAGGCGAACAACGGCGGACGCGAAAAGGCAAGCCTTTTAAGCGACGCTTTCGAGGCGGTGATGGGGGCTGTTTATCTTGAAGCTGGGCTTGATAAAGTGCGTGAAATAGCCGTGAGGTTGCTTGAAATTTGCTATCCCAAGATCGATTTTAGCCACCTTGTAAAAGACTACAAAACAGCGCTTCAAGAGATCACGCAAGCAAGCCTGGGCACGACGCCTATATACGAGCTCGTGCGCTCGTTTGGACCCGATCATAAGAAAGAATTTGAGATCGCGCTTTTATTAAACGATAAAGAAATTTCGCGCGCCATCGCAAATTCTAAAAAAGAGGCGCAGCAAATGGCGGCTAAGATCGCACTTGAGAAGATGAAAAAGTAGAATTTAAAGGTAAATTTTGAATACATTTGGACGTAAACTAACCTTGACTACCTTCGGCGAGAGCCACGGTGCAGCGATCGGAGGCGTGATAGACGGCTTTCCTGCGGGCGTGAGGATCGATACCCAGTTTTTACAAAGCGAGCTTGATCGACGCCGTCCGGGACGAAATAAATTTGCCACCGCCAGAGACGAAGCAGACAGGGCCGAGATCTTAAGCGGTGTATTTGAGGGCGTTAGCAGCGGTGCTCCTATAGCTTTTGTGATTTTAAATCAAAATCAAAAATCAAACGATTATGAAAATTTACGCGAGATCTTCCGCCCCGGGCATGCTGATTTTACCTATTTTAAGAAATTTGGCATAAGAGACCACAGAGGCGGAGGCAGAGTGAGCGCCAGAGAGACCGCCGTCAGGGTCGCTGGCGGAGCATTTGCACAGATGCTTTTAAACGAGTTTGGTGTGAGCGTGAAAAGCGGAGTTTTAAGCGTCGCAGACGTCGTAGCGGGCGAGCCTGACTTCGATCTGGCATCAAAATCTGAAATTTACTCGCTTGGAAACGAAGATGCGATGAAAAGCCTCATCATGAAAGCCCGCGAGCAGCACGATAGCGTGGGAGCGTCGGTTTTAAGCGTCGTCGACGGCGCGCCAACGGGACTTGGCGAGGGATTATATTACAAGCTTGATGCTGTTTTGGCGGCGGCTTTGATGGGGATAAACGGCGTGAAAGCCGTCGAGATCGGCGAAGGCGTAAATGCAAGTCGCCTCTTTGGCTCGCAAAATAACGATGAGATGAGCGAACAAGGCTTTTTGAGCAATCACGCCGGAGGCATCCTAGGAGGTATCAGCACGGGCGAACGCATCGTATTAAAGAGCCATTTCAAGCCCACTCCATCGATTTTTAAAGCCCAAAAAACGCAAAATTTAAAGGGCGAGTGCGTGGAATTTGAGCTGCGTGGCAGGCATGATCCTTGTATCGGAGTGCGTGGCAGCGTCGTAGCCACAGCGATGATAAGGCTCGTGATCTGCGATATGATGCTTTTAAATTTAGGCTCGAATTTAGCAAATTTAAAGAAATTTTATTGATTTAAATTATCGCGATATTTACGGTGCTAGCTTTTTAAATTTGCATCCGAGATCGCACAGTCATCTACCTCTACGACGATATTGTGATCATCAAACCATCAAACACTCTTATACAGCGATAACCACGCGGCAAACTCATCCTACGTTATCTCGTGTTTATCGCTCTTTTCGTGCTAGTCGTTTGTCAGATCTGTCGGCTTAGCCATTCTACTTCACTCTCGAAAAACTCGGTCTCATCGTCAAACTTAAATTCAGCGAAATCTTTTTCACTTATAAATTTTCCTTTTTCATACAATAATAGACAGCCATTAAAGCTTGGCGCTTACAAGTGAATTCGCGCCCGATTTATTGAGTAAAAAGCTTTTGATAGCTAAAATAAAACAAAAATTTCAAAGGCGAAAAATGCAAGTCACCCTTCTAAATTTCACACCGCTAAACATCTGCTCGCACGCGATCCGCACGTGCTGGCAAAGCTTCGAGCGAGGCGATAACGGCGGCGAAAAGGACATCGAGCTCATCTCGCGCGTCGGCAATAAATTCAAGCACGCCTCCACGCTCGAGCACCTCTATTATAACTTCTACATCCAAGGCATCTCGCGCGCCCTGCTTCAAGAGCTAGCTCGTCACCGAGTCGCGAGCCTTAGCGTCAAATCCACGCGCTACACGCTAAAAGAGCTCAAAAAAGAGGCAAAATTCGAGCTAGGTGGCTTTGAGCGCGCTAGCGACTACATCGTGCTTACGGGCAATGAAATGGTCGATAACGCAAGCATCAAAGCGCTCGAAAACCTGCGAGAAATTTTAGCCACGACCACGACGAGCCTTGATATCGTCAAATACTGCCTGCCCGAGTGCTACAAAACCGAGCTCACGTGGAGCGCGAACGCTCGTAGCCTGCAAAATTTCCTCTCCCTGCGCTCGTCAAAGTCCGCACTTTGGGAGATCCAAAAGCTCTCGCACAAGATCTACGAGATACTGCCGCAGGAGCACAAATTTATCTTTGAGGACTGCATCGCGCCGGAGTGAAATTTTGGCTTAAATTTATAAGGAAAAAACATGCAAAATATAAAAATCGACGTGAGTAAAAAAGGTGTTTTCATAAATGAAATTTTGCTCGCAAATGACGCTCTGATCGATGAACTAAACAAAATTTTAAACCTCGTCCCGCGCATCGTGCCGCCTGATTACAAAGCAGCAAAAAATGGCGGATATGAGCCAAACGCCTTAGCCCTTTACGACGAGCTTGGTATTTGGTGTTTTGCGGAACCTAGCGGCAGGATAAAAGAGATAAATTTGCTCATCGAACGCCAAAAAGACACAGGCAAAAGGCTCTTTCCGCGCGAGCTTTTTAACGGCGAGATCACCTTTGGTGGTAAAGCCCCGCTTGATGCGGTCAAGGAAAAGCAGCTGCGAGACGCCTACATCTATCTTGACGTGCGAATCGGCGAGTATCAAATTTCGCTGACGTTAGCGGACGCCGTGAGAGAGCGGATCGAGAAATTTAGCTTTGCCGAGCGCCTAGCAAAAAGCGAAACTGGCGAGATAGAGGGTATCGTGCGAAACGCACCCGTGCCGATCAGCGAGATTTGCTTTTACCACGATGCTAAAAAATCTCGTGCTAAGCCAAGCGACAAGTATGAGATCGTGCGCACAAACGAGCCAAAACTCGTGTTTAAAAACCTAAATTTCAAGCTCGCCGTGATGAACGAGCTGATGTATGAAGGGGAAATTTTAAAGCCAAAATTAGACGTTTTTGAATACTGCGCTGAGCGCGGCAAGGACGCATACGACTACCTTGGCGCGATACCTGCCGTGAAAAAGTGGTTCGGCGAATATGAGATCGCTGCAAAATTTGTGGACGAACTGACGCGTATCGAGCTTGACGGTGGCAATGAAATTTACATGCAAATCGCACCCGACTGGGACGGCGAAGACGGGATATTCGACATCAAAAGCATTGACTTAGACGAGCTTAGGCAGTTTAAAAATCTAAAAACGATCGCAACCACAGGCATAAATATCGGCACTAAGGCTAGGAAAATTTTGGCGCAAAATGGTGTGGAAGTCGTGGACAAGTGATAATTTTTTGCTTCGTGTTATAATCTTAGCCTAAACATTATTTGTTTTCTCCTATCCATGATCGCTTCTAAAGTAAGCTCAAAATTCTAAGCTAAATATCGAAATTTAGCCTTATATTGATAAAAATTTTTGAAATTCTCAGATTACTATATTGATAAACCGTTATATTTAGATATATAATAACGTCAAAATAAATCAAAGGAGAATTTCATGCAATACCAAGGCACGATTTACAGACCGCCGTTAGAGGCGAATACACCTTTACTGCCCGTAACTCAGGGCTGTTCGCACAACAAATGCACATTTTGCAATATGTATCAAGGTGTGCCTTTTCGCGTTTTGCCAAACGAGCAGATAGAGGCGTATTTAAGGCAAATAGCTCAAATTTACGCAAGGGTTCAAAATTTAGACCGAATTTATTTAGTGGGCGCCGATCCTTTCGCGCTATCTGCGACGAGACTGACGAAAATAGCAGAGCTCATCAAAAATTATCTACCCAACATCAAAACGATAACGATGTATGCGAGAGTGGATAACATCGCTTCTAAAAGCGACGAAGCGCTAAAAATGCTAAAAGTAGCCGACATAAACGATCTTTACGTCGGTGTGGAGTCGGGCGATGATGACGCACTAAAAGCCTTAAATAAAGGATATGACGCGCAACAGATCAAAACGCAGTGTCTAAGGCTAAATGAAGCCGGCATAGCTCATAACGATCTTTTGATGCTAGGTACCGGCGGAGCCAAACGGGGCGAAGAGGTCGCAAAAGCCACCGCAAAGCTGCAAAACCAGATACGCCCCGGCAAAATTTTGCTAAATACCATGTCGGCATTTGAAGATACGAAGCTAAACGAGGATATAAAAGCGGGACGATTCATCCCCGCTAGCGAAAGAGAAAATTTAGAAGAAGAGGTCGTTTTGCTTGAAAATTTAGAGCTGCCAAATACCTATTTTTGGGCGGCGCATCCATTAGATGCGGTAGCCATAGCCGGGGATCTAACTCAAAAAGAGGAGATGATACGCACTCTAAAACACGCTGCAAACACAATTAACAGCGGTTCATATCGACAAACTTCAAGAAGAGGAACACTATGAAAAACGAAAAAAGCATATTCGACGAAGTAAATTTAGTAAATTTAAAAGCCAAAAATCGCCTCGTGCGCTCGGCTACATGGGAAAATTTAGCCGCCAAAGACGGAGAGATCACGCCCGAGCTTTACGAGATGACGCGCCAACTAGCAGATGGCGGTGTAGGCACGATCATCACGGGATGATTTACGAGCGTTTCACAAAACGACATCCATTTTGGCGGTATGATGAGACTTGGCAGCGATCAACTCGTGCCAAGCTACAAAAAGCTAACCAAGATAGCTCACGCTAAAAATGTCAGAATTTTAGCCCAGCTCGCGCTTGGAGGCTATTACGAAAAAGCGAGTGAAAATTTTATAACTTTCGAGCCTGACGAGCTTAGTAAAGAGCAGATAGAAAACATAGTATCGCTTTTTGTAGCCGCTGCCATTCGAGCGCAAGAAGCGAAATTTGACGGGGTGCAGATACATGCGGCGCACTTTTTCTTTTTAAGTCGTTTTATCTCGCCCACTACAAATCATCGCAACGACGAATACGGCGGGAGCACGCAAAACAGAGCTAGAATTTTATGTCGTATCATCAAAGGAATTCGCCAAAAAATGCCGAATTTCCATATAAGCATGAAGCTGAATATGAGCGATATGACTCCCGGCGGACTAGAATTTAACGAAAGCTCGCAAATCGCTAAATTTGCCGCGGATGCAGGGCTAAATTCCATAGAAGTAAGCGCGAATGGCACCAGCCAAACCGGCGTAAAAGCGGGCATCAACGAGGCTTATTTCTATCCATACGCCAAGGCTCTAGCTAAAAGCCTTGATATCCCCGTGATGCTAGTAGGCGGGCACCGCAGCGTGCAAAATATGAACCGCTTGCTAAACGATAGCAAGATAGAGCTTTTATCACTATCTCGCCCGCTCATACGTGAGAGCGATCTCATAAACCGCTGGCAAAACGGCGATCTAGCGCCTGCAAAATGTATCTCGTGTAACGGCTGTTACCGAACTGCCGGGCACCAATGCGTTTTTAATCTAAAATAAAGGAGAAAATATGAAATTTTCAAGCTCCATAAACAGACCGCCTTACGAGAGTGCGGACGGATATTTACAAGTTACGCAGGGCTGTTCGCACAACCGCTGCTTGTTTTGCACCTATTTTAAGGATCAAAAATTTAAAAAATCGTCAATCGAGGAGATAGAGGACGATATACGGCAAATCCCAGCAACATTTGGTGCGCCAAAAAGGATATTTTTACAAGGTGCGGACGGATTTAGCGCGGATTACGATACCTTAATGAAGACTGCCGAGCTACTGAAAAAATATGTCCCGTCCGTGCAAAGTATCGGTGGATACGCGAGGATAGACAGCTTTTTAGATAAAAGTAAGCAGCAGCTTGAAAATATGAAAGATGCGGGTTTTGCCGATCCTTATATCGGCGTGGAATCAGGAGATGATTACGTGCTAAAACTGATGAATAAAGGCTATGACGCAGCTATGGCTAGGGAAATTTTAGAAAAATTAGATATTTCGGGCATGCCTTACATCGTAAATTTTTTAAACGGAGCTGCCGGTAAGAGATATGGACTAAAAAACGCGCAAGAGACCGCGCGACTCTACTCGGGACTGCATCCAAGCATTATAAATATGTCGATGATGACGCTGGTGCCTGCTACACCGCTTTACCGCCTAGCTCAAAGAGGTAGATACGTGCAATCTAGCGAGAAAGAGAAGCTTGAGGAGGCGAGAGAATTTATCGTAAGGCTGGATAATCATACGATTTTTATGAATGAACATGCTTCAAATTTATTTCATGTCAAATATAATCTGCCGGATGAAAAAGAGGCTTTAATAAATTTTATCAGCGAGCTTATCGAAAGTAAAGATGAAAGCAAAATGCAAAAATATCGCGAGATAGTAGCAAATTCGTTTTAAATTTCACTTTGCAGTGGTATTTACGAAATTGACAAATTGCAATTTTTTAATATATAATGCCATCAAAAAGGATAAAAATGACTCAAGAAAATGCGATAGAAATTTTTAAAGCACTCTCGAACGAGACTAGGCTAAATATCCTAAAATGGCTTAAAAATCCCGATGAACACTTCCCTCCGCAAGGCACACATCTCGAAGGTGTAAATCTTGACGGTGCGGTCTGTGTAGATAGCCTGCAAAAAAAGCTCAATATCTCGCAATCCACCACCTCTCAATACCTCTCTCAGCTGCAAAGAGCCGGGCTACTCTACGCTCAAAGACACGGCAAATGGACGTATTACGGCAGAAACGAGGAGACGATAACAAAGCTTGCTGAATATATAAAAATAGAAATTTAAACTGAAATAAATTCAGCTATTTTAAAATTTAACGCCTAACGCAGGCACAGATTATTCGCATGAGTGAGTGCAACCGCGATGGCGTCGGTGATGTCAAGCGGTTTGATCTCTTTTGTAATGCCTAAAATTTTCTTTACCATAAAGGCGACTTGTTCCTTTTGAGCTTTTGCCTTGCCAGTTACAGCCTTTTTTACTTGAAGCGGCGTATATTCGGCAAAATCGCCGTGAAGCTGTAAAATTTTAAGGCTCAAAGCACCGCGAAATTGTGCTAGTTTAAGCACAGTTTTAGGATTGTAAGCAAAAAATATGTCCTCGATCGCAACCTCGTCAAATTTATGATTTTTAAATATCACGTCAAGTCCCTCGCAAAGCTCGGTTATTTGGTATTGCAGTGTATTTGGTTTGATTTTTATCAGTCCGGCCTCAATGAGCGCCGTTTTTCTAACGTTTTTTTCGATTATCGCGTATCCGCAGTTCCTACTTCCAGGATCGATCCCTAAAATTTTCATCGCTACCTTTTAAAAAGTTTTTCACGTTTTTTTCACGGCGTGAAAAACTTGATTTGTAACTAGTTTAACAAACAATTTATTAAATTTAAGATAAAATCAGTAATCACGTAAATATCAAAATTTTAAGGGTAAAATTTGCTAGCAGACGAAGTCTTGGAACTCTTAAGTGCTGAAATATCGCCAAACGAATATGAATACTACATAAAACAGCTAAAATTCAACGAAAAGGCTTCGAGCGACGAAACAGTCGTATTCAACGCACCAAACGAACTGATAGCAAAATTTATAAAAACAAAATACGCAACCAAGATCGCCCATCTTTTCGAGGTCAAAACGGGAACAAAGCCAAATGTCGAGATCACGACGCAAACGAAACTAAAAAGCTCAAAACAAAATCAAGTCAATATCAAGCAGATAAAGGCTCAAAGCACGCTTTTAAACCCGGCTTATACATTTGAAAATTTCGTCGTCGGCGGCTCGAACGAATACGCATTTTTAAGCGCGAAAGCAGCCTCCGAGCAGCCGGGCAAAATTTACAATCCATTATTCATCTACGGACCGACCGGACTTGGCAAGACTCACCTTTTACAATCAGTCGGAAATTTTTGCCTGAATCAAGGCAAAGTCGTCATTTGCGTTACTAGCGAGCAGTTCATGACTGATTTTACTTACAACATAAACAATCACTCGATGGAACGCTTTCGTGAAAAATACCGAAATTGCGACGTTTTATTGATCGACGATGTGCAGTTTTTAGGAAAAACGGATAAAATTCAAGAGGAATTTTTTCACACATTTAACGAGCTTCACAGCAAAAACGGACAAATCGTGATGACCTCCGATCGTCAGCCAAAACTTTTAAAAGGCTTTGAAGATAGACTCAGGACGCGCTTTGAATGGGGCATAATGGCCGATATCACGCCACCTGAGCTAGATACCAAAATAGCCATTATCCAAAAAAAATGTGAATTCGACAAAATTTATCTAAACAAAGACGTGATAAACTATATCGCGACAAATATGGGCGATAATATCCGCGAGATCGAAAGTGCGATCATAAATTTAAACGCTTATGCAAATTTGATGCGCCAGGAGATAACGCTGGACTTTGCCAAAAACGTGATGCGCGACCTCATAAAAGAAAAACGTGAAAATATAAATTTAGAAAATATAATAGAAGTCGTCAGTAAAGAGCTAAACATCAAACCAAGCGATATAAAAAGCAAATCAAGAGTCCAAAACATCGTAGAAGCGCGCCGTATCGTCATATATCTGGCAAAAATGCTGACGACGAATTCCATGCCGCAGATCGCGAACTATTTTAGTATGAAAGACCACAGCGCAGTCAGTCACAATATAAAAAAAATAAACGAGCTCATCGAGAACAACGAAATTTTCAACCTTCGAGTGAGCGAACTCAAAAATAAAATTTTGACAAAAGGATGATTACAAAATGAAATTCGTGAATAATTGTGAAAAACAAAATAATTATTTTCACATATCAAATATCGATTTTCTAGGAAAGAAAAGTGATTTTCACATTTTAACGAAACCTACTAATGCTACTAAAAGAAATTTAAAAATAAAGGGGAAAAACATATGAAAGTTTTGATAAACAAAAATGTCCTTGAAAGTATAGTCACAAATACGAACCCGTATCTGGAAAAACGAGACCTGAGCGCTATAACATCTCACATCTACATAGCTGCTAAAAATGGAGTCTTAAACATAAGAGCTACAGATCACGAGATAGGACTTGCCTATAAGCTTTCAAACGTCAAAATAACTGACGAGGGATATGCCACTGCAAACGGTAAAAAGCTACTTGATATCATAAAAAGCCTAAAAGACGATGAAGTCATACTAGAAACCGTAAATAACTACCTCTATATCAAGCAAAAAAACTCAAAATATAAGCTTCCGATGTATAAATTTGAAGATTTCCCGGAATTTCCAAGTAGCGAAGGAAAGTCAAAATTTGACGTAGATGCGGTAATGTTAGGACGAAGCTTAAAGAAAATTTTACCTAGCATCGATAGCAATAATCCAAAATTCGAGCTAAACGGAGCGCTTTTAGATATAAGACAAAATTTCATAAACATCGTAGGGACCGATACTAAAAGACTTAGTATATTTAAATTTGAAACTCCGACTGAGAGAGAATTTTCTATCATAATCCCTAAAAAAGCGATAAACGAGATACAAAAGCTATTTTTTGACAGGATCGAAATTTATTACGATGAAAATATTTTGATCGCTCAAAGCGCAAATTTCGAGTTTTTCACCAAGCTCATAAACGGAAAATACCCTGACTACGAGCGAGTCGTGCCAAAAGAGATAAAAAAACGTCTAAAACTAAACAGAGACAAGATGATCGACGGTATCAGGACTATCTCTATGCTAAGCGATCAGATGAAGATAACGTTTACAAAAGATAGCATAACATTTGAAAGCATAATAGAAGACAACTCCGAAGCAAAGACAACGATAGAGTATCAAACAGGGCTTGAAGATGAAATTTTCATAGGCATCAAAAATAGATACTTATTGGACTTCTTAACGAGCATAGAGGATGATGATTTTGAGCTTGGATTTAACGATAGCAATCTCGCATTCATAGTGAGTTCGAAAGAGCTTACGACGGTTATAATGCCGATAAATATATAAGGAAATTTTATGGAAGAAAAACACTACGACGCCGGTAATATCAAAGTTTTAAAAGGTCTTGAGGCTGTCAGGAAACGTCCTGGTATGTATATAGGCGACACAAATATCGGCGGACTTCATCACATGATCTACGAAGTCGTGGATAACTCGATAGATGAAGCGATGGCAGGATATTGTGACACGATAGATATCGAAATAACGAACGAGGGAAGTTGTATAGTGACCGATAACGGGCGAGGTATCCCGGTAGATATGCATCCGACCGAGCATTTACCGGCTGCGACTGTGGTTTTGACTGTGCTACATGCAGGCGGTAAATTTGACAAAGATACTTACAAAGTTTCAGGCGGTCTTCACGGCGTGGGCGTCTCGGTCGTAAATGCACTTTCAAAAAAGCTCATACTAACGATAAAACGCGATGGAAACGTTTATAGGCAAGAATTTCAAAAAGGTATCCCGGTAACTGCGCTTGAGACGATAAAAACTACGAACCGCACCGGAACGCAAGTCGAGTTTTTCGTAGATGATAGTATATTTGAGGTTACGGAATTTGACAGGGAAATTTTAGCCAAACGCTTTCGCGAGCTAGCCTATCTAAATCCTAAAATAACGATAAATTTTAAAGATCAAAGAGACGGATTTAATGAGAGTTATCATTTTGAAGGTGGGCTAGAAAGTTTCGTAACTGATATGAATAAAGCTCAGGCTGTGAGCAAAGCCGTGTCATTTAGTGGTGGTGAAGAAGACGTGATGGTCGATTTCGCGCTTATGTATAACGACACTTACAGTGAAAATTTACTAAGCTTTGTAAATAATATCAAAACTCCGGATGGCGGAACACATGAGGCGGGATTTCGTGCGGGCCTAACTCGCGTCATAACAAATTACATCGCAGCAAATGCCGCTGTGCGTGAGAAAGATACTAAAATCACCGGCGATGACATCAGAGAGGGCCTTATCGCGGTTATAAGTGTAAAAGTACCGGAGCCGCAGTTTGAGGGACAAACGAAAGGCAAACTTGGCTCAAGCTACGTTAAACCTATCGTTCAAAAGATGGTTTTTGACGTTTTGAGTAAGTATTTTGAAGAAAATCCGATCGAAGCGCGCGCTATAATGAATAAAGCGCTAATGGCGGCACGCGGACGTGAAGCGGCTAAAAAAGCACGCGATCTAACGCGTAAAAAAGAGGGACTTAGCGTAGGAACGCTACCTGGCAAGCTTGCCGACTGCCAAAGCAAGGATGCAACGATAAGCGAGCTTTACTTAGTGGAGGGCGACTCGGCGGGCGGCTCGGCAAAGCAAGGACGCGACCGCGTATTTCAGGCGATCTTGCCGTTAAAAGGTAAAATTTTAAATGTCGAAAAATCTCGTCTCGATAAAATTTTAAAATCTGACGAGATAAAAAATATGATAACAGCACTTGGTTGCGGTATCGGGGATGAATTTGACGCGGAAAAGCTTCGCTATCATAAAATCATCATAATGACCGATGCCGACGTCGATGGTAGCCACATCCAGACTCTGCTTCTCACATTCTTTTTTAGATTTTTACATCAAGTCGTGGATAACGGCTACATCTATCTCGCCCAGCCACCGCTTTATCGCTACAAAAAGGGCAAAAAGGAAATTTATCTAAAAGATGAAAAAGCCTTGAATGAATTTTTGATTGAAACTGGCATCGAGGGCGTGGAATTTGAAGGTATCGGAAATGCCGATCTCATAGATTTTTTAAAGATTGTAGCAGCTTACAGAAGCGTGCTAAAAGAGCTTGAAAAGCGTTTTAACGTGCTTAGCGCGATCCGCTATATGATCGAAAATCCTGATATCGTCTCAAAGAGCTATCCTGAAATTTTTGAAATTTTAAAGGCCTATTTAAAAGGTCAAGGACACAATATCTTAAATTCTTACGTTAATGACGATGAGATCAGAATTTACGTTCAAACCGAGAGTGGACTGGAAGAATTCATCGTAAACGAGGGACTCTTTACAAATCCACTCTACGAAGAGGCCGTTTATATCAATCAAAAAATCAAAGAGCGAGAGATAAATTTCAAAAAAGATGTGATCGAAATTTTAGATGAGATAGAGAAAAACGCCAAAAAAGGCGCGTATATCCAGCGTTACAAAGGTCTTGGCGAGATGAATCCAGAGCAGCTTTGGGAGACTACGATGAATCCTGAAAATCGCCGCTTGCTGAAGATAAATATAAAAGATGCTATAAGCGCTAGCGATACCTTCAACCTTTTCATGGGCGATGAGGTCGAACCGCGCAGGAACTACATCCAAGATCACGCTAAAGATGTCAAACATCTTGATATTTAAAATTTAAAAGGGTAAAAAATGAGCGAAGAGCAAAACCAAATGAGATACGGCGAGAAAATTTTAAAAGAATTCGACCCGCAAACCGACCTTGAAGTCTGGGAAAACAAGCACGAGCGTGAATACACCATAAAGATCACTTTGCCCGAGTTTTGCTGCCTTTGCCCGCGCTCCGGATATCCTGACTTTGCGACGATATATCTTGAATACATCCCAAATAAGCTGGTAGTCGAGCTAAAAGCGATCAAACTTTACATCAACAGCTTTATGAACCGCAATATCAGTCATGAGGATAGTATAAACGAAATTTATGATGTGCTTTTTACGAAGCTCGAGCCAAAATTTATGAAGATAATCGGTGATTTCAACCCGCGTGGCAACGTGCATACGATCATCGAAGTATGCTCTGAGAGTATCCTTAAAAAGAGTGAGAATTTAGAACCGGTAAGAGAATTCAAATATTTTAATGATAGCAAACGTGCCACAGCTAGACGCATAAACGAGCGTGACAGCGGTAAAAGAAGCTCCGGCAGAGATAATGCTAAAAGCTCGACTAGGAAATTTAGCGATGAAAAGCCAAAAAGAGCTGTAAATAAAGACGGCTTTAGAAAGATAAGCTATGAGGGCGATAAAAAGCCTCGCGTCGTCAAAAAGGAAAAATAAATGATAAGCCCCGAGCTGATCGAGCATATCTTTAAAGCCGCGTCTATATCGCGCTGGAATGATTATCCAAAGATGACAAATCTTGTCGAGCTCGATAAACAGGCGCATAAATTTATCATCGCTTATTTCATCGCAAAGCTAGAACGCGATATTGATATGAACTATATGATCGAGGCCGGGATATTCGAGTTTTTAAGCCGTGTCGTGGTGACAGACATACGCCCGGATGTGTTTCATCATATCCAAAAGAGTAAAAAAGAGCAGGTAAATGCTTGGGTTTTAAGCAATCTTGAAAATTTGACAAAAGATATCGAAGACGGAGAATTTTTGAGCCGTCTTAAAATTTTCCTAACCAAAAGCGATAAAAAGCATGAAAAAGAGCGGCTCATATTAAAGGCTGCAAGCTACCTCGCCACGCGCTGGGAGTTTTCCATCGTTTATCAAACGAGCCAGTTTTTAAGCGATATCGACGAGCTAAAGCGCAAGGTAGAGGAGGAGATGGAGGATTATTTTGAGCTAATAGGTGTTCGCAAGATCGCGATGAATCAAAAACTAGCCCGCCTAGTCGATCTTAGCGGCAGGCTACGCTTTCAAAAGCGCTGGGCGCAAACACCGCGTATCCCTGAGACTGCCGTACTTGGCCATATGCTTGTAGTCGCGATTTTGAGTTATTTTTATTCGCTCGAAGTGAAAGCTTGTAAAAAACGCTTGGAAAATAACTTCTTTTGTGCGCTTTTTCACGACCTGCCAGAAAGCCTCACAAGAGATATCATAAGCCCTGTAAAATACGGTGTGAAAGGGCTAAATGAAATAATCAGCGAATACGAAATGAGGCTCATAGACGAGCAAATTTTGCCGTTCGTGCCTGAAAATTTCAGAGATGAGTTTAGCTATATCTTAGGCATCCGCCAACAAGACGGGAAATTTATAAAAGATGAGTTTGAAAACAGGATTTACGAGCGCAAGATCCTTCATCACGAAGGCACGATGGAAAACGTAAACGAGGATAAATTTAACCCGATAGATGGCAAAGCGCTCAAATACTGTGACAAACTAGCTGCTTACATCGAGGCTGGCATATCTATAAGCTACGGCGTGAAGTCAAAGGAACTGACTGATGGCTTTAATAATATGCATAAAAATTTTAGTCAAAAGCCAAAGATCGACGGAGTGGATTTTTTAAAAATTTGCGATGAGTTCAATGAGCATTTCGGTTTGGAGAAACCCCCTCTCAGATAACTGCGGCACACACCATAAACAAGTGCTCTGCTGTGTTCCCACCCTGAAGCGGTGCTCATAAACGGCATTGCACAGGTCTAAGAAGGAGCGGACGAATAATACTAAAACAATGCTTAAAATTTCATTTATGCCGCTTTTCTAGCTATTTTTAAATTTAAAAACTATATAATTCGCTTGATTTTAATATGAGAATTTTGGATGGCATTTAAATTTAGGTTACATCTTTTATCGACTTTTCGGGAATTTTTAGTATATCATCATAAGTCACTGGAATTTCGCGCGAAGGTCTTTGCCGCGATAATATCAGCGAAATTTGACCCCGATGAGGACGACTTTTATACGCTAGCAGACATAGCAAACGAAATTTACGAGAACGATCAGACGCGTAAGGATTTTTTGATACAAACCACAAAAGAGTATGTCGCAAGGATCAAAAAGAACGATCACATAACGCTCGATGCACTACTTTTAAGCATAGATAAAGAGCTAAAAGACCACCGTAGATACGCTAAAAAGATAGATTTTTCACACCTGCGCCGTTTTATGAGCGGGTGTGAGGAGGAGATACTCATCCAGCAGCGCGTTTATGAGTTTTTGATAAATGAGGTCAGGATCTATCTACCTGATAAATAAAATTTTGCTCGGCTTAATGTAAAATTTATAAGTTTAAGCCGTTGATAAAAATCATTGCATAAAAGGGTGAAATACCCTAAAATCACCGAAAATTTCAAAGGATAAATATGTCTGATATGTATGATTATCTAAAGATCGTTCACATTTTCTCGGCGATCATTTTTCTTGGTTATGTCTTTTTTGACGTAGTCATTTTTTCTCGTCTTAAGGGCGTTTTAGGTGATGACTTTATGCGCGTCAAGCAAGCTATCGGCTCAAGAGCTATAAAAATAATGCCGATTTGTCTCCTACTACTTGTGATGACTGGCGGTATGATGATGAGTACGTGGGTCGGCAGCAAGGCCGGTGGATACTTTGAGACTCCGCTTCAAAAGGTCTTCATGGCTAAAGTGATCTTGGCTTTGCTCATCGCTTGCGGCGTGATCTTCAACCTCACTCACAAGGCCTTTGGTAAGCAGCCGCCTCGATTCATGCGCGAGCATTTTCATAAGATCGTGTTGGTGTTTGGATTTTTTATAGTGCTTTTTGCGAAAGTTATGTTTATGGTTTGACGGAATTTAGCCTGTTCGTCACTATTGACAGGCTAAATTTCAAATTTAGGATTGCTTCATCTTGATAGCAGTTTGTATCATCTCGTCACTTGTCGTGATGCTTTTAGCGCTTGCGTCATAGGCCTTTTGTATCACGATCACTTCAGTCAGTGCCTGACCTAGATCGACGTTACTCATCTCAAGCTTATTTGCGATTATATTTGCTCCGTATATCGTCTGGCCGGCTTTGTTTTTATAAAAGAAAGCCTCACCGGAATTCGGCGTGGCTTCATATAGATTGTCGCCTACTTTTGATACGCCTTGCTCGTTTTGAAAGTGATAAAGCGCTACCTTGGCTACCGGGAAAGTCCTCGTGTTGTCGAAATTCGCTATCACGTTTCCGCTATCGTCCATGCTATATTTAGAGAGTAGCCCCTCCGCATAGCCGTCTCTTGTGATGTTGAAATTTTTATTTTTATTAGCCGCGCTAGTCATGCCGTTATAGACGTTCGCATCGCCGTTGCCGCCAAAATTTAAAGCTACGTTGCCGACGCTGGCTAATGTATTTGACACGAGCCGTCCGCTGCTGTCAAACGTCAAAGCTCCGCTGGCACTGTTTTGCACGTTCCCTGCGCTATCTGTGATCGTCGCAGTCGCTTTCCAGACGGTTTCGTTGCTTGCTTGCGGGATCTTTTTAGTCAAATTTAGCGTCAGCAAGCTTTTCGTGCCGTCGGCGTTGAAAAGATCGGTCGTGAGCTTTTGAGTATTTGCTACTTCGATGTTTCCGATGGCCTTTGCAGATACGTTAAGAGAGGCCATATCCATGTATTTTATGCTTTGATTATTTAGGCTCCAGTTGCCGTTTTCGTCGATCTGAGTTGAGAATTCGCTGAATTTACCGCTTGCGTCTTCGACCTTTACGACGACGCTGTCGCCTTTTTTAAGCCTGGAATTTGCACCGCCTATGGTTACTTGACCGCTGAGGCTTATGGTCTTGTTCGCATTATCCAGCGTGTATGTGTAGCTTGTGCTGTCTAACTGGGTGCTGGTTTGACTGGTTATCAGGCTTGAGTCGAGGTTGCCTTTTAAATTTACCTTTGTCGTCGCTTCGGCGGGCAAATATAAAAATTTAGGTAGCTTTATGCCCGTTTGCGCTCCTTCGGCGGCTAAGCTGAGGTCGGTTTGAGATAGCGTAAAGGCTTGAGGTATGTTTTGGCTTTGGCCGAATTTTTTCAAGGCGTTTTGGCTGGGCGTAGTCGGAGTGAAATTTGCGAGCGTCCCAAGCAGTAAATTTCCGTTATTATTGACTAAATTTCCGGCTGCGTCGATGTTGAAGCTACCGGTCCTGGTGTAGTAAATTTTGCCGTTTGCGTCCGTAACGCCAAAAAATCCTTTTCCGCCGATAGCCAGGTCGAAATTTTTATCCGTCGTCTGAAATCCGCCGTTGCTCATTTTTAAAGCCGTGGTTTGTTTGACCGCGCCAAGTCCTACTTGGTCGGTAGTAGGGTAGTTTCCTGCGGACACTGCACTTTGATTTATGAGGTTTTTAAACTCCGGGATCGAAGCCTTAAAGCCAGCGTTATTGATATTTGCAATGTTGTTAGACCATACATCCATACCGAAGCTTTGCGTCTTGATGCCGCTGACTCCGTTGTAAAAACCTCGCATCATGATCGTTAGGCCTCGTAAAATTCTGCGATCTTATCCATAGGGACGTATTCGCCGGCGATCCTGATCTGAGCCTTGCCGTCGACGAATTTCACCGCTTCGACAGGGTATTGACCTACTTGAGTAGTGTAGGATTTGCCGTTTTTATCGACGTATTGGGCTTCTATCGTGTATGATCCGTTAGGTACTTGATTGCCCGCGTCATCCTTTCCGTCCCAGCCTATCTTGCTTACGCCGGCGGCTACATCTTTAAATTCTATCGTTCTTACCACTTGAGAATTTGCATTTTTGATCTCGAGCTTTCCTTTTGTGGCATCGGTTTTAAAATACAGCGCACTGCTTATCTCTTTGGTATCGTCTGTGATATTTACGGCATTTGAGCCGGTCGATACCATTTTGCCAAGTGCCGAGATCGCATAGGCGTTCGCGTTTGATTGAAGCTGGGCTACCAGTTGCCTCATAGTGGAATTTGTATTTTCTTGCATCTCGAGCGCTGCTAGTTGGCTCGTTTGAGTCAGCATTTTTTCGGTATCCATCGGGCTTGTAGGGTCTTGGTATTGAAGCTCGGTCAATAATAATTTCATAAAAGCATCCTTATCAAGCTGCGAATTTGGATTTGCCCCCGTCGTGCCCGTCGCCGCTTGCTTTGCCGCAGCCTTTTTCTCGGCGTTTCTTGCCTCCGTAGTTTTCGTAGTTACATCTGGTAGTGAAGCCATGATAACCTCCTAAATATATCTTGGTATGACAAGCTCAAGCAAATTTTGTTCCGCTTGTGCAGCCTCATCGTCGTTTTGTTGATCTTGCGTATATCTTTTGCTTGATTGCTGATTATTGTCGCGTTTGGCGTTTTGATCGCTGAAATTCATCTCAAGCTCGGTAAATCCCATATTTACGAGGCTATTTTTAAATTCCGCCTGATTTTGTAAAAAGAGGTTCATCGTAGCGGTGTTGGAGTTGAAATTTACATGCAAATTATTACCGCGATTTACCATCGTTATCTCGACCTCGCCTAAATTTAGCGGGTTTAGAGTGATGTTAAAGCGCGTGATAGGCGGCTTATAGCTTTGTATCTGATCTCTTAGCGTCTCGCTGAAATTGCTTAGCGTCTCCCTCACTTGCGCTTTATTTTGCATCTGATGCTGCGCGCTTCGCGAGATATCTTTTATCATGGAATTTAGCTCGTTATCACCCTTGCTTTCGCCGCTATTTTGCTCCATGCCTTCTTGTGCGTTTTGCTCACGCTCGGGGTATAAAAGCGACTCTAATGTCGGAGCTTTTTGCGTTTTTTCGCCGTTTTCTACCGATTTTGGGACGAAATTTTGCGTTTGAGCCGTTTGCGGCTTTTCTTTTGTCAGCTCCTCTTTGACCTTTTGAGTACTCGCCTGCGTTATCATCTCTTTTACATTCGTCTGCTCGGCTTGCTCTTGCTTAGCCTTTGGTGCGGGCTCTTTTGCGACCTCTTGAAGCAGCTCGTTTAGTTTTGGCGGCTCTTTGACCTGGCTTTGATTTATCGTCTGCTCGACCTCTTTTTTTAGATTTTGACTATAAAAATTTTGAGGTTTTGCAGCGACGGGTGTAAAAAATTCTTTCTTACCTAAATTTTTAAATGTATCCTCCAGCTTGGCTACGTCCTGCGTAGAGATGCTTATCTTTTCAAGCCTCAGGTCAAATTTCTTGGCCAGATCAATAAGCTCTTTTACGCTTTTTACTTCGCTAAGCTCTTTGACGTTTTCAGGCACACTCAAGAAATTTGCGATCTTATCGGTGAAATTTGGAAATTTACTGACTTTCTCATCGCCGTTTAAAATTTCAAGCACCTGCAAAAGCTGCATGAAATTTGCATTTTCATAAAGCTCGTTTTTGGTGTCATCGTCGAGCTTTTCATCAAATTCGCTCGCTATTTTGGCCATCGAGTCGTTTAGCTCTTTATCTTGCTGCTCGCGCTGCATGCTTACTGATTTTACGATCTCTTTGACATCTTTTTGAGTTATATTTTCGCCTGCGTTCGCCTTTGAGGCTGCGGCATCGAGCACCATGGATAAAAAATCGCCCCCGTTACCGCTTTTACCGCTATCGCTTTTAGGCGCTTGCTTTTTCGTCTGGCTTGGCGTCAGCAGATCTACGCTATTTTTTGCCGTATAAGCTTGCATTTAGTTCCTTTTTGATTTAGACTAAAGCCTTGTATGCAAATTTTGTTCCAAATTTTAAATTTTTGAGTTATTATTTTTGTAAGAATTTTTTAGATATAATCAGCCCCTATTTTAGAAAATGGAGATAAATTTTGGAAAAGATACGAAATATCGCCGTCATAGCTCACGTCGATCATGGCAAGACTACGATGGTCGATGAACTTTTGAAACAATCAGGAACATTTAACGAGCACCAAAGCATCGGCGAGCGCGTCATGGACAGCAACGATATCGAGCGCGAGCGTGGCATCACGATACTTTCTAAAAATACCGCCATACGCTACAAAGACACTAAGATCAACATCATCGACACCCCGGGACACGCCGACTTTGGCGGCGAAGTCGAGCGTGTGCTAAAGATGGTAGACGGCGTGCTTTTGCTCGTCGATGCGCAAGAAGGCGTCATGCCTCAGACTAAATTCGTCGTCAAAAAGGCGCTCTCTTTGGGGCTTTGCCCGATCGTCGTGATAAATAAGATAGATAAACCTGCAGGCGATCCTGACCGCGTGGTAAATGAAATTTTCGATCTTTTCGTCGCGCTTGAGGCAAATGACGATCAGCTTGAATTCCCAGTCGTTTATGCTGCGGCTAAAAACGGCTACGCAAAGCTAAATTTAAGCGATGAAAACATCGATATGAAGCCGCTTTTTGAGACTATCCTCTCTCACGTGCCGGCACCAAGCGGTAGCGACGAAAATCCGCTTCAGCTTCAAGTTTTCACGCTTGATTATGACAACTATGTCGGTAAGATCGGTATCGCGCGTATCTTTAACGGCAGAATTTCAAAAAATCAAAACGTGACTTTGATGAAAGCCGACGGTAGCAAGACAAACGGCAGAATTTCAAAGCTAATCGGCTTTTTGGGTCTTGATAGACAAGACATCAACGAAGCGGGCACGGGCGATATAGTCGCGATCGCAGGCTTTGATGCGCTTGACGTGGGCGATAGCGTCGTCGATCCAAACAACCCTATGCCACTTGATCCGCTTCATATCGAGGAGCCGACTCTAAGCGTGGTTTTTAGCGTAAATGACGGACCGCTTGCAGGCACCGAGGGTAAGCACGTGACCTCAAATAAGCTCGACGAGCGCTTACAAAACGAGATGAAAACCAATATCGCGATGAAGTATGAAAACATCGGCGAGGGCAAATTTAAAGTAAGCGGTCGCGGCGAGCTTCAAATAACGATCCTAGCGGAAAATATGCGCCGCGAAGGGTATGAATTTTTACTCGGCCGCCCGGAGGTCATCGTAAGAGAGATAAACGGCGTAAAATGCGAGCCTTTTGAGCATTTAGTCATCGACGCGCCGGATGATTGCACCGGCACGGTCATCGAAAAGCTTGGCAAAAGAAAGGCCGAGATGACCTCGATGAATCCAACCGGCGATGGGCAGACCAGGATAGAATTTGAGATCCCAGCTCGCGGCCTCATCGGCTTTAGAAGCCAGTTTTTGACCGATACTAAGGGCGAGGGCGTGATGAATCATAGCTTTTTGGAATTTCGCCCGCTAAGTGGAACGGTCGAGCACCGAACCAACGGCGCGCTGGTATCGATGGAAAACGGCGTCACGCTAGCGTATTCGCTATTTAACTTGCAAGATCGCGGTGTATTGTTTTTAGACCCGCAGGCAAAGGTCTATGTGGGTATGATCATCGGCGAGCACAGCCGTCCAAACGACCTTGACGTAAACCCTATAAAAGGCAAGAACCTGACCAACGTGCGCGCCAGCGGCTCGGACGATGCGATCAAGCTCGTACCACCTAGAAAGCTGAGCCTTGAGCGCGCGCTTGAGTGGATAGAGGATGACGAGCTAGTCGAGGTCACGCCTCTAAATATCCGCGTTCGTAAGCGCTATCTCGACCCTACTCAGCGCAGAAGAATGGCAAAAATATAAATCTAAAATTTTAAGGCCCGCTAGGGTCTTAAAATTTGCCCTAAATCCCTAATACTCGTACTTTTATTAAAAAGATCTCCAAAATATAGCAATATAACTTTAAGTGATCTAAATATAAAATTCAATAATTTATTTTTTTAAGGATAATCTTATGAAAGTATTATTTTTATTGCTTTCCTGTTTTTTAGGTGGCGCCCTTGCTTTGTGCGCAGATTTTATAAATACTACGAGTGAAATTTCACTGGATGGTAAAAAAATCGGCAAGATCGAGGTTTTGACCCCAGTTGAAGTCGTATCTAAGGACGGCAAAACGGCAAAAGTAAAGGTAAAAGGCGTCGTCAGCGAAAGCTATCAAGAGCAAATTCAAAGAGATATGAAAAATGCCGAAATTTTCGTGGTTTTTGATGCACAAAATGAGAAAAATTTTACCAAAGCCAAAAAGCTAGAAGACGACTACGGCGAAGTTTGGTATGAGGCACAAGGCGTATATGACGTGCCTAGCGACGTGATAACTGGCGATGCGAACGCACTTTACAAGCAAGCAAAGCAAATTTACGAAGGTACTTGCTCGGCATGCCACAGACTGCACGAGCCAAACAGCTTCACGGCAAATCAATGGCCCGCAAATTTGCAAGGCATGATCGACGCTGGATACGTCGCACTTGAAGAAAATGATTTAAATTTGATACTTAAATATTTGCAACACAATGCAAAGGCGGCGGAGTAAATTTGCCTGAGCTTTTAACCACGGCAAAGGCGAATCTAACGTTAAATTTTTAGATAGGAAACTAGCAAAATAGATGAAATTTTAAAAACAACCAAAATTTAATCAAGGGAGAAAAGATGAAAAGACGAGACTTCATCAAGGCTTCGGTGCTTGCTGCAAGCGCAGCGCAAGCAAGCAGGATCGAGGGTATCACGCAGACGATATTTGACAACAAAAAGGTCTTTGGCGCGAACAGGTTCGGGCTATTTTGGGCGAACACAAACTCCGCCCAGCTCGTTTCCGTGAGCGATTTTGAGGGCGATAAATTCCCAAATACCATGAACTACAGCCTACCAGATAGCTTGCAAAACGAAAACCGAGTGCTCTATCCGATGGTGCGAAAAAGCTATCTAAAAGCCGGTAAGCCAAGCAAAAGCGAGCTTCGCGGCAAGGACGAATTCGTCCGCGTGAGCTGGGACGTGGCGCTGGACTTGGCAGCCAAAGCTCTAAAAGAAAATTTCGACAAATACGGCGCGGAGAGCATCTACGGCGAATGCTACTGGTGGGGCGGCAGCGGTAAGGTTAGCTGGGGTCGCACGGTCGCGCACAGGATGCTAAAGGTGCTTGGCGGCTACGTGGAAGAAAGCGGCGATTATTCGACAGGCGCGGGGCTTGTGATCATGCCGCACGTGCTTGGCAGTAGTGCCGTCTATGACACGCCAACGAAATGGAAAGCTATCGTCAAAAACGCTAAAAATGTCGTATTTTGGGGCACGGATCCGATCGTAACAAATCAAATTTCATCCATACCGCCTACACACGACTGCTACATCGGCATGCAAGATCTAAAAAAGGCGGGCACGAAGACATTTAGCGTCAATGTCATGACAAACGACACCGCCCGCTACTACGGCTCAGAGACTATCCTCGTGCGCCCAAACACCGACACCGCGATGATAATTGGCATGTGCCATCATCTCTTTACTAGCGGGCTATACGACGCGGAATTTATCAAAAAATACACGGTCGGATTTAATAAATTTAAAGCCTATTTTATGGGCGAGACTGATGATAAGATCGTAAAAGACGCGGCGTGGGCGAGTAAAATTTGCGGCGTACCGGCCGAGACGATCGCTAAATTTGCCGAGACGATCGCCAAAGAGCCGACCACCGTGCTAATCGGTCGCGCGCTGCAACGTGCCGATCACGGCGAACAGCCGTTTTGGGCGCTGGTGGTGCTAAATGCGATGCTAGGACACATCGGCAAAGAGGGGCTCGGGTTTGAATTTAGCCTCGGATACAATAGCTCGGGCGGCACGGATAAGATCGCTCCCGTGCTAAAAGGCATCAGCACGCGCATCAGCGAAAAATACGAAAACGTAGGCGGCGCGCCATGGAAAACGACCAAAAACATCACGATCCCTTCATCTCGCTCGATTGAGGCGCTCGAACACCCGGGCAAAGAGATCGACTACGACGGCACGAAGATCAAACTGCCGCAAATGAGAGTGGCGTATATGGCGTCTGGCTCGATATTTACGCGTCATCAAGACGTAAATAACATAGTCAAGCAGTGGCGTAAATTTGACACCGTCATCACCGCAGAGCCCTACTGGACGAGCACGGCGAAATTTTCTGACATCGTACTACCGGTCGCGATCGAGGTCGAGCGAAACGATATCAATCAAACCGGCTCGACGGGCGAATATATCGTCGCGTATAAGCCAGTCATCACGCCGATGGGCGAGAGTCGCTCGGACTACTGGATCTGCCAGCAGATCTGCAAACGCTGGGGTCGCGAGGAGGTCTTTACCGAGGGTAAGGACGAGCTTGGTTGGATGAGGGAATTTTACGCCGACGCGCAGGAGCAAGCCAAAAATTTAAGCGTTTCGATGCCAAGCTTTGAGGAATTTTACGAAAACGGCTTCGTGCGTTTTGAAAAAGATAACACTGAAACTGAGCTTTACACTCGCCTTGCGGCTTTCCGCGAAAATCCGAACAAAAATCGCCTGGGTACGCCGTCCGGGAAGATAGAAATTTACTCGCCGACCATTGCAAAATTTGGCTACTCCGACTGCCCAGCACACCCAACGTGGCTCGAGCCAAAAGAGTGGCTAGGAGACGCGAAAAAGACGGCGAAATACCCGCTTCATATCGTCAGCCCTCACTCTCGCTACCGCCTGCACTCGCAGCTAAACAACTCGATCATCCGCAACTTCGCCGAGGTTAGCGGCAGAGAGCCGATACTCGTAAATCCTGCCGACGCCAAAGAGCGCGGACTGGCTACTGGCGACATCGTGCGCGTGTTTAACGACCGCGGCGAAATTTTAGCCGGCGTTTTAGTGACGGACATCGTGCCGCCGCGCGTAGCAGCCATATGCGAGGGCGCGTGGTACGACCCGCAAAACTGGGGCGAAAAAAGCCTTTGTCAGCATGGTTGCGTAAATGTGCTAACCTTTGACAAGGGTACTAGCAGCCTCGCTCAAAGCAACTCCGCTCACACCGCACTTGCACAGATCGAGAAATTTAAAGGCGAGATAAGACCGCTCACGGCGTTTTCAAAGCCGAAAATTTTGCAATCTCTTTAATAAATTTAGCCTCCGTTTGAGAGGCTAAATCCTTTTGTGTCTTAAATTTTATTATAATCTCGTCTAAAAGACACTTGAACTCGGGGTAAAATAGAATTTGTATCTAGGGTAAAAGACAAACAAGATGCATGTTAAATTTGTGGGTAATTTATGATAGTAATTATTAAAAATCTGCTAAAATAAGGCGAAATTTTCAAAGGAGAACATATGAGAGAAAAGATCAAAGCGCTTTTGGAGCAAAACCCTAAGATTTCGCTAGGTGAGATAGCCAAAGAGCTAAATATCAGCGATTATGAAGTGCTGCTAAATTTGCCAGAGGAGCTTTGCAAGGCGGCAGGTGGAGAGAGATTTGGTGAGGTGATAAAAGAGCTTGAGAGCTGGGGCGAGGTGCTTTTTGTGAAAAATACGCCTAATTTCATCATAGAATTTAGGACAAAGATCCCAAGCGGTCGTAACGCACAAGGCTTTTACAACTTCGGCATGGGTGCAAAAGGCGAGGAGTCGCACGGTCTTGGGATTTTGGGTGGTCATTTGAGAGCTGATGTGATAGAGAAGATATTTTTCGTCACGCAGACTTTTATGGGGCTAGTGACAAAATCTGTGCAGTTTTATGACAAAAATGGTGAGAATATCTTTAAAATTTACGTCGCTCGCGATGAAAAAAGAGAGCTTTCGCCGACTCAGGTAAAGGCTTTTGAGGAGTTTAAGGCTAAGCTTTAATCACCAAATTTAGATCTATCTGCTAGAAAATTTTCTTAAATTTTCTAGCTTCTCTCTAAAATTTGACTATTAAATTGGCTCTGTTTTATCCTTAAACGAACACTTGACAGATCTTACTTGCTCCAGGAGCGACCTGGCACAGGAGAATGCGAACAGCATTCGAGTAGAACAGCGTTTCAAGGAAATCTTTTTGCTTCGTAAAAAACTACTCAGCCCTGCAGCTTTTCTACTCGTAGCGTAGTTTTACTTCGACTTTGTTCGCAACTGCAAGCAGAACGTCACGAGCGATAGCGAAGTGAAAAATCGGCGGCGATAAGCTCGCTAACAAGGTTTTTACAGGGATGCTATTTGCATTTTCTTGCTTTGAAACTAAAAATCAATGAAATATTTTAACAGAGCCTAAATTTTCAATCTTACAAAATAGCCTATAAAATTTAAAATTTTAAAAAGTAAAAGGCGGCGAACCGCCTTTAAGAGTAGATTATTGTTTTAACTGAAGCAACGTATTTAGCATCTCGTCGCTTGTGGTTATCGTCTTAGAGTTTGCTTGAAAGCCCCTTTGGATGACGATGAGATCGGTGAGCGCTCGGCTGAGATCGACGTTGCTGGCTTCTAGCTTTGAGGCTGCGACAGTGCCTTTATCTCCCGTTCCTGCCGCTCCGATGACCGCTTCACCGGAGTTTGCGGTCTGAGAAAAGACGTTGCCGCCTTCAGACTGCAAGCCCTCGTTGTTTGTAAATGTCGCTAGTGCTACTTGCGCTAGGCCAAAGCTCTTTCCGTTTGTGAAAGCTCCGATGATAGTTCCCGTCTCGTCTATCTTGATATCTCGCAATGTTCCGCCGGTGTAGCCATCTTGCGAGATAGACTCGGTCGATGAGTCTTTATCAAAGCTCGTTAGGCCGTTAAAATCAGTGCCTAAACCAAAATTTAGGCTCACGTTTTGACCTGCTTGCGAGCCGTTGTTTGCCGTAAAGGTAAATGTAGCCGGATGAAAGCTGGCTAGCGAGCCGTTAGCGTTAAATCTAAGAGAGCCGGTGATGACGTTATCCGGACCCTCGCCAGAGTAGTTTATCTTTGCCGGTTCCGGTACTTGTATGATCATGCTCCACTCGGTGCCGCCGTCATTTGTAGTGCCTGTTTTAGCCCATTTGATGCTGACTGTGTGCTTTGAACCCAGGGAGTCGTAAATTTCAGCTGTCGAGCCGTGGCTTGACATCATTAGTTTGCCGCTGTTTCTTAGGGCTTGACCGGGGCTTAGAGCGCCGTCAAGGGCTTTCATTATAGTTGTGAGCCTTACGTTTTCACTTACTGCAGCATTGGCATTTGAGCTTCCTGTCGCTTCTGTTGTTAATCCAGTAGTCGTCATATAAAGAGCTTTATCAAATTCTCCATTTGACGGATTTTCTAGTTGATATTGCCCCGCATTATTTACCGTAAATTTAGCACCATCATTTATATCAATTAAGGCGTTTATGGCAGCTAGGCCAGCAGTATGTTTTTGGCTAGCTGTGCCAGTAGTATGGTTGTAAGCTTCATCGTAAGCATCTCTGTAAGTAGTACCAGGATTACCCAATACACGATCCGCTCCTGTTTTATCCGTAGTTTGATTGGCAGCTTTTACTAGTGTCACTTCTGCTGCAGCAGTAGTGGAATTCTTTATAATTCCATCTCCGTTATAATCTACATAATTTCTCGCATCTTCTTGCATAGCTTCACGCAAATCTTCTGTTGTAGTGACTTTTCTAGGTTTTGTGTCATCATAGTCATGATCAGCATTTGTTTGTGAGCTAGTGTATGTATATTGATATGCAGTAATAATTTTAGTACTTCTTAGCCCAGTACCATCATTCCCGTTTACAGTTAAATGAATATTTTTTGTACTAGCGATTGTTCCAGAGTTATTTCTGTTGATAAGAGTAAGTTTATTTCCATTTGAAATTTCAGCTTGGACGCCGGTTTTGTTATACTGGGCGTTTATGGCCGCAGCGACATCACTGATATTTTTCATTGCATTTGGCGCACTAGTAATTTTTGTACCATTAAGTTCAATATCAAGTGTCGCTCCAGTCGGACTATTAATTTGTCCTGTTGTAGTACCGCCGGGAGCATCTCCTATATCAAATGGAGTAGACTTTGCATTCGCATAGCTTACCCAGATACCTTGATTGTTTCTTAGTGCCAGTCCATTTCCTAATTCATCATAAAGTACTCCCAAATCGACACCGCGTTCTGTTAGGACTTGTTCATTTTTAGAATTTGTATAGAATTGGTTGTTATTTACATCATTTTCTAGGTGATCTTCGCCATTATCTTTAATACCGTTGTTGTTATAGTCCCTGCCACCGGCAACGGAGTCAAGAGAATAAATAGGCGTACTTCTAGCACCGATCGTGTTGCCTGAGTCTAAATTTCCCTTTATCTTGACCTCGGTCGTAGCGCGTGCAGGAGTCGTTAGACCCTCTTTGATGACGATATTTTTGATAGGGCCTGTGGAGTCGATAGTGCCGGTCTCTTCATCTCTAGTCCAGCCTTGCACGATGTGACCACTATTGTTTACGAAATTTCCCGCCTTATCACGCACGAAGTCGCCGTTTCTCGTATAATAGCGCGTAGTGCCGCCGTCCGGAGATACGATGAAAAAGCCGTTGCCCTGAAGCGCAAGGTCGGTTTGCTTGTCGGTTGAGGTGAGTGTGCCTTGAGAGAAAATCCTGGTAGTTGAATTTATCGTCGTTCCAAGGCCTATTTGCATAGGGTTTTGACCGCCCAGCTCGCCCTGCGGTGCAGTCGCGACGCGCGGAGTCTGGCTCAAGATATCCGCGAAATTCGCGCGGTTGTATTTGTATCCGTAGGTATTTACGTTTGCGATGTTGTTACCCTCTACGTCCATAGCTATCTGGTGGGCTTGCAAGCCTGAAACGCCAGACCAAAGTGATCTCATCATGAGTCTATCCTTTTTGTGTGTTTTAAATTTATTGTATAGCTATAAGCAAAAGGTGTTCCAAAAATTTATAGTTAGAAATTTGGAAGCGGCTGTCTTGTGGGTCAGTGCCAGGTCAAAGATTAAATTTAGGCTCTGTTTTAAGAGGTGTTGATATCCTTAAGTTGAACGCTTCGCAAATCTTACTTGCTCCACAAGGCGCCGAACATATAGCACGATTTTAGCGCTCACTTCGTTTCGCTGAAAATCGGCGGCGATAGTGTCGCCTCATAAGATTTGACTACGCTAGAACATTTAAAGTTTTAAAATCAATACTTTTTAAAACAGAGCCTTAAATTTCGTATAGTTAAAATTTTATTCTTTTTGATAAATTTAGAAAACTCATCTTATGCTTTGCAAAAATAAGATGAGCGACGATGCTTTACTTTGTTATAGTTAAGCAAGCAAAGCGTTATAGTAAAGCTATAAGAGCATAGCCCCAACGATACCGCCTATCATCAGCGGGATGTTGAAAAATATAAACGTCGGCACGCATGTGTCATAGATGTGGTTGTGCTGTCCGTCGGCGTTTAGACCGGACGTAGGACCCAGCGTGCTGTCGCTGGCCGGGCTTCCGGCGTCTCCTAGGGCTGCTGCGATGCCGATTAGTAAAATGATCGCAGCGTTTGAAAATCCGAGCGAAAGCGAAAGCGGCACATAAATGGAGGCTAAGATCGGTATCGTGCCAAAGCTGGTGCCTATGCCCATCGTCACGAGAAGTCCGATAAGTAGCATCAAAAACGCTCCGCCCAGCTTGCCGCCAGAAATAGAGCTGGCGAAATTCACGAGCTGCTCGATACCGCCGCTCTCCCTTAAGACTGAGCCAAAGCCTGCCGCTACCAGCATGATGAAGGCTATAAACCCCATCATCGCGAGGCCATTATCCATTATCTTGTCTATCTTTTTGTATTCGATCCCACCAAAGATCACCATTATGATGAGCCCTATGAGCGCTCCAAGCGGCAGCGAGCCTGCGTAAATTTGCACTATGAAGGCAACGACCGCTCCGCCTAGCACCGCCCACTCTTTGCGTGTCATTTTTAAATTTCTAGCATGCTCGACTTCGCGAAGCTCCTGCTCTTCAAATTTCGTATTTTCGTATTTTCGCCTTTTGACGTAAAATATAAAAACCGCTAGCAATAACCCTACCAGCATCGATGCGCCGCCTATCCACATAACCGAGCTGATGTCGCTTAGCTCGACTTTGATGCCGTTGTTTTCGAGCTCTTTTTTCAGTATGTTGTGAAAAAGCAGTCCAAACCCCACGCTAAGGCTCACGTATGGCGCTTGAAGCCCGAACGTGAGAGCACACGCGACCGCGCGGCGATCTATGCCCATTTTGTTCATCAAGACTAAAAGCGGCGGTATGAGGATAGGGATAAATGCGATGTGAACCGGGATCAAATTTTGCGATAAGCACGCGACAAAGGCGATGGTGAGTATGAAATTTATGCGGTTCGAGCTTAAAAATTTGCTTATGCCGTTTATCAAGATGGCTGTTAAATTCGTATTTGCTATCGCGGCTGCGAGCGCACCGAGCAAGATATAGCTAAGCGACGTTTCGAGGTTGCCTTTCATGCCCGTTATCAACGTAGATGTGGTGTCCGCTAGCGCATCAAGAAGGCTTTTAAAGCCACTTGCCAGACCGTCTTCAAACCCACTAAATCCATGCTTATACATCACTCCGGCAACGAGAGCGGAGACTAGGATCGATAAAAGTATGTTAAAACGTAGCAGACAAAGGATCGTCATGACAAGGATACTTACGACGACAGGGTTTGTAGAGAGCATGGGGATTTCCTTATGAATTTTGTTGCAAACGTAAAATTATACATTTGCATATCTTAAATTTAGAAATCGTTAAATTTGGGCTTGGTGCGGGTTATCTGATACGTATCTCGATGCTGGGTCTTGGCTCGTCGTATCTGTCATAGTATCCGTCATCGTAATATCTATCGTATCTGTCGTCGTTTCGCCTGTCGTAGTAGTCGTCGCCGTATTCGCGGATGTTGTTTCGCCTCATGTAGTCTCTTGTTATCTCTTTGCGATAGTCTCTTCTTTTGTAGTTTCTTCTGTAACCATCATCGAGCGGCTCTTCTAAAAGCAAGATGACGTCGGAATTTGAAAGCATATTGTTGTTATATTCGTTATGGCGTCTTCGGTCTTTATATTTTTTTGGGATGACTATTAAAGATTCGTTTGAATATCTATCGTAAGCGTATGCTAAATTTACACAAAATGCCGCGATCAGGCCGATAAAAAGCAGCTTTTTCACTATGCGCTCCTTGCTATGTTAATTCGTTAATCATTCTATAACATAAATTTTAAAATTAAAGTAAATTTTTAGCACACGTATATTACAATCCCAAGATATATTAAGGAGTAAATAATGATAAAATCATTTCCAAACAGGTTAGCAAAATTTGCCGCACTTTCTTTGCCGTTTCTTTTGACTGGATGCCTATCGTCTATGGATATGGGCTCAAGCAATGCTAAGACCGCAGCCACCGGCTCGGCAGGTGGAGAGAACGCTCAAAATGCCAATTCGCAGCTTAAAAGATGTAGCCAGTCTTTGGGCACGGTGACTATTTACGAGGATAGAGACTCCGACTGGTATACTATTCTTACGAGAGATTACAGACTGCCTTCGACGGTCCCTGTCATCAGGCTCTTGGCTCAGCAGTCAAACTGCTTTATCATCGTAGAGCGGGGCAAGGCATTCAATCAAATGATGGAAGAGCGCGCTTTGATGCAATCAGGCGAGCTTAGAAAAAACTCGAATTTCAAAAAGGGCCAGATGGTCGCGGCTGATTACACTATCACTCCTTCGGTGATATTTAGCGCTGAGGATACTAGCGGTGTAGGCGGTGTAGTGGGCGCACTCTTTGGCGGCATCGCCGGAGCAGTCGCTGGTGGCTTTAATACAAGCGACGCGAGCACGGTTTTGACTCTCATCGAAAACCGCTCGGGCGTACAGCTAGCAGCGGCTGAGGGAAGCGCTAGAAATTACGACTTTGCAGGACTTGGCGGGCTATTTGGCAGCTCGGCCGGCGGAGCGCTCGGAGCTTATGCTAAAACCCCTGAAGGCAAGGTCATCGTAGCGGCTTTCACCGACTCTATGAATAACCTAATTGACGCCGTCAAAAACTACAAAGCTCAAAAGGTAAAGGGCGGCTTGGGCGCAGGCGGAACTCTGAAAGTATCTGACTAAATTTCCTGAATTTGAGCCTTCGGGCTCAAATTTTCTCTCCTTGTTTTAAAATTCTTAGGTTTTGTATTAATAAAAAGTGTTTATAGCCTTAAACGAACGCTTCGCAAATCCAGGAGTGAGTAGCCGAGCATATAGCACGATTTTTGATTTCATTGCGGTCTAAACCTATCATTTAGTTTAAATTTGCTAAAATCGATTTAAATTAATTTCAATAAAGGATCAAATTTGAGAAGTGACGTGATAAAAAAAGGCTACACTAGAGCGCCGCACCGCTCGCTTTTGCGCGCAACCGGGCTAAAAGACGAGGACTTTTGTAAGCCTTTCATCGGCGTGGCAAACAGTTTCATCGAGATCATCCCGGGGCATTTTTTCTTAAACAAATACGCTGAAATTTTAAAAGACGAGATCCGCAAAAACGGCTGCGTGCCGTTTGAATTTAACACTATCGGCGTGGATGACGGCATCGCGATGGGACACGGTGGGATGCTTTACAGCCTGCCAAGTCGCGAGATCATCGCAAATTCGATCGAGACCGTGATGAACGCGCATGCCCTCGACGCGC
Organism: Campylobacter sp. FOBRC14; assembly: GCF_000287855.1. NCBI lineage: Bacteria > Pseudomonadati > Campylobacterota > Epsilonproteobacteria > Campylobacterales > Campylobacteraceae > Campylobacter > Campylobacter sp. FOBRC14. The sequence goes on along the minus strand of NZ_ALJJ01000007.1, from coordinate 229,945 downwards.
TCGTTTGCATGCCAAACTGCGACAAGATCGTGCCCGGTATGGTCATGGGCGCACTTCGCGTCAATGTCCCGACGATATTTGTCAGCGGCGGCCCGATGAGAAAGGGCTACACCAAAAGCGGTCAGCCTATCGACCTTGCGACGGCGTTTGAAGCGGTGGGTAAATTTGAGACCAAGGAGATCAGCGAGGAGGAGCTAAAAGACATCGAGTGCAACGCCTGTCCGAGCGGGGGCAGTTGCAGCGGGATGTTCACCGCAAACTCTATGAATACGCTATGCGAGGCGATGGGTATCGCGCTAAGCGGCAACGGCACGATACTTGCGCTCACCAAAGAGCGCGAGGAGCTGATACGCCGCGCGGGCAGGCGAATTTGCGAGATCGCATTGGACGAGCGGTTTAAGATCCGAAACATCCTAAACGAAAAAGCCGTGCGAAACGCGCTGGTTGTGGATATGGCGATGGGCGGTAGCTCAAATACCGTGCTTCATATGCTGGCTATCAGCCGCGAGGCGGGGGTAAATTTGCAAATTTCGCAGCTGAATAAAATCAGCCAAAACATCGCTCACATCGCCAAAATAAGCCCGTCGCTACCAAACGTGCATATGGAGGACATCGGGCGCGCGGGCGGCATGAACGCCGTGATAAAGGAGATTTCGCGCCGCGACAACGGCATGCTGCACCTTGAAAATTTAACCGTAAGCGGCGAAACACTGGGCGAACGCGTCGGGCTAAGCGAGATAAAGGACGAGAGCGTGATCCACAAGGTCGAAAACGCCTACTCGAAAGTGGGCGGACTGGCGATACTCTTTGGAAATTTAGCCGAGCAAGGCTGCGTCATCAAGACCGCGGGCATCGTGGGCGAGCGTAAATTTAGCGGCAAGGCGGTATGCTTTAACTCCCAAGACGAGGCGATCGCGGGCATTTCTAGCGGCAAGGTCGGCAAGGGCGACGTGGTCGTCATCCGCTACGAAGGACCGCGCGGAGGCCCGGGAATGCAAGAGATGCTAAGCCCCACAAGCCTCATCATGGGGCGCGGGCTGGGCGCTGACGTCGCGCTCATCACGGACGGGCGTTTTAGCGGCGCAACAAGGGGGCTAAGTATCGGACACATCAGCCCCGAGGCGGCGGAGGGCGGCATGATCGGGCTTTTACGAGACGGCGACATCATCGACATCGACGTGGATACCTACTCGATAAACGTGCGCCTAAGCGAGGCTGAAATTTCAAAGCGAAAGGCGGAATTTAAGCCCGTGCAAAAAGAGCTCAAAGGCAAATGGCTAAGGCAGTATCAGCGTCTTGTAACAAATGCAAGCAATGGGGCGATTTTGGAAGCGTAGTCAAATTTTAATGAGCTAAAAGGAGAAAGTATGAGTTTTAGGCAAAAAGTAGTCGTTTGTGTGTCGATCTTGCTTACGATTTTGGTCGTAGCACTTGTTGGTGTCAGCTATAACGGCACTAAAAACGTCATCGCAAATATGACGGAAGCTAGCTCCACGCTACTGATAAAGCAGGTCGATAAAAAGATCGAGACGTGGTATGGACTAAAGGCTCAGCTGCTTGACGCGATGCAGTCGGTGCTCTCCGGGCACGATAGGCAAAAGAACATCGATGTCATAAAGGCCACGAACGACAAGGGCAAATTCGTAGCTACTTATTACGCGCTGGAAAACGGTGAGACGGCATTTAGCGACGACTGGGTGCCTGATGCAAGCTACGATGCGAAAACAAGAGAGTGGTACGAAAAAGCCAAAAGAGAAAACAGACCGATCGCTACGGAATTTTACATCGATGAGGCGACTAAAAAGCTAGTCACCACGGTCGCCACTCCTATCGTAAGAGAGGGCAAATTTATCGGCGTGATGGGTGCGGATATGCCATTTGACGAGGTCATCGCGATGTTTAACAGCGATAACGATATGACAGGGTATTTCATGCTCATAGATAAGGGCGGCAAGATACTTTTTCATCCAAATTCACAGCTCATCGGCAAAAATATAAGCGATCAAGACCCAAGCCTAAAAGAGCTCGTCGCACACACGAGTAAAAGTAAAGATGGGCTTTTTTATTACAAATATAAGGGCGATGACAAGATGCTTTCTTTTGCAAATATCGATGGCGTCAGTCTTATAGTCACGTTCATGGCTAGGCTTGACGATGCGATGGCGGAAAATAAGAAAAATGCGCAGTTTAGCACCATGGTGGGTGTCGCAGCGATAGTCATCAGTATCGTGCTGATCGTGCTTTTACTTAAAATTTTGTTCAAGCCGGTCATCAAGCTGATGGAGCTCTCGCATGATCTTGCCGTCGGTGAGGGCGACTTGACCAAGCATTTAGACTTTGACTCGAAAGACGAGCTGGGCCAAATCAGCTCGAATATGAATAAATTCATCGAAAAGATTAGAATTTTGATAAACGAGGCAAAGAGCAGCAGTAGCGAAAATTCATCGCTTTCAGAGGAGCTAAGCGCCACGTCCAAAGAGATAAAATCGCGCGTGCAAAACGAATTTAATATCATTCAAGGCATCACCAAAGACGCCGAGGCGATGACCGCCCTATCTCAAAGCTCAAACGATAAATCAAACGAAGCCATAACCGATCTAAAATCGGTCGGCCAGACTCTGCAAAAGACCAAAGAAAATATCATAAAAACGGTCAGCGGCATAAATAACGCCGCTCAAACCGAAAACGAGCTCTCTGACAGGCTTCAAAATTTGGTTCAAAACACAGACGAGGTCAAAGAGGTCTTAAAAGTCATCAACGATATCGCCGATCAGACGAATTTACTCGCTCTAAACGCCGCTATCGAGGCGGCACGCGCAGGCGAACACGGACGCGGTTTTGCCGTCGTGGCCGATGAGGTCAGACAGCTAGCCGAAAAGACCTCAAAGAGCCTGGTCGAGATCAACAACACAGTAAATCTCATAACCCAGTCCGTCAATGACGCCTCCACGATGATGAGTGAAAATTCTAAATTCATAGCCGGCATCGCGAGCGAGTCTAACGGCTCAAAAGTCGAGATCGAGGAGACATCGAGGCTGCTTGACGAGGCGATAGAAAAAACCAGCCTCGCCGTAGCGGAAGTCGGACAGATGAGTGCGTCTATACAGGGCACGATAAACAGCTTTGCCAATGTCAATAAGCTGTCTGCCGAAAATACGAGAAGCGTCGATGAAATTTCAAAAGCCTCAAGCATGCTAAACGAGCAAGTAGATAGCCTAAACAATAAGCTAAATCAGTTTAAGAGCTAAATTTAGGAGCAAAATGGCTGTTTATCCCTGCGAACAATGCGGACGAGAGATCGGATATAATGGCGTTTGCTATCAATGTAAGATAAAAAACGAGCAAGATAAATTTTTAAATTTAAGCGATGAGCAAATCGAAGAAAAGATAAAAGATATCATTCAAAATATCGAACAAATGCAAAACTATATCAAAGAAGATACGATGAACGAGATAGTTTCGCATAAATTTAGGCTAGATCGCGCACCAAAGCCACCATTTTATCCCTACTTTGCCGAGTCTGACATCAGCATCGGTGGGCATGGCGACTGGGTGCAGGACGCTGAGTGTTGCGAGTGTCCAAAATGCGACAAGACGATGAAGCTGCTAGCGCAGATCCCGTGGGCGATCATCGATGGTGGTGAGGGCATACTTTATGTAGAAATTTGCCCCGAATGCTACGTGCTGAGCGCATTTCATCAGCAAACGTGACGTTAAGACACAAAGGGAAAAAATGAATGAAAATCAGCTGCTGATCGCTATTATAGCGCTAGGCGTGATCTTGCTTGGATTTATCGTTTTTACTATCATTCTAAGCAATAAATTTAGCACTGCAAACGCCATGCTAAGGGCAAATGAAGCCAAAAATAGCGAGCTAGAAAGCAAGCTTGAAGCAGCCTTGCTCAAAGAGGATGAGCTGGAGCGAACCATATCCGAGCTAAATCAAAATTTAGGCGAGGAGAGCGGCGAAAATCGAAGCAACAAAGAGTTTCTAAAAAATAAAGAACAGATCATCATGGAGCTAAAGGCGGCAAATATCCAAAGCCAAAAGAGCGTGGAGGATCTAAAGGGCGAGCTGGAAAGTGTGAGAGCCACGCTAAATGAAAAACAAGAGCAAAATGCCAAGCTGGATGAAAATTTAAAAATTTTGACCGCACGGCTAGAGGCGATGGGATCGCAAAAAAGCGAGCTTGAAAAAAGCATCGAGGTGCAAAAAAGCGAGCTAAGCGCAAAGGAGCAAAATTTACGCGCCCAAGAGGAAAATTTAGCCCAGCTCAAGCAAAGCCTGAATTTAGAATTTCAAAACCTTGCAAATAAAATTTTCGAGGAAAAGACAAGCTCTTTTAATAAAACGAGCCAGACCTCGCTGGAGCTGCTTTTAAAGCCCCTGCGCGAGCAGATAGCCGGCTTTCAAAACCGCGTGAACGAGGTGCATAGCGAGGCGGTCAAAAGCTCCGTGAGCCTGGAGGAGCAGATAAAGCAGGTGCTTAACATCGGGCTAAATATGTCAAAAGAGGCGCACAGCCTCACGACCGCCCTAAAGGGCAACAACAAGATCGCCGGCAACTGGGGCGAGGCGCAGCTGGAGCGCACGCTAGAGTTTGCGGGACTCATAAAGGGCGAGCACTACTTCACGCAGCAAAATTTCAAAAGCGAGAGTGGAGATAGGGCAGTGCCTGACTTCATCATCAGGCTACCCGATGAAAAACACATCGTCATCGACAGCAAGGTCTCTCTCAACGCCTACGAGGAGGCAGTCAGTGCGGGCGACGAGGCAAAGGCGAGTGCGGCTTTGAGCGAGCATGTCCGCTCGGTGAGGAGGCACATCGACGAGCTCGCAAAGAAGGACTACGCCTCGCTTGACGGGCTAAAGAGCCCTGACTTCGTGCTGATGTTCATGCCGGTCGAGCCCGCATATATCGAGGCGATGAAATTTGACACTGGGCTTTTCAACTACGGCTACGAGCGCAAGGTCGTGCTGGTCTCTCACACGACGCTGATGCCGATCCTGCGCACGATAGCAAATCTATGGCGCATCGAGCGTGGCAACCAAGAAGCCCAGCAGATCGCCGCTCGTGCGGGTGAAATTTACAACAAAGTCTGCGGCGTGGCGGACGCTTTGGCGAGGCTTGGCGGCACGCTAAATACCGCGAGCAACCACTACAATCAAGCCGTGACCTCGCTAGTGGGCAAGCAAGGGCTGCTTGGCAAGGTGGAGCGCTTTAAGCAGCTTTCAAGCAAAGCCATACAAAACGAGCCCGAGATAGCTGAACTGAACGTGAAATTTGAGGCTAATAGGCTGGAGGATCTAAAGCCGCAGGAGTGATGCTTTTTAGCCCTTTTTGCTGACCTCATCGATCGCGGCAAAGGCATTTAGCGCCACCGGATAGCCGATGAATGGCACCAGAGCGGTCGTGACGTCTATGAGCTTTGCGCGGTCGTTACCGACGTGAAAATTCCCCGCAATGTGTCCCAAAAGCTGCGGCTTTGCGTAGCCCAAAGATAGCACGTATACGAATGTCAGCAGCTCGCGAAATTTAAGCTCCAAGCCCTCTCTAGTGTAAAAATCGCCAAAGCAATTTGCAGAGAGGAATTTACGGATATGGCGCTCGTCCTCGGGCGCGTCGGCGTTAAATTTATCGATAGCGGGAAATATCTCTTTTTGCACGGCAAGCCCCTTTTCTTCGCGGTTTTCGCGTGTAGTCGTGCCGGCGTCCGCTAACGGCAATGTCACGCCCGCTTGCTTAAAAGCTTCATTCATCGCGTAAAATATCTCCTCGAGCTTGCCAAAACCCGCGTAAGGGGCGGCTTGATATAAAATTTCTCTTATCTCCCCTGCCTTCACACCGTTTTTGAGCGCAGCTGTAACGAGCCTGCCGTAAGCTCGCTTCGCGCCGATTACCGCGAGGTAGGCAAGCGTGATTTTTAGCCGCTCGTGGGTGCTTAAATTTATCTCGCTACTCACATCGTCAAATAAAAAATTTAGATAAATCTCCGTAAATTCGGGATCGCTATCCTCAAGCGGATGAGTGCTGCCCAGCCAGCTCTCGTAAAATTCGCTCGCCTTTTTTGTTAGTTTCATTGTATTTTCCTTTCTTGCGCGACCAAATTGGCGCGTCAGCAAGCAGCGCGAACATCGCAGTAAAGCCTAGAAATTCGCGCCTTTTCACACTCTCATTTTCTACACAGCGCATTTGCCATCCTAGTCACGATAGGAAACAGCAAAAGCAAGCACGGATACGCTACGACAAAGGCTTTTGCCCAGCCTTGCATCCAAATTTTAAAAAAGCCCTCGATCAAACCTAAATTTATGTAAGTCAGCACGCCCGCGATGATGCACGACATAAAAAGCGCCATTATAAACGCGAACACGAACCGAAAATACTTGATGTCTATCAAATTTAACTCCTATTTTTATGATAATCGCTTAAAAATTTAACCGTTTGCGGGTCGCGGTGGTCTAAAAACAGGCTCTTTTTGCCGTCCATTCTCGCGATACGCGCCATGTCCGCCTCGTCAAGCGCGAAGTCAAAAACGCTGAAATTTTGCTCCATTCGCTCCTTGCTCACCGTCTTTGGTATGACGATGACGCCGCGCTGCACGAGCCAGCGTAAGATGACCTGAGCCACGCTCTTGCCGTGCTTTGCGCCGATAGATTTTAAAATTTCATTTTCGAGCAGTCCGCTTCGCCCCTCGCCAAATGGTGCCCAGCTCTGCATCGCTACGCCAAGCTCCTCCATCGTCTTTTGCGCCTCAAACTGCGCATGCATCGGGCTACACTCGACTTGATCGACCGAGGGAGCTATCTCGTTATGCAGGCAAAAGTCCATCAAGCGATCGGGGTAGAAGTTGCTAACGCCGATCGAGCGGATGCGCCCCTCGTTTTTTAGTCGCGACAGCGTCCGCCACGCGCCATACACGTCGCCAAAAGGCTGATGCAAAAGATAAAGATCGAGATAGTCAAGCTCCAGCTTCTTCATAGACGCTTCAAACGCCCTAGCCGCCCCGCTCTCGCTCATATCGCTGATCCAAAGCTTGGTGGTGATGAAAAGCTCCTCGCGCCTGACGCCGCCAGCCAGTGCGGTTTTTATCGCCGCGCCCACAGCCTCTTCGTTAAAATACGCCTGCGCGGTGTCTATCAGGCGGTAGCCGACCGCGAGCGCGTCTTCTACGCAGCGCTGGCACTCTTTTAGATCCTCGATCTGATACACGCCGTAGCCCAAAATCGGCATTTTGTTGCCGTCGTTTAAATTTACGTATTGCATTTTTTCTCCTCTAAATTTACTAAAATTTTACTCCGCTTTTTGCACGATTATTTCGCCGTTAAATTTTACGAGCCTTGCTATATCCTCGTCAAATTTACCAAGCTTGTAAAGATCGCCGTTGCCACCGTAGGGTTTATAAAATATCGCCACGTTGCCCCACGGCGCGTAGTAGGTGATGTCACCGCTTTGTACGCGCTCGTTCGCGCTCATGCCGACCGTATCGAGTTTGCCGGGCAAGTAAAAAATCTTCTCCAAATCGCCAAAATTTTCAAGCTTCAAATTTAGCGGCAACATCGCATAAAGCTGTTTTGCTGCCGTGCTATCGTTTAATGTAGCTTTTAGCGTAACGCCTTCGAATTTGACCTCTATTTTCATGCTCTCTCCTGCATTTAATTTTAGCGCTAGCATCGCCACCAGCACGAAAAATTTTAAAATTTTCATTTTAGCTCCTAATTTTCGCTTTAAATTTATCCCTTTTTACTGACCTCATCGATCGCAGCAAAGGTATTTAGCGCCATCGGATAGCCGATAAAGGGCACGAGTGCGGTCGTAACATTTATTAGCTTGGCGCGGTCGTTGCCGACATGAAAATTCCCAGCGATATGCCCTAAAAGCTGCGGACGTGCATAACCCAAAGATAGCACATATACAAAGGTCAGCAGCTCACGAAATTTAAGCTCCAAGCCCTCTCTCGTGTAAAAATCGCCAAAGCAGTGCGCCGAAAGAAATTTGCGGATATGTTTCTCGTCTACGGGCGTAGCGGCGTTAAATTTATCGATATTAGGAAAAAGCTCTCGCTGCACAGCAAGCCCTTTTGCTTCGCGGTTTTCGCGCGTGGTAGTGGCGGCATTTGCTAGCGGTAGCGCCACGCCCGCTTTTTTAAACGCTTCGTTCATCGCGTAAAACAGCTCCTCAGCCCTACCAAAGCCAATATAAGGCACGGCTTGATACAAAATTTCTCTTATCTCCCCTGGCTTTACGCCATTTTTTAGCGCAGCACCCACAAGCCTGCCGTAAGCGCGCTTCGCACCGATGACTACAAGGCAAGCGAGCGTGATTTTTAGCCGCTCATCAGTGCTTAAATTTATCTCGCTGCTTACATCGTCAAATAAAAAATTTAGATAAATTTCGACAAATTCAGGATCGCTGCTTTCTAACGGATGAACCCCGCCTAGCCAGCTTTTGTAAAATTCGTTCGCTTTTTTCGTTAGTTTCATGATATTTTTCCTTTCTTGTGCGACCAAATATGGCGCGTTAGCAAGTAGCACGAATGCCGCCCCAAAGCCTAAAAATTCGCGTCTTTTCATGCTTCTCTCCTTGAAATTTTACCGCACGCTAGGCGGTTTACCCCGCAAATGCGCTCTTGCTAAGCGAGATCAAATTTTTGATTTTTATAAATTCTTTCCTTACGACCAAGTCTTTGCTTTGCTCGATATAAGCCCTAAAATGGGGCGTCTGCCTATGCGCTTCGTATGCCGCCTCATCCGCATAGATCTCAAATACGAAGTGCGAATTCTCATCGTCCACGCGGCTGACGCACATCATCGCCAGCGTGCCACGCTCTTTTTCGAGCGAATTTACGATGTTTTCTTCGCCCAGCTCTTTAAAATTTTCAAATTTTCCCGGCGCGTTTGTCAGCTCGAAAAAATTTACGACCGGCTCGCCAGCACATAAATTTATAGCCGCCACGCAGGGCAAAATGACAGATTTCATAAATTTCATATTTTCCTTTCGTTTGTAAATTTACCGCCCGAACAAGGCTAAATTTTGCTCGTTTTTTGGCCGTGCGCGCCAAACAGCATAAAGCGACAAAATCGCTACCAGCCGTTCTTTAAATTTTAAGCCCGCGCCAGCTCTCTTGCGTCGTTAAAGCCAAAATTCGCCGCGCGCAATCACAAAGCATCACGCGACATCGGCGTAGGGTGCGACGATACCCGAAAGTGTAAATTTAACGGCAAAGCTAAATTTAACGCAGTCCAAAATCCGGGCGAGCTACACCGCAAACTGTCTCGTGTGAGCATATAAATTTAACTCGCCCAAGCCCGCCCGAAGCGTAAATTCAGCCTAAAATTCCTGCCTGCTCGGGCGTATCGTGATATCGTTTATATCGACATCGGCTGGCTGCGAAACGGCAAAAACGATAGCGCGAGCGACCGCGTCAGGAGTGATCTCGTTTGCCGCGTAAAACGCCTGTATGCCAGCTTTTGCCGCCTCGTCGCTAGAATGCTGCGTAAGCTCCGTAGCGATCGCGCCCGGATAGATCGTGCAGACGCGCACATCGCCCTTACTCTCGGCGCGCAAGCCCTCGGAGATCGTTTTGACCGCGAATTTCGTCGCGCTATACACCGTGCCGATGCCGGAGGAGACTTTGAGCCCCGCGACGGAGGAGATGTTTATGATCTGTCCGCTTTTTTGCGCCTGCATGGTCGGCAGCACCGCCGCGATGCCCTCGTCTGCGCCCTTAAGGCCAAAAATTTCACGCGCAAAGCGCTCGAACTGAGCTAAATTCCTGTCCTTATACCACTTCATCCAAGCTGGCATCACGACCGATAACCCCGCTCCGTGTGCGCAGTCTGTCACCGCGCTCATCGCGTGCTCGATCATGTGATTTGGGTAGCTATAGCCGCCCGTGCCGACGTAGGTCAGGCCGTTCAGCGCCATCGTCGCAGCCCAGGCAAATTCAGCTCTAGCATCGTAATCATCGGGATTTGCGAGCAAAATTTCAGTCGTTTTGATGACGGCTTTGATATTGGCCTCGACGTATGAGCTGATGAGTCCCGGCTGGACGCTCGCGGTGAAATAGCCCTCTATGCTGTGCGCGATGATGTCGCTTGCCGAATACACTAGATATTCGCGGCTGACGCTGGCTTGCAGCTCGGAGTCGATGATCGAGACCTTCGGGTATAGCACGCGCCCGTCTATGGCGTATTTCTGGCGGGTCTCTTCTCTCGTCACGACAGCACCGCTGTTCATCTCGCTGCCAGTCGCGGCTAACGTGATGACGTCAAAGATCTTTAGTGCCCGGCTCGGACTCTTACCTGTAAAAAAGTCCCAAACATCGCCGTCATAGCAGGCTCCCGCCGCGACCGCCTTGGCGCTGTCTAGCACCGAGCCGCCGCCGATAGCCAGCACGCTATCAGCGCCAAAATCCTTGGCGATCTTGATCGCTTCTTTTACCTTGCTCAGCACGGGGTTGCTTTTCACGCCACCACACTGGGTAAATTCTATGCCGTTTCGCCTCAGGCTGTCTGCCGCCGTGTCGAAAAGCCCGCTTTTTTCACACGTTCGCTACCGTAGATGATGATCGCTTTTTTAGCGCCGAACTCTTTCATGTATGAGCCGATATTTCGCTCTTTACCTTTGCCGAATTCGATACGAGTGGGATTACAGAAACTAAAATCTTGCATGCTTTCTCCTTTGAAATTTTAAAAATTATAGCCCTTTAAAAGCAAACGGCGATAGATAGATACTCCAAAATCCTTGCCTGATCCTACAAATTTTAAAATTTTTGGAAATTTTCGCTTGGTTGCTCGCGCTGTTTGTGCCTGTGCTATGGTGCTCATGGAGCGAGTAAGATGGCTCTGTTTTAAAAAGTGTTGATTTTTAAAATTTTAAACATTCTAGCGTAGTCAAATCTTATGAAGCGACACTATCGCCGCCTAAAATCAAGGAAGCGGCAGCTGACTGCGATTTTAGTGCTATACGTTCGGCGTCTTGTGGAGCAAGTAAGATTTGCGAAGCGTTCGTTTAAGGGTTTCAAAACAGAGTCAAATATTTGCGAAGCGCTTACGATAGAGTATTGATTTTGCTGAATAAAATTGATAGCGGTATGAAATTTCGCAGCATTTGAGGGCCAGCCCCGGACACCGTCAATCCGGGGCTAAATTTGGCCTAGTCCCAGCCTAGAGCTTCGCGTTTGGCTTTCAAATCAGCCACGAGCCCTTCGGCAAGTGCGTTGTGATCGACATTTACGACCATTTTTGAACCGAGTATCGGTAGCGTGCCGTTTGCCATAAATTCTTTCACCGCCTGCGAGCCCTCTACAGGAGCTTGCACGCTGTGATAAGACGAGATGCCAAGCAGCCTAAAAGCAAGCGCGGCGTCTATACCCTTTTCGTTCGACCACTCGGGGCTCGTGAAAGCATACGGCAGGTCTTTGATCTTTACGCCAAGCTTTGCCGAAAGCGCGTTGAACATACCGCTGGCGCGCGCGTTATCCAGGCACTCGCCCATGTGCCAGATCGGCGGGATATCGTAAGGCTCTAAAAATTCTCTCAGCCCGTCACCGCAAGATTTCAGCGCACCGGCGTTGCAAAAGCCAAGCTTTAAAAGCGGGAACGACGCACAGCCGTTGGTCATGATAAGGACGTTGTTTTTTAGCAAAATTTGCGCGACTTCGACGACGGCTTTTTCATAGACGATGCGCGGGTTCGAGCAGCCCACGAGATTTACGAGGCCTAAAATTTTGCCGCTTTTGATCGCCTCTGCTATCTGCTCTAGTCCGCCGAAAATTTTATTGACGTTTTCGACCGAAAAGCCCATTTTAGCCTCGACCGAGTATATCGGGATCTTGACTGGTACGCCGCGGCGAGCCTTAAAGCTCTTGATAGCGCGGTTTAAAATTTTCTCGGCTATCGCGTGGATGTCGGCTAAATTCGAGTGATGATGATCAAACCCGTAATGCTCCGCCCCAGGCAGTCTGCCCGAGTCGCTTGTCGTTACGACCGTGGTTTTGAAGCACTGCGCGACCTCCATGATAGACGGGAATACATCCTGCACGTCCGCGATCCAAAGATCGATCGCCCCCGTGCCCATGACTAGCTCCGAGCCCACGGCGTTTGAGAGCGGGATGACGCCGTCGTAGCGATACATCGCCGATAGTCCGCTACAGCAAATGCCGTAAAACTGGATGCCAAGTGCGCCTTTTGACCTCGCCAGCTCCTGAAATTTCTCGCTTTTACCAAGCTTTACGATGACGCTTACTAATAGCGGCGAGTGGCCGTGCACGGCGATATTTACAAAGCCTTTCTTGATCGCGCCTAAATTTATCTGCGCGTCGTTTAGCTTTGGCAAGCCGTAAAGGCAGTCCATCGCGATCGACGTGCCTAGAGTGCTCGACCACGCAAACGCTACTCCCGTGCGCAAAAACTGCTTCATGATGTTTCGCCAGTCGCCGTCCGTGCCCGTAGTCGTGCGGTGCAGGCTCTCAAAGACCTCGTGATAGACGCCAACAGGCAGCAAGTCGAGCTCTCGCCACACCTCTTGACGCTCTTTTGGGGCGAATTTCTCTATCGTTTTGTGAGTGGCGGGCACCGTGCGCGAGAGATCTTCTAGCAAAATATCAGCGATCTGGCCGGCCAGCTCTTTTATCGTCTTGCCCTCGCTCTCAAGCCCGAAAGTCGCTGCCACGGCTAGAATTTTCTCTTCGCCCTCGATCGGCAGGTCCAGCTTGCCTTCGGCGGCGTATTTTAGCGCCAGCATCGTCTCTCTGCCTCTGGCTCCATGCGCCGCAGCGCCCGCAGCTACGTGTCTGAGTAAATTTCTCGAAACGATCGTGTCCGCTGTCGCACCGCATATACCGCGCGTGGCTTTGGCGGTTATCTTGCACGGCCCCATGAAGCAGTTTTTACAGCAAATGCCCGCCATGCCGAAGGTGCATTGAGGCTTTTGCTTGTCAAATCTGTCAAAAACGGTCTCGATCCCGGCCTCTTGCATGTTAAGGAGCATTTCACGCACGGCCGGATCCGGGGTTTGTTCGATGACGGTCTTTTTGTCGGGGAAGGTCTTTTTGTAAAGATTGATCGCGTGGTTGTAGTCGGTAAATTCCACGCCGTCCTCGTATGGATAAACCCCATTTTCGTTTGGTTCTAAAGCCCCGTATTTTTGGACTTTGATGCCTAAAATTTCGTCATTGTTTTGCATAATTTCGCTCCTTTTATGCTGATAAATTTACATTATTTTTACAATGTGGAGCGAATTATATCATTATTTTTTCGCAAAAATACTTGCTTTATGATAAGAAATCGAAATTTTATATCGCTGTATCGTAAATTTTATGTAAAAATTTAATCTCGCTCGCTATAATCACACATTTTAAATTTAGGACGAGAGTTTATGAATAGACGAAACGCTTTGCAAATTTTGGGCGGATTTTTGGCGCTTCAGGGACTGCCGATGCTTGCTAGTGCCCCGAAGATCGGTGTCAAGATCGGTTTCGTGCCCATAAGCGATCATCTAATTATTATTGCAAAGCAACTTTGCCAAAGCCAAAATTTCAATATCGTACCGATAAAATTCGCAAGCTGGGTCGATCTAGCCGAGGCCTTGCGTGCGGGCGCTATAGACGGGGCTTTTTTACTAGCTCCGCTTGGGCTCATGCTACGGGCGAATAAAGCCGACATCAAAGTCGTCATATCCGCACACAAAAACGGCTCGTCACTGGTAGCTAGAAGCGATATATCAAGCGTGCGCGCTCTAGCTGGAAAAAAGATCGCCGTGCCGTCTAAATTCAGTATGCATTATTTTTTGCTTGACATCATCGCAAGGCGCGAAAATATCGACTTCATAACGATAGAGATGCCGCCTCCTGAGATGCCGTTCGCGCTGCTTAGTCGCCAGATAGACGCCTACATCGTCGCCGAGCCTTTCGGGCAAATGGCTGTAAATTTCAAAAATCGCGCCAAAAATTTGCTCTTTTCAAAAGATATCAAGCCAAACCATATATGCTGCACGCTGAATTTTCGCTCGGATATGCTTAGCGAGCCCTATTTTGACGAGCTTTTAGCGGCGTTTAAAAAGGCCGCTCTTTTCATCACGAAAGAGCATGCCGCCAGCGCACGGCTCGGTGAGGCGATAATGAATCAAAAAGCCGCGCTTTTGGAGCAAATTTTAGACGAAAATATCGCGCGATACGACGATCTTGGCTTAAATTTGGCCGAGCTGAAGGAGCTTAGAGATTTTTTAGTCGCCAAAGGGCTTGGCAACGAAAATCTCGCAAATTTAGACATCAGCGAGTATCTGGAGGCAAGATGAGATATGTTTATCAAATTTTAGTTTTGGCCGCAGTCTTGGCGCTTTGGCAGGGCTTTAGCGGCGATCTTTTACCCTCGCCCGAAGATGCTTTGACCGCACTTTTAGAGCTCATAAAAAGAGGGAATTTAGCTACCGGTATCGCCGCTTCCATATCGCGCTATGTCGTGGGACTCGTGCTGGGCTGTATTTTTGCCGTCATGGTCGGGCTGGTTTTCGGACTGTTTCCTAGCGTGGCGAGTGCCTTTGAGCCGCTCATCGGGTTACTGCGTCCGATATCGCCGATAGCTTGGATACCATTTGCCCTGCTTGCTTTTGGAATCGGTGATAAGCCGACTATTTTCATCATTTCGTATGCGGTGTTTTTCCCGATGCTGTTACTCACTACAAATGCCGTCAAAAGCACGCCTGCCGAGCTCATGCAGGCAGCTAGGGGCTTTGGAGCGAGTAGGCTGCAAACGATCATCGGCGTCATCCTGCCCTCAAGCCTCTTTGGCATCATCTCGGGGCTAAAGCTCGCCGCCAGCCTCGCGTGGATAAATTTAGTCGTGGGCGAAATGGTCGGGGCTCAAAGCGGGCTGGGATATCTCATCATAGACGCGCGAAACCAGCTTCGCATCGATATGGTGCTAGCCGTGATCTTTGTCATCGGCGTGATCGGCACCTGGATAAATTTTATATTTTCACTGGTTGAAAGGTGGGCGGCAGCGAGGTTGGGACGATGATAGAGATAAAAAATTTAAGCAAATCCTTTGGCAAGCACCAAATTTTAAAAAGTATAAATTTGCGCATCAGTCGCAACGAATTTTGCGTGTTGCTCGGTGGTAGCGGCTCTGGCAAAACGACGCTTTTAAATATCCTAAGCGGCGCTAGTGAGCTTGATGGCGGCGAGGTCAGGATCGGCGAGCGCAAATTTACTAGTCGCGTCAGCATGGATAAATCGCGCCAGATCATCACGCAGACCTATTCGCTCATGCCCTGGCTAAGCGCGAAAGAAAATATAAAATTTGCCCTAAAATGCAGCGGTATGAAGGACAAAGGGCTACGCGAGAGCCGTGCACAGGAGTTTTTGGGGCTTGTCGGGCTCGCGCACAGGGCTCAAATGTTCCCACACTCGCTAAGCGGCGGACAAAAGCAGCGCGTCGCGATCGCAAGAGCCCTTAGCCTGAGTCCTGAAATTTTGTTTTTAGACGAGCCGTTTTCTGCGCTCGACCCCATAACACGGGCAAATTTGCAGCTGAGGCTAAAAGAAATTTCAAGCAAGCTTACTAGTATTTTCGTCACTCACGATATCGATGAGGCGCTGTTTTTAGCTTGTAAGATCGTCGTTTTGCACGATGGCAGGATCATAAAAGAGCTCTCAAATCCCAAATTTAACCCGCATGATGTGAGATATTTCGAGCTCAAGGCTAAAATTTTCGACCTCATTAACGGCGAGGACAGCGATCCTGAATACATGATATGACGCGCGCGGACGTTAGCTATTTCTTGAAATTCTTGGCTTCCAGTCTGCCGTCTTTGTGTAGTTTGCCGCCAAAAACTGGAAATACACTAGCCTCGCCGTAGTTTTCTACCGGAGCGATCTGCTTTAAAATTTTCATATCCGCAGGCGAAATTTCAAAATCTACATCCGCATTTTCTCTCATATGCGCGGCGTTCGCGGTCTTTGGCAAAGCCAGCAGCCCAAGCTCTATGCAATACCTCACGCAAAGGCGCGCGACGCTCACTCTGTAGCCTTTGGCGATGTCGGCGACTTGGGTATTTTGCAGGATCGCTCCATGTGCGACGGGCGAATAAGCCTCGATCAAAATTCCAGCCTTTTGGCAGTAGTCGATGAGCTCAAACGGCGTGTTGCCGATGTGACTTAGGACTTGATTTACCATCGGCTTTATCTCGCAGTTTGCGGTGATGTTTTCTATGTCGATGCGCTCGAAATTCGACACTCCTATCGCGCGTAGCTTGCCTGCTTTATAGGCCGCCTCTAGTGCGCGCCATGCGGCGATATTGCCCTCAAAAAAGTGCTCTCCCTCGCGAAAATCCGTCCAAGGCTGCGGACTATGGATGATCATGAGATCGATGTAGCTAAGCCCGAGCTTTTGCAGTGACTCGTCTATGGCAGCCGCTGCCGTTTCGTAGTCTTTGATCTCGGCTCGCAACTTCGTCGTCACGAAAATTTCCTCGCGAGCCACCGCGCATGTTCGCACGCCCTCGCCCACTCCGCGTTCGTTACCGTAGGCCTCGGCAGTGTCGATGTGACGGTAGCCTAAATTTATGGCTTCGCGCACGGCGGCTGCGACCTTATCGTCATCTACCAGCCACGTGCCAAGCCCGATCTTTGGGATCTTTACGCCATTTGCCAGTGTGAAGGTCTGGTTTAAAATTTTACTCATTTTGACTCCTTTGGAATTTCAAAAGATTATATCTTTTAATGGCAAACGATCGCGACTACCTAGAAATTTCGTAGTTTTATGGGTATGGGCGAGTCGATCAGGGCTATGTCGAAGCTGTTTTTAGGCTCTTTTAGATTTGCGAAATTTTCGCCCGTATCGAGGAATTTTTGTAAAAAATACTCCTTTTCGTAGCCCTTTTGGTATAAAATTTGCGCCATTTGCGAGATATCTTTTTCGTTTAGTAGGTCAAAATGCAGCGTCGTTCGCACCTCGAAGCTAAAATTTATGCTTAGTAAAAACTCTAACGTAGCCATAAATTTCTCGTATAGGCTCGAGCCGGTCACGCTTTGAAATTTCTCTTTTGGCGCTTTGAAATCAAGCGCGATGTAATCGATCAAATTTTGCGAGATGGCCTCTTTTAAGACGGGTAGATTTGAGCCGTTGGTATCGACTTTGAGCGCAAAACCTCGCTCCTTGACCTCGCGAGCGAGCGGTAAAAACGACTGGCTCAGGGTGCATTCGCCGCCGCTAAAGACTATGCCGCTTAGCTTGCCTATGCGTCTATCTAAAAATTCGCAAAATTCCTCGGCGCTTAGCTTGCCTCTTGATAAAACGACGTCTATGTTGTAGCAGTAGGCGCAGCGCATATTACAGCCCGCAAACCACACTATCGCGGCGACTCTGCCAGGGTAGTCCAGTGTGGTAAAGGGAGTGATGCTAAATATCGGGTGTTGCAAAATTTTCCTTGGGCGAAAAGGGCGAATGAGTCTTCGCCCTTCGGATTCGCGCGATTATGCGCTTTTTTGGCAAGTGCTAGCGCACTCGTCAAATTTCACGCGCTCTTTGTGCTCGCCTTTTTTGCCGAGGTTGAAGCTCTCGACCGGGCGATGATAGCCCATGACGCGTGTATAGACTACGCATTTTGTGCGTTTGTCGGCGAGTTTTGTCAAAATTTCTTTTTCACTCATGTTTGCTCCTTTCATTAAGATTGATTTTTTCGTTTTTCATTTTCTATCAGCTCGGCGTCGCAGATCGGGCAGAACTCATGCTCGCCAGCGATGTATCCGTGCTTAGAGCATACGCTAAATACCGGCGTTATCGTGATATAAGGCAGCTTGTAGTTCGTGATGATGTTTTTTACGAGCTCTTTGCAGGCCTCAGGCGAGCTGATGCGCTCTTTCATATATAGGTGAAAGACCGTTCCGCCGGTGTATGCGCTTTGTAGCTCGTCTTGCAGGTCGAGCGCCTCGAATGCATCGTCGGTAAAATTTGCAGGAAGCTGCGTGGAGTTCGTGTAGTAGATGTTCTCCTCCATACCGGCTTGGATGATGTCAGGATAGCGCTTCTTGTCCTCTTTTGCGAAGCGATATGTCGTGCCCTCGGCAGGGGTGGCCTCTAGGTTGTAGAGGTTGCCCGTCAGCTCTTGGAAGCTTCTTATCTTGTCGCGTAAGAAATTTACCATTTCAAGGGCGAATTCGCGTCCGAATTTGGTCGAAACGTTCTCTTTATCTCCGGTAAAATTTCGCAAAAGCTCGTTCATACCGTTTATGCCGATCGTACTGAAGTGGTTGTTAAAATGCTTCAAATATCGCGCCGTGTAAGGATATAGCCCGCGATCATACATCTCTTGGATAAATTTACGCTTTTTCTCAAGTGTAGATTTGGCCAGCTCGAGTAGGTATTCAAGGCGTGCGTAGAGCCCTTTTCTGTCGCCCTTGTAGTTGTAGCCCAGGCGAGCTAAATTTATAGTGACTACGCCGATACTGCCGGTCATCTCGGCACTGCCAAAAAGCCCGCCGCCACGCTTTAAAAGCTCTCTTAGATCAAGTTGTAAGCGGCAGCACATGGAGCGCACGTGTCCCGGCTTATACGCCGAGTCGTTTGCGATACGTCTTCCATTTTCGTCAATGGTGTATTGTGAGCCGATGAAATTTTGAAAGTAGCTGGAGCCCATTTTTGCGGTATTTTCAAAGAGCACCTGCGCCACTTCGCTGTCCCAGTCGAAATCCTCGGTGATATTTACGGTCGGGATCGGGAATGTAAATGGCTGCGAGCATTTATCGCCCTCGGTCAAAATTTCATAAAATGCCTTGTCTATACGCGCCATCTCAGGCTCAAAGTCTTTATAAGTCATATCTATGAGCTTGTCTCTGCCGCGCTCCTTGGCGCGTTTTAGCGCCGCTTCGTCGGTAAAATTCGAAAACAAATGCACGTCGTTTGACGTAGGTATCTGATCTCTTAAGTCGCTTGGGCAGGTGATGTCGATGGTCACGTTGGTAAAAGGGCTCTGGCCCCAGCGAGCCGGGACGTTTAGGTTAAAGATAAAGCTCGTGATCGCCTTTTTTATCTCGATGTCGCTTAGATCGTCTTTAAATACATACGGCGCTAGGTATGTGTCAAAGCTCGAAAATGCCTGCGCTCCGGCCCATTCGCTCTGTAAAATTCCAAGGAAATTCGCCATTTGAGACAGCGCCTCGCGGAAATGCTTTGGCGCGCGGCTCTCTACGCGCCCGCGAACGCCATTGAAGCCCTCGTTTAAAAGCGCTCTTAGGCTCCAGCCCGCGCAGTATCCGGTGAGACAGTCGAGGTCGTGGATGTGATAGTCGCCGTTTCTGTGCGCGATGCCCTCTTCTTTGCTATAAACTGCGTCCAGCCAGTAATTTGCGATGACTTTGCCTGCAGTGTTGTTGATGAGACCGGCGTTTGAGTAGCTGGTGTTGGAATTTGCAGCGATACGCCAGTCGGTACCGTTTATGTATTCGTTTATCGTTTGAGTAGAATTTATATAAGTCGTATCTTCGTTTAGCCCCAAGACCTGCTCGCGTTGGAGCTTGTGCGTGTGGCGATAGAGCATGAAGCTTTTTAGGATGTTGAAATAGTGGCCCTCAAAGAGCTCTTTTTCTATCGCATCCTGGATATCTTCGACCGTTATGGCGCCTGATTTTTGAAAGATATCTTGAACGACATTTGTGAAAATTTTCTCGTCGTATGGTGTGTTTTCGCTTTCAAACGCCTTTTTTATCGCATCGACTATCTTGTATGCGACAAATTCCTGCCTGGTTCCGTCTCGTTTTAAAATTTCTCTCATACCCTGACCTGTTTAGTTAAAAATTATTGGAAGTATAGATAAATTTGGCTTAAAATATGATATCTTCTATCATAATAAAAGAGTAACGCTTTAATTATAGGCTTATAAATTTAGATTTATTTGCGTTATGGTTTTAATTTTGGTATACATGGAATTTGGGCGAACTTTTTTAAATTCGCTCAAATTTAGTTTGAGTTTGAAATTTTGATTAAAAAATATTAAAGTCAAAATAATATGGAAATTTTTACTATTTTTATGGTTACTGGCACCCCTCGCACTCGATGCTGCGATCGGCGACGTTATTTACCTTTTCACTATCCGGGCTTTCCGAGCGCAGATAGTAGGTCGATTTTAGTCCCAGCTCCCACGCGAGCGTGTAAATTTCACTCAGATACCCGCCGCTTGCTTTATCCAGGCTCATAAAGATATTTAGGCTCTGCCCTTGGTCGATCCACTTTTGGCGCACGGCGGCTGCACGCACGAGCACGCGCTGGTCTAGCTCGTATGCCGGCGTGTAAAACTGCCATGTATCGGGGCTTAAATTTGGCACGACATTTGGTATCATGCCGCTTAGGTTGTGCTCGAACCACTTGCGCTTATACACGGGCTCGATGGTCTGCGTGGTGCCGACAAGGATGCTTATCGAGCTTGTGGGAGCGATCGCCATGAGATAGCCGTTTCGCATGCCGTCCGTTTTCACCTTTGCGCGCAGCTTCTCCCAGTCGCACACATCCTCGTCAAATAGCCCGCCGCGGTTTAGCAAGGCTTTGGCGTTTTCGTTCGCGGTGTCGATCGGCATCACGCCGCGACTCCATTTCGAGCCCTCGAAGGTCGGGTATTTGCCCTTTTCGACGGCTAAATTTGAGCTCGTGTAGATCGCTTGGTAGCTGATGTTTTCCATTATGCTGTCTATCAGCGCGAAATGCTCGTAGCTGCCCCATTTCACGCCGCGTTCGGCTAGCATCTGCGCCTCGCCCATGACACCTAGACCTATCGAGCGGGAGGCTAAATTTGTGTGTTTGACCTTTTTGTGCGGGTAGAAATTTAGATCGATGACGTTATCGAGCATGCGCACGGCGATTGGCACTACGCGTTCGATGTCGGCTTTTTTATTTACCTTGCTTAAATTTACGCTTGCGAGGTTGCACACGGCGGTTTTGCCCTCGACGCTTTCTTTTTCGACGATGAAAATTTGCCTACCGTCAAGGCTATCGAGTGCGCTTAGCTTTTTAGCTTTTTTGGTTATGCCGCTATCGATCGTAACGTCCTCCTCCTCGTCAAATAGCCGCTCGCCGCCGTCATCAAAGGTGATTTTGATTTTGTAGTAGTTTGGCGCGGTGTTTTGGAAAATTTCGGTGCATAAATTCGAGCTTCTGATGATGCCTTCGTGGTCGTTTGGGTTTGCCTTGTTCGCGTTATCCTTAAAGCATAAAAACGGCATGCCGGTCTCGAAGTAGCTAGTTAAAATTTTCTTCCAAAGTTCCTTTGCCAGCACGACGTTTTTTTGGATATCTTCGTCGTTTTCATACTGCTCGTAGCGGCGCTCGAAATTTTCACCATACAGGTCGCACAGGTCGCTTACTTGTGCCGGGTCAAAGAGACTCCATCGCCCGTTTTCACGCACGCGCTTCATAAAAAGGTCGTTTATCCAAAGCGCAGGGAAGAGCTCGTGCGCGCGGCGTCTTTCTTCGCCCGAGTTTTTACGTAGGTCTAAAAAGTCCGCCACGTCCATATGCCACGGCTCGATATAGACGGCTATCGCGCCCTTTCTCGTGCCTAGCTGATCGACCGCGACGGCGATGTCGTTGGTGACTTTTAGAAACGGGATGATGCCGCCGGCTGCGTTTTTGTGCCCGTCGATGCTGCCGCCCATCGCACGCACCTTGCACCAGTCCCAGCCGATGCCCCCGCCAAATTTAGACAGCAGCGCCATCTCTTTGTAGCTGTCGAAGATCCCCTCGATATTATCGGGCGTAGAGCCCACGTAGCAGCTGCTTAGCTGGTGGCGCGTAGTGCGGGCGTTTGAGAGCGTCGGGGTGGCGAGCATGACTTCAAATTTAGAGATTAGGTCGTAAAATTTCTTCGCCCAGCCTTGGCAGTCTAGCTCGTTTTGTGCGAGGAACATTGCGATCGCCATAAACATCTGCTGCGGAAGCTCGATGGGTGCGCCGTTTTTGTCCTTGATGAGGTAGCGATCATATAGCGTTTTGATTCCCAGATACGCAAACTGCAAGTCGCGCTCGGGGCGAATGTATGCGTTTAGGTCGTCAAGGTCGTATTTTTCTTTGAGACCGGCGATGATGCGTCCGGCTTTTTCGCCCTTTTGCAGGTATTCGCGCAGGTGGTTGTAGCCGTTAAAGCCCGTGACTTTGTGATAAAGGTCGTATAAAAACAGCCGCGCGGCGACGAATGTCCAGTTGGGGCGATCGATGTCGATCTTATCGACCGCGGTTTTGATGAGGGTCTGCTGGATCTCCTCGGTCGTGATCATGTCGCGAAACTGGATCTTCGCATCCACTTCAAGCTCGCTTAAATTTACGTTTTCTAAGCCTGCGACTGCCGCCGTCGTGTATTTTTTTATCTTGCTGATGTCCAGCTCCTCGGTCCTGCCGTTTCGTTTGATTACTTTCATAAATTCTCTTTCTTAAATTAAATTTTTATCGCTTTATCCTGATAGCCGCTATGGGCTAGAAATTAAATTTTTATGGATTAAGGTAGGAGGAGGTTGCCCCTTGCACGACGGTATTTATTTGACTAAAAATTTTCATCATTTCCAAACACCCTACCAAAAATCCTATCCACGTTTTTCGTGTAGTAGCCGTAGTCAAAGCACGCTTTTATCTCATCTTCGCTTAGTGAGCGGCGTAGCTCCTCGTCGGCGAGTAAATTTTGCAAAAACAGGCTGTGTCCGCCCTCGTCGATCGCCTTTTTGCCCTCTTGCAGGTCGGCCCAGACTTTCATCGCGTTTCGTTGCACGATCTTGTAGGCGTCCTCGCGCGAGATGCCGCGTTTTGGCAGCTCCAAAAGCACTCGCCCGGAAAAGACCAACCCGCCGGTCAAATTTAGATTTTTCATCATATTTTCGGGATAAACGACTAAATTTTGGATGAGATTTGCCAGGCGCGCGAGCATAAAATCAGCCGTGACGAACGCATCCGGCAGGATAAATCTCTCGACCGAGCTGTGGCTGATGTCGCGCTCGTGCCAAAGGGCGACGTTTTCCAGTGCGGGCGTCACGTATGAGCGCAGCATGCGGCAAAGCCCGGTGATGTTTTCGCTTAGCACGGGGTTTCGCTTGTGCGGCATCGCTGATGAGCCCTTTTGTCCGGGGCTGAAATACTCCTCGGCTTCATAGACCTCCGTGCGCTGGTAGTGGCGGATGGCTATGGCGATCTTTTCGCAGGTCGCGGCGAGGATGGCGATCGCGCTGATGACATGCGCGTAGCGATCGCGCTGGATGACTTGGTTTGACGCGGGGGCGGGGCGCAGCCTGAGAAGCTCGCAGGTTAGCTCCTCAAATTCCATCGGCGCGTGGGCTAAATTTCCCATCGCTCCGCTTAGCTTGCCGTAGCTCGCGACCTCTTTTGCGTCCGTGATGAGTTTTAGCGCGCGTTTTATCTCGTCGTACCAGATCGCAAGCACCAGTCCGAACGTGATCGGCTCGCCGTGGATGCCGTGGCTGCGACCGACCATGAGCGTGTTTTTGTGCTCCATCGCGCGGGACTTGACGGCGGAGAGTAAATTTTGGACGTCTTCGATGATGAGCTCCAAGCTACCCTTTATCTGCAATGCCGCCGCCGTGTCGATGCAGTCGCTGCTCGTCATGCCGTAATGCACGAAGCGGCTCTCCTCGCCCAGACTTTCGCTCACGCTCGTTAAAAATGCGATCACGTCGTGCTTGGTCGTCTTTTCGATCTCGTCGATGCGCATGACGTCAAATTTTGCGTTTTTGCAGATCTTCTCGCAGTCGGCGTCTGTGATGAAGCCAAGCTTGTTCCACGCTTTGACCGCGGCTAGTTCGACCTCGAGCCATGCGTCGTATTTCGCCTGCACGCTCCACTTTTTCGCCATTTGCTCGCGCGAATATCTCTCTACCATTTATCAGCCTTTTTAGGAAATTTTTGTATAATTTTTTAAGAGTGAAATTATATAAAATTTGGGCTGAAAGGGCGGTTAGTGGTCGCTAAATTTGGGCTTAAATTTTGAACTAAAATTTGATATTAAAGGGTAAAATTTGCCTTACATTAATAAATTTATCACCGTCGCTCGCTCGCAAAAAGCCTATGAAATTTTGATAAATTTGGGCTTTAAAATGCGTGAGGCACAGCGTCTCATCGACAAGGGCAGGCTGCTTTGTGATGGGGCGGTCGTGAGTGAGAAAAATGCCGTTTTGAGCGGCGAAATTTGCCTGATCGACTACGAAATGAACCCGCGCGGGCTTAGTCCGATCTTTGAGTGCGACGAGTTTGCTGTGTTTGACAAGCCAAGCGGAGTGCTCAGTCACCCAAATGGTAGACGCTGCGAGTATAGTCTAAACGATGAAATCTGGCACTTATACGGGCGCGAGGCGGCCGTCACACATAGGCTAGACCGCGAAACGAGCGGGCTCATCGTGGTTTCAAAGAATTTAGCGGCACAAAAAGAGCTCAAAGCGATGTTTGAGAGTAGGGCGGTGAAAAAGCGCTATGTCGCGCTGGCTGGCGGTGAAATTTGCGAGCCATTTATCGTAGATGCGAAAATGGATCTAGCCAGCGACTACGACGATGTGAAAATGCGAATGCAAATTTGCGAGAATGGCAAGGCGGCGGTGACGGAATTTGAACCGATGGAGTATTTTGCGGACATCGATGCGACGCTCGTGCGAGCCGTGCCGCTGACCGGTAGGCAGCATCAGATTCGCTTGCATTTGTTCCACGTGAAACACGCTATCATCGGTGAGCCGCTTTACGGACTGGCAAAAGAGCGGATTATCAAAATTTTAGATGGCAAAATGAGCGAAATGGAGCGCATAAATTTAACAGGAGCGTCGAGGCTGCTGCTGCATGCGGATGAGATAGAGTTTAAATTTAGAGGGCGGGAATTTCATATAAAGAGCAAATTTGACGTGCGAGATGAGTTTTATCGGTTGGCTAAAACCAAGTTTGAATTTTGAAATTAAAAATATTTAAGAGATAAATTAAATCGTGAATTGTTTTCTGAAAGATATATTAAAATAGCTCTACTTTAAAAGTGTTGATTTGCTGATGTTTTGGCATATTAAATATGATGAGCGACGATCTGTTTTTAGTTGCGAGTGTATGATGCAAAGCAAAAAGTAGTATTGTAGACTCGGTTTTTTACATCTTGTAAAGCTGTGAGTGAGGCGCCTTAGGGGAAGACCTATTTTATGAACCTTTTTAAGGGATCCCAACACTTTTTAATAGAGTTAAAATCTTATTTGCCCAAGAATACATTGAAATAGGTGAGAATATTATGCCTAGTATATTAGGCTAATACAGTAAAATCCAAAAGATAAAGCAGTATCCAGAATGAAAAATGTGGGATTTTTGGATAAATAGGATAAACAGAATTTACCAAATAAAAATAATTTCATATTTTATAAAGCTATTTCTTAAAGACTCTGTTGTAATCAAATTGATGCTCTCTTTGTAAATCCTGCTCGCTCTAGGAGTGACCTAACACGAATGTGAACAGCGTTTTACGGGAGCGAGTAGCCTAAATTTAGCCGATTTGCATACCCAGCTACCGCTTCTCTGTAAATTGGTGGCGATAAACTCACTAGCAATGTTTTTACTCGAATACTGTGCGCATTCTCATGCTCTTGAAAGTCAAAAATCAAATACTTTGTCAGAACAGAGTCTTCTTAAAGCACTAAAATTTTAACGCAAGTATTATTTTTTTTCTCTTAAAACTTTCAAAATCAACCCAAATCCAGCCGCTACGACTATCACGATAAACATGATCTGGACGATGTCTAGTACAGTCATGATTCACTCTTTTTGATGTCACTTGGCTTGCTGGTATTATTATTTGACGGCGATAAATTTTGACTTCTTTGTTTTAGCTGTCCGCATGCCGCCGAGATGTCTAGCCCTTTGCTTTGGCGGATCGTGCAGGTCACGCCGTGAGCGCGCAGGTATTCTTGAAATTCCAGCATATCCGCAAGCTCCGGACGTCCGTATTCGCTGCCTTCGTGCGGGTTGAAGTAGATCAAATTTACCTTCGCTTTGATGCCGTGAAGCAGCTTGACGAGCGTTTTTGCATCTTTGACGCTATCGTTCATGCCCCTGATAACGAGATACTCGAACATCACTCGCTTGCGCATATCGATCGGAAAGCCTCGCACCGCGTCCATCACGGCTTCGATATTGTAGGCCTTATTTACGGGCATCAACTTGCTTCGTAGCTCGTTTGTGACGGCGTGCAGTGAGATGGCAAGTAGCACGCCAAGATCCATCTCGCCGAGCTTTTTTATCTGCGCTCCAAGCCCGCTCGTCGAGACTGTCTGACGGCGCGGTGAGATGGCGAGGCCGTCCGGCTCTTTTAAAATTTGTATGGCTTTTGCGACGTTTGCAAGATTGTCAAGTGGCTCGCCCATGCCCATATATACGACATTTACGCGGCGCTCGTAAGGGATATGGTTAGTTTTTTTGATCCATAAAATTTGCCCGACGATCTCGCCCGGCGATAAATTTCGTTTCAGTCCGCCCTTTGCCGTCAGGCAAAACAAGCAACCCATTTTACAGCCCACTTGCGAGCTAACGCAGATCGTATAGCGTGCGTGGCGCGAGATATTGCCGCCCTCATCGACCTCAACCTCTTTCATCGGTAGTAGGACGCTTTCTATCGTATTGCCGTCTTTTAGGGCGAAAAGATATTTTATCGAGCCGTCCGAGCTCTCTTCAAATTTGACGCAATACAGCGGATCGAAGTAAAATTCCTGCGCCAAATTCGTGCGCATATCCTTTGGTAAATTTAGCATTTCATCAAAATTTTCGGCATTTTTCTTGTAGATCCACTCGTAAATTTGCTTTGCTCTAAATTTGGGGCTTAGTATCGCTTCCAGTTCGGACAGCGTGTAGTCGAGTAAATTTTTCAAATCATACCTTTTGTTTTGAGATATTGTGCAAGTTTTTCTTTTGCGGCGTTGTGGTTTTTGACGAAGTCGGTGTGTGCATTTTGGTCGCAGAAATTTGTCGCGATAAAGACGCCACGAGCCGGGATTTGAAATTTTTGAGCCGTTTTTAGGACGGCGAAAAATTCCATATTTTCTAAAAAATAGCCCTTTTCAAACAGCCTTTGAGCTAAATTTTGATCGGTTGTGATGTAGTTTGACGAGTTGATTTTGATAGTTTCACGTGGAACGTCGCTAAAATTTATAGATGAAATTTCACACTCTAACGGCGTGTAGCTTTTATCTTCTAGGCTTGAGATTTCGACATTTCCCGCCGTAAAGCTCTCGTAAATTTCTAAAATTTTACCCTCTTTATAAAGTCCGCCCGAACCGATAAAAATGATCTCGTCAGGCAAGGCGTTTAAAATTTTATTTGGATTTTTGGGCACACTTATGGCTTGTTTGCCGGTCGGCTGTGAGCTAAAAAATCTACTAAATTTATCCAAATTTATCTCGTCGCTAACCTCTAAATTTGTTAGCTCGTCTGTTAGCTTTGAAGCAGTCCAAGTGCCTAAACCAGCCACATATCTATCGCTAACACAGCCGCTAACCATAGCTCTTTTTTGTAAAAATACGGTTAAATTTATGCTCGTTTCGACCAGCCCTACACCCATTGGCAAGGCAAAGTCAAAGATTTCATTTCGCCCGGCGCAGATTATCATTTCACCGCTCCAAATGCCTTAAATTTAAACCCAAATTTCACAGTCTGACCTCTATACCGTTTTCTTTTAGGTATCGTTTCAGCGCGCGTATCTCGATCTGCCTGAAATGAAATATCGACGCCGCCAGACACGCGTCCGCTCCGTTTAAAAAGGCGTCCTTGATATGCTCCATCGTCCCGGCCCCGCCACTTGCGATGACGGGGATATTTAGGGCTTTGCTAATGGCGTTTGTTAGCGTGATGTCGTAGCCGTCTTTCGTGCCGTCTTTGTCCATTGACGTTAGCAAAATTTCGCCCGCGCCGCGCTCTTGCACCTCTTTTGCCCACGCCAGAGCGTCTTTGCCCGTGTCGATCCTGCCGCCGTTTATGAAAACGTGATGAGTGGCGTCAAATTTTTTCGCGTCGATAGCGACGACAACGCACTGCGAGCCAAATTTATTCGCCGCTTCGTCTATTAAATTTGGATTATGGATCGCAGCTGAATTTAAGCTCACCTTATCGCAACCCACGTTCAAAAGTCGCGAGATGTCATCCAGCGTGCGTATCCCGCCGCCCACGGTCAATGGGATAAAGAGCTCCTTTGCGACCCGCGCGATCGTCTCCACCATCGTCTCTTGCCCCAGATGTGTCGCCGTAATGTCCAGAAACGCCAGCTCGTCCGCACCTTCTTCGTTGTAGCGTTTGGCGACTTCTACGGGGTCTCCCGCATCTATGAGCCCGACAAAATTTACCCCCTTTACTACGCGCCCGTCTTTGACATCGAGGCAGGGGATGATGCGTTTTGCAAAATGATTCATCGCTTTTTCTTTGCTTAAATTTTGGCTACATTTTAGCGAAATCTCACTTATCTAATCATTATATAAGAATGTTTTGGATAAAATCGGCGAAATTTTAATGAAAAAACGCTTCGACGCGCAGCGTGTAAGCGGCGTGAAAATAGAGTAAAATAAAGATGATAAGGGCGAAAAAGCACTTCGGGCAAAATTTTTTACAAGATGAAGCGGTACTAAACAAAATCATCCAAGCGATACCCAAAGATACGCAAAATATCGTTGAGATTGGGCCTGGCTTAGGTGATTTGACATTTAAAATTTTGCAGATTTGTAGCGTCACGGCTTACGAGATAGACAGCGAGCTGTTTGCGCTACTTGGAAAAAAATTTGCAAAAGAAGTTCAAAACGGACGATTGAAACTTTTTTGTAAAGACGCGCTTGAAAAGTGGGACGAGGGCGGAGTGAGCGAGCAGGGCTACTTTTTGGTGGCGAATTTGCCCTATTACGTCGCCACGAAGATGATACTAAGCGCGATCGACGATGAAAAATGCCGCGGACTTGTCGTGATGATACAGCGAGAAGTCGCGCTTAAATTTAGCGCAAAAAGCGGCGAGAGCGAGTTTAGCTCGCTTGCGATCTTAGCAAACCTCCAAGGCAGCTGCGAGCTGCTTTTTGACGTGAGTGCGCAGTACTTTAACCCGCCGCCAAAGGTCGTCTCATCAGTCATAAAGATCCAAAAAAGTAAAATTTTGCTTGGCGAAAGTGGCATATTTAAAGATAAATTTGAGTATGAAAAATTTAAGAT
This sequence comes from Campylobacter sp. FOBRC14, assembly GCF_000287855.1. NCBI lineage: Bacteria > Pseudomonadati > Campylobacterota > Epsilonproteobacteria > Campylobacterales > Campylobacteraceae > Campylobacter > Campylobacter sp. FOBRC14. Next base: position 200,760 of record NZ_ALJJ01000007.1, on the reverse strand, counting down.
TTTTCTAAAAATCGCCTTTGCTTCACCAAGAAAAACGCTTATGAAAAATTTATCGGCTAAATTTGATAAATTTGAGCTAAACACGCTTTTTGCCGAGTTAAATTTAAGCCCCGCTATCCGTCCGCACGAACTAAATGTCGAACTTTATCTAAAAATATTTGAAAATTTAAAGGAAGATAATGAACGACAAAAACGAAGAAAAAGCGGTAGTCTCGCAGGGCAAGAGCAATAAAAAACGCAGATTTCGCCCGAGAAACAAAGAGCGAAATGGTACTGCTAACGAGGCTGTAAATTCGGCGCAAAGCGTTATAGATAATTTCTTTGCAAGCGACGAAGCAAGCGATAAAAACGCGCAGCCATCACAGCAAAAGCAAACTAACAAAAATCATAACGCTAACAAACAAAACAAACACGGCAAGCAAAATTCAAACGCTCAAAACGCCCAAACAAAGCAAGAGCAAAAGCCAAACGCACAGTCAAATTCCGGCTCAAACGGCGAAAATCCAAACAAAAAACAAAAAAAGATCCGTAAAAATTTACCTGCCAAACTAAACGGCAACGAGCAGTGGCAGCAAGACATCGCAAATGCGATGGAAGCGAACAAAGCCACGCACGAACTGCGCCTCGAACCGCTTAAATTTCAAAATTCGACCGAGCATAAGATCCGCGTAACGCCGCTTGGCGGACTGGGCGAGATCGGCGGAAATATGACCGTCTTTGAGACCGATACCAGCGCGATCATCGTGGATATCGGTATGAGCTTTCCGAGCGAAAGCATGCACGGCGTGGATATTTTGATCCCGGACTTTGACTACGTACGAAAGATAAAGGACAAGATAAAAGGCGTCATCATCACGCACGCACACGAGGATCATATCGGCGCGGTGCCATATTTTTACAAAGAGTTTAAATTTCCGATCTACGCCACGCCGTTGCCGCTTGGCATGATAAATAATAAATTTGAAGAGCACGGGCTCAAACAAGAGCGCTCCCTTTTCCGCTCGGTCGAGAAGCGAAAGCCCTATATCATCGGCGATTTTGAGGTCGAGTGGATACATATTACGCACTCGATCATCGACGCCTCCGCGCTTGCGATCACGACAAAGGCGGGCACGATCATCCACACCGGTGACTTCAAGATCGATCACACTCCGATCGACGGCTATGCTAGCGACCTTGGGCGGCTTGCGTATTACGGCGAGCGCGGTGTGCTGTGCCTTATGAGCGATAGCACGAACAGCTACCGCGAGGGCTTCACTAAAAGCGAAAGCAGCGTGGGAAAGACCTTTGACGCGATATTTTCAAAGGCAAAGGGGCGCGTGATAATGAGCACGTTTAGCTCGAATATCCACCGCGTCTATCAGGCGATCGAGTGGGGGCTGAAATACAACCGCAAGGTCTGCGTCATCGGGCGAAGCATGGAGCGAAACCTCTACACGGCGATGGAGCTAGGCTACGTGAAGCTGGATAAGAAAATTTTCATCGACGCCAACGAAGTGGGTAAATTTAAAGATAACGAAGTGCTGATCGTCACCACCGGCTCGCAGGGCGAGACGATGAGCGCGCTTTATCGTATGGCGACGGACGAGCACAAATACATCAAGATAAAGCCAAGTGATCAGATCATCATCAGCTCCAAGGCGATCCCGGGCAACGAAGGCAGCGTCTCGACGATCTTAAATTTCCTCATCAAAAGCGGCGCGAGCGTGGCGTATCAGGATTTTAGCGAGATCCACGTCTCAGGGCACGCAGCCCAAGAAGAGCAAAAGCTGATGCTGCGCCTCATCAAACCAAAATTCTTTTTACCCGTGCATGGCGAATACAACCACATCGCAAAGCACAAAGAAACGGCGATGAGCTGCGGCGTGGATGAGCGAAATATCTATTTGATGAGCGACGGCGATCAGATGGAAATCTGTCAAAAATATATGAAGCGCGCCAAGACCGTGAAAACGGGTAAGGTCTTTATCGACAATCAAATCAACAAGCAAATTTCAGACGATGTCGTCATCGACCGTCAAAATTTAGCCGAAGCAGGTGTCGTTATGATCATCGCGCAAATTTCGCGCCACAGTCAAAAGCTCATCAACAAGCCACGCGTCATTAGCTACGGACTGGTTGCGGACAGGCAGGATAACGAGTTTAGTAAAGAGATGGAAGAGGTGCTGGTGCAGTTTCTAAGCAATGTCAAAGAGGAGCTTCTAAAAGACAACCGCATGCTCGAAGCTCAGGTGCGTCAAGTCATCCGCAAGCACATTTTTAGAAAGATCAAAAAATACCCTACCATCGTGCCGATCATCTATCTAATGTAAGGAAAATTTGAATGCAAAATATGCAAGACATCGCCGCCGAGGTGCTAAAAATCGAAGCCCAGGAGCTTCTAAGACACGCGTCAAATTTGGGCGGTGAGATAGAAGAAGCGGTAAATTTGATGTATAACACAAAAGGCAAGGTCATCGTCACGGGCGTGGGCAAAAGCGGACACATCGGCGCAAAGATTGCCGCGACACTTGCCAGCACGGGCACGCCTAGCTTTTTCATCCATCCGACCGAGGCGATGCACGGAGACCTTGGTATGATCGATAAAAACGATGTCGTTTTGGCGATCAGTTTTAGCGGTGAGAGCGACGAGCTGGTTAAAATTTTGCCTCACGTTAAACGCTTTGGCGTAAAGATCATCTCGATGGCAAGGAGTAAGGCGAGCTCGCTTGGCAAATTTAGCGACGCGTTCATCTGCCTTGACATCGTGCGCGAGGCGTGCCCGCTAAACGTCGCGCCGACCGCATCGACGACGCTCACGCTTGCACTTGGTGACGCACTTGCGGTTTGCTTGATGAAGAGGCGCGGGTTTAAGAAAGAAGACTTTGCAAATTTTCATCCGGGCGGCAGCCTTGGCAAACGGCTGTTTTTAAAGGTAAAAGACGTGATGAGAAGCGAAAATTTGCCAATCGTTAGTGACGATGTTAGTCTCAAAAACGCGATAGATACGATGACGCATGGCAAGCTTGGTAACGTGCTATTAGTAAATTTAAAGGGCGAGTTAGTAGCGGTTTTGAGCGACGGCGACTTACGGCGCGCGCTGATGAGCGAAAAATTTGACATCAATGAAAAGGCGATAAAATACGCAACCAAATCGCCAAAAACGCTTAGTGACCCTGAAATGTTGGCGATCGACGCGTTAAAACTCATAGAAGAGTATAAAATTCAAATTTTGATCGTAGTTGATAACGCACATAGACCTATCGGCGTGCTACATATCCACGATCTGGCAAATTTAGGACTATAAAATGCAAAAAATGAGGCTGAATAAATTCATATCGCATAACACGAGCTATTCGCGCAGAGAGGCTGACGAGCTCATAAAATCGGGCAAAATAAGCGTCAATAACAAACTTGTTAGCGAGCTGGCAACGAGCGTTAGTGACGAAGACAAGGTCAAGATCGGCGGGCGACTCGTGAAGCCAAAAAAGGACTTCACGATGATCGTCTATCATAAGCAAAAGGGCGAACTCGTCACCAAAAAAGACGATCGCGGACGCAAGACGATCTACGACGCGCTACCAGAGGGCTTTGCTAAATTTGTCAGTATCGGGCGGCTTGATTACGCTAGCGAGGGGCTTTTACTGCTCACGGACGCGCCTGCGATCGCTACAGCTCTAATGAGTAGCGACATCGAGCGCGAATACTATCTAAAAGTAAAAGGCGAGATCACCGATGAGGTCAAAACTGCGATGCGAGAGGGCTTTTTCGCCGCTGATGCGAGCAAGGGCGCGCATGCAAAGAGCAAGATAAAGTCGATGGAATTTAAGCCCTTTGTTGCGTTTGACATCTTTGGCTCAAGCGGCGGATATACGAAATTTCGCGTCATCATAAACGAAGGGCAAAACCGCGAGCTTAGGCGGTTTTTTGGCTATTTTGACCTGGAAGTCATGGATCTAAAACGCGTCAGCTTTGGACGCGTGGATCTTGGAATGTTGAAACCTGGCAAATGGCGATACTTTGAAAACGGCGAATATGAAGATTTGAGAGATTTTTTGAAAGCCAATGATATAAGATATTAAAAAATAATCAGTAATAAAATTGTACGTACACGAGATTATTGCTACATTTCTTGATCAATCATCGCAAATTTTACCAGTTTTGGTCTCACTATCTTTTCGTAGTCTTTTGCGCTTAAAATGATAGAATGATCAAGCAATCCCGCGTTAAAAGCGATCTCCTCATACCTTTCAAACAAGCTAGGATCGGCGATCAACAATAAATTTTTATGGAAGCTAAATGGTGGCACCGAGCCAAAAACGCAGTCTGTTAGCTCTAGCACTTCTGATGGGCTTGCCAAGCTCACTTTTGTGCCGCCAAGTGTAGCCGTAAGGGCGTCTAAATCTGCTTTATAATCGGCTGGAAGCACTGCTAGAACAAAAATTTTATTAGCTTTCATCCTAGGTTTATCGTCGGCAAGCCGCAAATGGGACGGGGCACTGCAGGCTATATCGCCAAGAGCCTCTAAATTTACCCCTTTGATAGAACAAACTAACGCCTTGGCTCCTTGTCCTAACTCGGTATTTCGTAATCTGGCTACTTCTTCACTAGTCCTCGCCTCTGCATGCGAAACCACTCTAAATTTAGCGTTTTGCGAGCTCAAAAGCTCTTTTATGCTTTCAAAAATTCTCTGTGACATTTTGCATCCTTTTGGCTAATTATACATTAAATTTAAGCTTGTTATAATGACAAAAAGGAAAAACATGCAGGTAAATTTAGAAGATGTAAAGATCGAGCCAAGCTGGAAAGAGGCATTAAAAGGTGAGTTTTTAAGCCTGTATTTTGGCGATATAAAAGAAAAGCTGATATGCGCAAAAAGAGCCGGCATCGTCTATCCACCGTCAAATTTGATATTTAATGCCTTTAATCTAACGCCGTTTGATACTGTAAAGGTCGTCATACTCGGTCAAGATCCTTATCATGGTCCTAATCAAGCCATGGGGCTAAGCTTTTCAGTCCCAAACGGTGTGAGGATCCCGCCAAGCCTTGTAAATATATATAAAGAAATTTACGATGATTTGGGTATCCGCGAGCCAAATTCTGGCGATCTGACGTATTGGGCGAAGCAGGGTGTTTTGCTACTAAACGCTTCACTAACAGTTGGCGCTAACATGGCAAATTCACATAGTGGTTTTGGCTGGCAAATTTTCACCGATGCAGTCATTAAAATTTTAAGCCGTGAGCGTGAAAATATCGTATTTCTACTCTGGGGCAATCCCGCAAAAGCCAAAATCCCGCTCATCGATACTAACAAACATCTAGTGCTAACAGCCGCTCATCCAAGTCCTTTGGCGCGCGGTGCATTTTTTGGATGCCGTCACTTTTCTAAGACGAATTTTTATCTTACGCAGCATGCAAAGACGCCGATAGATTGGGATCTGAATAACTTTCAAATTTAGGCTTTAGTATCATAAGGCTTTCCTAAAATTTGTGGTGGAACAAATGAGCTGACTTGTAGTGCGTAGTACTTTATAAGCTTAACTTTCGTAATTTCACTACTGTAACTCGGATTTTCTGCTTAGAAGTGGCTTAAAGAAATCAAAACATAGTCTAATTTTTTTATGAATAAAATTAAAAAACTTCACAAATAAGCTTTACCTGTGAAGTTTTTAAATAGATAGCCTATGAAATTTATTTAGGCATTGCTTGCATTACTTGTTTCATTTGTTCGAGTGCAGGCTTGCAAGCGGCCTCTTGGGAATCTTTTGGAAGTTGGGCAAATTGTTTTTTCTGGTCCTCGTATGTTGATTTCATGGTTGCCATTTGCGGGTTGTCTTTTGACATTTCTACAAATTTGTCAACCATTTTGAAATATTCTTCGCAAGCAGGTGAAAGATCTGCTGCTGTAGCTGAAATACTCATAGCGCTTAAAAAGGCGATTGCCAACAATGATTTTTTCATATATTCTCCTTGAAATAAAATATAAACGATTATATTATTTTATATTTTAAAACAAGTTTAAGATAAATATCAGATATTATCTGATTTTATAAATTTCTAGATTAACTATATTAAAACGGCTCTGTTTCAAAAAAGTGCTGATAGCCTTAAACGAACGCTTCGCAAATCTTACTTACTCCACGAAGTACCAAACATATAGCACTCTCTGCTTGCAGTTGCGAAGCAAAATAGTGTCGCTTCATAAGATTTGACTACGCTAGAATGTTTAAAATTTTAAAAATTAATACTTCTTAAAGCAAGGCTATTAAAATATATAAAGTATGTTTAAACATCATTAATGTCTAATTTATTCTTAAGAAAATAACTGCTATTATCCTTATAATTTAATATTAATTATCAATATTTATTTTAAAATATAAGGAGGTAAAATGTGTAAATTAAGCAAAGTTACCGCCATTATTTTATTTGGCGTATCTTCTGCCACAGCACAAATGGGGGGGGGTTCGGACGTAAATTCTAAACGAACCGACTCAAACACGACCATCGCGACAGTCAGGCTCGATACGGTCTCGATCATGGCAAATAGGAGCGAAACCGATGTTGCAAAATACGCAGGTCAGGTCAGTATCTTAAATCAAAATGACTTGGTAAAATCGCCCTCTATCATCGAAGATCTAGGCTCCATTCCTGGTGTGCAGCTTGGAAATGATTTTGGTCGGCAGGTTGGTCAGTATTTCAACATCCGCGGCTTTGGCTATCAAAGCGAAGCCCGCGTCATCATCGAACAAGACGGTATCAAGCGCTCTGCATCACTCTTTTCAAATCAAATTTCAAGCTTTCGCGTCGATAATGACTTGCTAAAACGCGTCGAAGTCGTAAAGGGTGCATCATCTGTACTTCACGGCAGTGGCGCGATCGGCGGTATCGTTAGCATGCAGACAAAAGGCGTAAATGACTTCATAAACCCGGGCAGCGACTACGGCGTTACGATAGGCCATCGTCAAGAGAGCAATCACATGAATTCAAACCGCGCTGCTATCGCTTTGCGACCGGTAGAAAATTTCGGATTTGTGCTTTATGGCAAGCACGCGGACTTTGGCACGATGAAAATGGCAAAGGACGGAAAGAGAACGGGCATAAAGTATGCTATAAACGATGAGCGCATAAATACCGTCTTTGCAAAGACCGAGTGGGCGATAACAGATGAACACGCGATAGAGGCTAGTGTATTTAATTATCACGAAAATTTTATCAGCGGTTGGCAGTCGCTTTACTGGTCGGAGCCCGGAGCACTACCGACGGTCGGACGGCTAAAACAGCGCGATTATAGCGTGATATATAAATATACTCCGCTTAATAACAACTGGGTAAATTTGTCGCTTCAGTATTATAATGCAAGGGCTCAAAACCATAGGATAAGATCTGGTATCTTAAGACGCCAGCCGCTTTTAATTGATTACGTCAATAAAGACGACAGATGGGGGCTGAGGCTAAAAAACGAGAGTGTTTTTGCCACGGGCTGGCTGGAGCATAGACTGGTAACTGGCGTTGATTACGAGCATAGGAAAGAAGACGCGATATTTTTGTATAACGGCGAACCGTCTGACTTTGGCTCGTTTCCAAATTTTTACAAAGATCTTGGTATCTACGCTCAAGATGTCTTTGATGTGGGAAAATTTGAATTTACCCTTGGCGGGCGTTTTGACAAATTTAAACGCGGTGTGAAGCTACCGGGCAGGAGCACGAGCTCGGAGTCGAGATTTTCGCCTAAATTTGCTCTTGCTTACGAGGTGCTCGATGGTGTAAATTTACTCGCCGGATACGCCGAGACCTTTAGAAGTCCTACGCCAAACGAGACCTCTCCTATCGGTCCGCTAAATCCTCACTACTGGTATATGTCAAACCCTCAGCTAAAACCTGAGCTTGCAAAAGAATACGAGCTTGGCCTTTCTATCGACAAACAAAATTTATTTGGCGATGATGAGCTGTATTTTAAGGCGACTTACTACAATGGCAATATCAAAGATATGATAGCTTTGCAAGTAAAACCTGGCAATCCGCCATTTGATCCGGACGCACCCAATAGGCGCTACGGTATGTATGAAAATGTCGATCACGCAAAGCGTCATGGCATCGAGGTCGAGTCAAAATATGCCATAAATAACCTCGTCTTCTCTCTAGGCTATGACCACACTAAAATTTACGATAAAGCAACCAAAAAGATACTCACCGTCTATGCCGACAAGCTGACATTTGGTGCACTTTATAAATATCAGCCTTGGGGGCTTAGCATGGGTGCTGATGTGACGCACTGGTTCAAACCTAATAACGATGAAAAAGAATTCGTTTCACAGGGTGTGACCTACAAAAACAACGACGAGACTTTCACGATCGTAAATTTAAAGGGCAAATGGGAGCCGAGAAATTTTGATAGCTATTTGCTAAATAAAGGGCTTAAGATCAGCTTTGGTATAAATAATCTCTTCAATAAAGAATACATCTTTCCAAACGGGTTAAAAAGGACCTCAAGAGTCGGCAAAGGTAGAAATTTCTACGTCGATTTTGAAAAGACGTTTTAGGCGGTGAAATTTAAGAACGGGGCATGAAGCCTCGTTCATATTTAAATTTGAGTATAATAGCTTAAATTTAAAAGGAGAAATTTTGCAAGCCTTTGCTTTACGCTTCCGCCCTAAAAAGCTCGATGATATCTGCGGACAAAGCGATATAGTCGCCGTCTTTAAAAAATTTATCGCAAATGAGAAGATCCCGCACAGTATATTTTACGGACTTGCAGGCTGTGGTAAAACGAGCTTTGCGCGAGCTGTTGCGGCAGAGATGAGCTATGATTTTTATGAGTTTGATGGAGGTAACTTAAAGGTAGAAGAATTTCGCAAAATTTTAAAAAGCTATGAAAATGCTCTAAATAAGCCGCTATTTTTCATCGATGAGATCCACCGCCTGAGCAAAACACAGCAAGAAGCCCTGCTCATACCGATGGAAAACTACCGTGCCATAATAATCGGCGCAAGCACGGAAAATCCATTTTTTACACTAAGCTCTGGTATCCGTAGCCGATCGATGCTGTTTGAATTCAAGCCTCTTAACTCACACGACTTTGAGAGGCTACTAACGCGTGTTAGCGACGAGATAAAATTTGATATAAGTGACGAAGCTAAGGAGTATCTTTTTAAAAGTAGCGGTGGAGATGCAAGGAGCTTTCTAAATTTACTCGAATTCGCGCTGAGTCTAGGCACTAACATAACGCTTGAAAATCTCAAAATTCTACGTGCAAATGCCGTTAGCGAAGGCGTGAGCGAGGACGATACGCACTACCATTTAGCAAGCGCATTTATAAAAAGCCTGCGAGGTAGCGACGAGAACGCCGTTATCTATTATCTCGCACGGCTCATTGACGCCGGCGAGAGTGCAGACTTTATCGCGCACAGGATGGTGATATTTGCCAGCGAAGATATCGGTAACGCTAACCCAAACGCCTTAAATTTAGCTACCAGCACGCTAACAGCTGTTAGTAAGATAGGCTATCCAGAAGCGCGCATAATCCTCTCTCAATGCGCCGTCTATCTAGCTCACTCGCCAAAGTCGAATTCAAGCTATTTAGCTATAAACAGTGCCTTAAAATACGTCAAAAACGAGCCGCCTCTTAAAATCCCACCGTATCTCGTCAATACGGATCCGCAGATCAAAAACTACCTTTACCCGCATGATTTTGGTGGCTGGGTCGAGCAAAAATATCTCGAAAAGCCGCTGAAATTTTACGAAAGCAAGGGCATAGGCTTTGAAAAAACGCTTGATGAGTGGATCGGTAAGATAAAAATTAAAAAGTAGTCCATCTTTTTTACATTTTATAAAAATTTTAAATTTTTTTTAATATACTGAAAAATCTCATTGAAATTTGCTTGAAAAGGATTTGCCATTGGAACTATTTACCGATCTCGTCAGCAAGATAAACTCGTTCGTTTGGGGGCCGTATTTTCTGATAGCTCTGCTTTGCGGTACGGGACTTTACTTTACTATCAGGCTAAAATTCGTTCAAATTTTTAAATTCAAAGACGGCTGGAATCGTTTATTTGGTAGTTTTTCTCTTCACGGTGAAGCGGCCGGCAAGCACGGCATGAGCTCCTTTCAGGCAGTCGCCACCGCAGTCGCAGCACAAGTCGGCACGGGTAACTTGGTCGGTGCGTCTACCGCTATCATAATGGGCGGTCCTGGTGCGATATTTTGGATGTGGTGCGCCGCATTTTTAGGGATGGCGACGAATTTTGCCGAAATTTGCCTGGCGCAAGTTTATCGCACGAAGGATAATAGCGGCCATACGATAGGCGGCCCGGCATTTTACATCTCGCGTGGACTTGGCGGCAAGATGGGTAAAATTTTAGCCGCATTCTTTGCTCTTGCTATCATTTTGGCGCTTGGCTGCATGGGAAATATGGTGCAAGCAAATTCCATCTCGGACGGCTTTGCTGGTGCGTTTGGCGTGCCACAATGGCTGATGGGCGTCATATTGGCCATTATATGCGCCGTAGTTTTCATAGGTGGAGTAAAGACTATCGCACGCGTAGCCGAAAAGGTCGTGCCGCTCATGGCGATACTTTATGTTTTTGTGGGCCTTGTGATAATGTGTGTGAATTTTAAAGAGATCCCGGGCGTGATATCTATCATTTTTGAGGCGGCTTTTGATCCGTCTGCGGCTTGGGGCGGGGCAGTAGGAGCTAGCATAGCGACGGCGATGAGATATGGCATCGCGCGCGGACTGTTTTCAAACGAAGCGGGCATGGGCTCGACTCCGCACGCTCACGCTGCAGCACAGGTGAAACACCCCGTAGAGCAAGGCGTGCTTGGGATAATGAGTGTATTTGTCGATACTTTCGTCGTTTTAAACATCACTGTCTTCGTCGTGCTCAGCTCAAATGTCATCGATCCTGCCAATATCCATGCACTAGGCGGCATCACGCTGGTTCAAGAGGCGTTCTCATCGCATCTACTCGGCCATACGCTCGGCTACTCTTTTGTTGCGATTTGTCTATTTTTCTTTGCATTTACGACTATTATTGGATGGTATTATTTTGCTGAGATAAATGTCAGATATCTCTTTGGCCCAAAAGCCGTTAAAATACTTCAAATTTTAGTCGTTGTATTCGTTTTTATGGGAAGTTTGCTAAAGATCAAGCTCGTTTGGGAGCTGTCAGACCTCTTCAACGGACTGATGGTGATACCAAACTTGATAGCCGTGCTTATACTAAGCCCGATCGTTGTGAAGCTTTTAAAAGATTATAACGACAAAAAAGATTATGATGTGAAAGATTATATCCGCTACGGAAAACAAAACAGTCTATGATGACAGGTCGGCTTGAAGGCTGAAATTTTGCCTCAAGCCACAAAAATTTAAAACATCGTGTTGTTGTTTTCGGCTTTTTCGGGCAGGTCTTGTATCACGTCCCAGTGCTCGACGATCTTGCCGTCCTTCACGCGGAAAATATCCACCGCAGCCTGTCCGCGGTCATTTGGGTTTAGCTTTATGTGGTTGTGGATGAAGACCAGCTCGCCGTCTGCTCCGATGCGTTTGATGACGGCGCTACTTTGCGGGAATTCTTTGAGAAAGCCGCCGACTGCGCTTTTAAACGCCGCTTTGCCGTCCTTGAAATTTGGGCTATGCTGTTTGTATTCGCTACCCACGTCGCTATCGATCACCGATGTGTCGTGCTTGTTAAAGACGCTGTTCCAGAAATTTTCGACCAAAATTTTATTTTGCTCGCTCACGCTCTGCGTAGCACCCGCCGCACCAAACGCCAAAGATACCGCCGCCAAAACTACTAAAAAACTCTTTTTCATGATCGCTCTTTTGTAAAAATTTGTCGATGTTATCATAGGCATTACAACAAAATGTAAATTTAAATAGCAAGGTAAATTTTACTTTGGCTTCCTGTCTATTTGGCACTCACTTCGCTTCTACTACGCAGTTGCGGATGCGTAGCACAAAGTAAAAATTGGCAGCGATAAACCCATTAGCAAGGGTTTACTTGAATGCTGTTCGTATTTTTTAAAGCTAAAAATCAATATTTAGAGCCAATTTATATTTACAGATCACCAAAATAACGCATACTTTTCTTATGATATCGCGCTTTGTATCGTTGTGTGTCTCGTATGAGCAGTCGTTAAATTTTTAGCTCTCTTAAACAACTTCATTGCCTGCGATAAAGGACTTGCCTACTGCCACAAGGCATAGCAAATTTTTAAAATTTAGCTCTGCTATAATAAATCATTTATACTTGCTTCGCAAACCCTGTTCGCTCCAAGAGTGACCAGTGCGGACGCGAACAGCGTTTGCACGGAGCGAATAGCCGAACATATAGCACTATTTTTTGCTTCGTTGCACTCGCAACTGCGAGCAGACCGCGCTCAGCCTACGGCTTCTCTGAAAATCGGCGGTGATAGCGTCGCTTCACAAGGTTTTACTCGAATGCTGTTCGCATTCTCCTGCTTTGAAATCTGAAAATCAATGAAGTATTTTAACAGAGTCTAAAATTTTTATTGTTTAGCTACCAAGTTTTGCCACAAATTCTATCATCAGGCGGTAGCTCTCGTCCGCACTAACGGCTTTTTGGCTAAGCGCACCCACGCCCATATCTTGCGCCTCTTTGCTCCATGAAAACGGATAAAATGAAAACGTCTCGTCGCAACCAAGCTTCGCGACCGCGTCCTGCCAGCCTTCGAAAAAATACGGCTCGTAAAATTTCGCCACATTGCCGCAAAATAGCCAACACACGAAATCCGAGTAGGAAAGCTGCGTGTCCTCCCACTCGAGCGTGTCCGGTGCTAGATAGTAGATGACACCCGCGTTCTCGCCAAGCCCGCCGTCATTTATCGCAAAGACCCCGCCCACTACATCATCAGCGACGATGAGATACGGCCACCCTTGCATCGGCAGATCTGGCATCATCTTTGCATTCCAGCCGGCAAGCCCGCGTCTCATTCGATCGCACCCACTGCCAAGCAGGCGCACGAAGCCCCGATAAAACAGCACTCCGCCGCTTTCATAAACGACCGCTCCCATCGGCGATCTGGTACTGATCTGCAACGCGACCAGCTCCTCGCCCGCCAGCCGCTCATCACGCGGTAAAATTTCAAAATGATTTTTAGCTTCCGCCGCCCACTCTTTGACCAGCCGCCAGCCTGGCTCTTCTAAATTTACGAGCTCGTTTAAGGTTTTCACATTTTTCCTTATTATCAAGAATGCACGCTAAATTTATCTAAACCAGCTCTACACCCTTGCCTTTTACGACCTCGCCGATGATGTAGCCGTCCGAGTTTGCTAGCACGGCGTCTGTGTTTTGCTTTGGCACGACCAGCACGAGCCCAACGCCCATGTTAAACGTCCTCATCATCTCGGCGGGCTCGACTTTTTGTACGATGATGTTAAAAATTTCAGGTGTTTTTATCGCACTTTTTTGCACCTTCGCGCCAAGCCCATCAGGGAAAATGCGCGGTAGGTTTTCGACGATGCCACCGCCCGTGATGTGCGCGAGTGCGGAGATTTTGTCTTTTAAATTTAAAAAGTCGCGCACATAAATTCGCGTTGGCTCTAAAAGCGTGTCGATGAGCGTGCGACCCGCGACTCGCTCGTCAAATTTTAGCCCCAGCTCCGCCACGACCTTACGTGCGAGCGAGAAGCCATTGGAGTGCAGACCGCTTGACGGCAACGCCACGAGCACATCGCCCTCACGGACAAATTTAGCTCGGTCGATCTCATCCTCCTCGGCGATACCCACCGCAAAGCCCGCGAGATCGAAGTCGCCCTTTTCATACATCGATGGCATCTCTGCCGTCTCACCGCCAATCAGCGCGCAGCCAGCTAGCTGACATCCATCGGCGATGCTCTTTACGACGGCTTTTGCGTCCTCGATCTCTAGCTTTGCCGTCGCGTAATAATCGAGAAAAAACAGCGGCGTGGCAAAGTTGCAGATGAGGTCATTTACGCACATGGCGACGAGATCTCGCCCGACGCCGTCAAATTTATGCGCGTCGATCGCGAGACGTAGCTTCGTACCCACGCCATCCGTCGCGCCCAAAATAGCGGGCTTTTCATACCCCGCAGGCAGTCGCACCGCGCCCGAAAATGAGCCGATACCGCCTATCACGTTTGGTGTGCGCGTCGCCTTCACAAAGGGCTTTATCGCCTCCACAAAGCTGTTGCCAGCGTCGATATCCACTCCCGCGTCTTTGTAGCTTATCATTTTTTGCCTTTTAAAAATTTGCTAAATTTTAGCCAAGACTTGCTAAAATCGCGGTAAAAAAGGATAAATTTGAGCGAGTTCAAGCACGCATTCGTCATCACAGGCAGTATCGGTAGCGGCAAAAGCACGGTGCTAAATTTGCTGAAATTGCACGGATTTAGCGTGATAGACGCGGATATTATCGCACACGAGCAGCTGCAAATTTGCGCCAAGCAAGTCGCAACAAAATTTGGCGATGAAATTTTAACAGAGGACACGGTCGATCGTAAGAAGCTTGGCAACATCGTATTTAACGACAAAGAAAAGCTCGCGTGGCTCGAAAATCTGCTACATCCGCGCATAAAGGCTGAAATTTTATCCCGCGCGCGAATTTTGGAGGCAAAAGAGCAGCCGTTTTTTGTGGATATCCCGCTATATTTTGAGGGGCTTGATTACGATGAATTTACACAAGTCGCGCTTGTCTATGCGCCTAAAAATTTGCTGGTTGAACGTGTAATGCGACGAAATTCTTTGACGCATGATGAAGCGTTGCGCCGAGTGGAGCTACAAATTGATATCGAAAAAAAGCGAGAAATGGCAAAATTTGCGATAGATAATAGCCGAAATTTAGCAAATTTAGAGCGTGAAACGACTGAATTTATAAAAAAACTGAAAGGCAAATATGATAGTATCAAAGTATAACGCAAACGGCAATGACTTCGTGATATTTCATACGTTTGTTAGTGCGGATAGAAGCGAGCTTGCTGCGAGGCTTTGCGACCGATATAACGGCATCGGTGCAGACGGACTGATCGTGCTAAAACCGGACAAGGATACTAACGAAATCGTTTGGGAATTTTATAACTCCGATGGAAGCCATGCGGATATGTGTGGTAACGGATCACGTGCAGCAGCCCAATACGCCGTAGACAATCAACTTTGCACTAATGTATTTGACCTGGTGACCGGAAGCGGCATAGTTAGTGCAAACGTTAGTAAAGATGGCGTAGAAGTAGAGCTGACTAGCCCTAAAATTCTTAGTAATAAGCCCATAGATGAGTTTGGCAAGATATGGCATTTTTATGATACCGGTGTACCCCATCTTGTTAGTTTTGTTAGCGACTTGAATGAATTTGACATCCAAACTTGCCGAGATCTCCGCTATAAATATAATGCTAACGTGAATTTAGCCAAGTTGGAAAATAATACTATTTATGTTCGCACTTATGAGCGCGGTGTGGAAAATGAGACACTAGCGTGCGGTACAGGTATGGCTGCATGTTTTTACGGTACGGTTTTAAATTTTAACGCATCTAGGTGCTGCAAAGTGTATCCAAAAAGCGGTGATGAGCTTGGCTTAAGACTAGAAAATGGTAAAATCTTCTTCAAGGGAAAAGTAAAACATTGTTTTGATGCTTATATAGATGTTTGATTAAAAATAAAATCTCTGCCTTGATGGCAGAGATGGATCGATTATTTTAAAGCGTCTTTCGCTTGTTTTGCAAGTGCCGCAAATGCTTTCGCGTCATTCATGGCCAAATCAGCTAAAATTTTTCTATCAAGCTCGATATTTGCTTTTTTTAGTCCGTTCATAAATCTTGAATAGCTAAGATCGTTTAGTCTGCAAGCAGCGTTGATCCTGACGATCCACAAACGGCGGAAATCGCGCTTTTTCTGTCGTCTGTCGCGATACGCATAGACTAAGCTTCTTTCGAGCTGCTCTTTGGCTTTTCTAAAGTGTTTGTGTCTTGCACTAAAAAATCCGCGTGCAAGCTTTAGAACTTTTTTATGGCGTCTTCTTCTAACTACGCCTGTTTTTACTCTTGCCATATTTATCCTTTACAAATTGGCGTCCATTTCGGATCTTTCCCTAAAATTTTAGGGGAGTTTGAATGACTTTTGGTCAAAAACTTCACTCGTTTATACGCCGAGCATTTTCTTTACTGCAGAAACATTCGTGCCATCCACATAATGTGGTCCGCGCAAATCTCTCATACGCTTGCTTGGCTTTTTAGTTAAAATATGGCTTCTAAAAGCTGAGCCACGTTTTATCTTGTTTTTGCCTACTTTGAAGCGTTTAGCAGCACCGCGAACGGTTTTCATTTTTGGCATGCTAATCCTTTTTTCGGTTTTTACGTTAGACGTAAGATGTGGATTATACTAAAATTTGCTTTAAGAAATTTAAATTTAATAAAATGAAGTCAAAATTTATAATGTGAAATTTTAAATAATTCTTGAAAATTTCTTAAATTTTTATATTTAATTAAACAGCATAAGCCTATAATTTTAAAATAAATTTCAACCAAAAGGAGTAACGAATGAAGAGTAAATTTCTCGCCTCAGCGGCGGTTATCGGCACGCTATTTTGCGGCTCGGCGCTGGCTTGCACGACTATTTTGGTAGGTAACGAAGCCTCAAACGACGGCTCGCTCTTGATCGCCAGGAGTGCCGATAGCAAGGCCATAAAGGCGCAGCTTTTTTTGATACATCCAAAAAAGATAAACCAAAGCGGTACATATAGCTCAAAAGCCCACGACGGCGCGAGCGACTTCACATATCCGTTGCCAAAGGACTCGATGCGCTACACGACCATCGCAAATTCTCACACCAAGCTTCACGGCGCGGTCGGATACAATGAAGCAGGTGTTGGCATAAGTGGCACCGAGACCATTTACGCAAAGGACGAGCTTTTAAAGATCGATCCCTACAACGAAGCCACCGGCATCACCGAAGATGACATCCCGGATGTGATTTTACCACGCATGAAAAGTGCAAAAGAGGGCGTGAAGCTACTCGGGCAGATCGTGGAGAGTACGGGTGCGGGTGAGGGCTTTGGTGTCGTGTTCGTGGATAAGGATGAGATTTGGTATTTCGAGACTGGCACCGGGCATCAGTGGATGGCGGTGAAGCTGCCAAAAGATGAGTATTTCGTCTCGGGCAATCAAGGCAGACTGCAAAACTACAAAGAAAACGACCCAAATTTCATGGGCTCGAAAAATTTGATAAATTTCGCCAAAGAGCATGGCGCGTATGACCCGAGCAAAGACGGCGAATTCCACTTTGGCAAGGCCTACACGAGAAACGACGAGAGAGACGTTACCTACAACTATCCGCGCGTATTTTGGGTGCAGCAGATGTTTAATCCAAGCTTCAAGCAAGACATCGCTGACGGGCCGAATTTCCCTGTATTTATGAAGCCAGAGAAAAAGCTAAGCGTAAATGATCTAAAAACCGTGCTTAGAGCCCACTACGACGGCACGAAGTATGATCCATACGTCAGCAAGGACGAAGAGAGCGGCATTTACAGAGCCATCAGCGTGTTTAGGACGTATGAGTCGCACGTGATGCAGGTGCGACCGTGGCTACCGCAGGAGATCGGCAGAGTGACTTACGTCGCGCTTGGAATGTCTGATTTAAGCGTGTATTTGCCGTATTATTACGGGCTGGACGGCTTCATCGATGGCTATGACAAAGGCTCATACAAGGCTGATGACGAGTCCATTTACTGGACTTACCGCAAGCTACAAACGCTCGTTATGATGGATTATAACAAATACGCTTCGATCGTCAAGGCTGCGTATAAAAAATTTGAAGATGAGCTAGCCGTAAAACAGGCAAAATTTGAAGACGAATACGTCAAAATTTACAAAAAAGACAAGAAAAAAGCAAACAAACTTTTGAACGAATTTTCGCTAAAAACGATGAAAGAGGCGAAGGCTTTGACGCAAGATTTGACGAATCAAATTTTCACGATGCTCACTGACGATACGGATACGAAGCTAAAATCTTTAAACAAAAATAAAAAAGATTAGCCCAAAATTTAAGGTGCGCCTTGCTGCGTGCCTTAAATTTACTTGATTTATTTGCAAAAAATCTTTATAATACGCGCTAAATTTAACCAAAAAGGAACGGCTGATGCCTTGTCCCATGCCTAAAATTCGCTGATCTTGGCAAAAGAGCCATAAACCAAAATAAATTTTCAAATAAACTTAAATTTTCAAACACTGTCATAAATTTATCGCAAGCGGCGAGCAGGCTTTTTGAGACGGCGTTTTATAAATTTTATTTCAGCCTACGAAAAAGCGGCTGCCATCCGCCAAAATTTTAAAATTTCAAGTCAAAATTTAGTTGCCGTTTGGCTCAAAAATAAAATTTAAAAGGAAAAAAATGATAAAAAGTTATATTACGGGTTTTGCAAGGATAGGCGAACAGCGCGAGCTTAAAAAGGTGCTTGAAAACTACTGGTCGGGTAAGGTCGAAAAGAGCGAGCTTCTAGCCGTCGCGACCGAGCTTAAGGCTAGGCACTGGGCGTATCAAAAAGACGCTGGTATCGACATCATCTCAAGCAATGATTTCTCATTTTACGATCTCATACTCGATACTATTTTTGCGCTTGGTGTGATCCCGTTTAGATTTAAAAATTTAAACGGCTTGGAGCAATATTTTGCTATGGCTCGCGGCAACAAAAGCGCCGTGGCGATGGAGATGACGAAATGGTTTAACACAAATTACCACTACATCGTACCAGAGATCAATAAAACCAGTACATTTAAACTAAACGCCGAGAAGATCATCGCCGAATACAACGAAGCAAAATCCCAAGGCGTGAAGACAAAGATAAATTTGATCGGTCCGATAACCTTTTTAGCTTTGTCAAAAACGACTGACGGCAGCTGCGCGTTTTGCCATTTGGACGAAATTTTAGCGAGCTACGAGGAGCTTTTAAAAGAGATCTCAAAGCTTGACGATGAAATTTTAGTTCAGTTTGACGAGCCCATATTCGTGACTGACAAAGGTGATAAGCTAACGAGCGAAATTTCAAAGGTCTATGACAGGCTAACAAGCGTCGCATCAAATGTGAAAATCATTTTTATGACCTATTTCGAGCATGCTTTAAAAGCTGTCGATGAGGTGCTAAAAACTAAAATTTACGGCCTTGGGCTAGACTTTATCCACGGTGAGAAAAACAAAGAGGCCTTAGCGAAGATCGCCGCTTCAAATGTCGTACTACTTGCCGGCATCATCGACGGTCGCAATGTCTGGAAAAGCGATATAGATAAAAAGCTCGCCCTCGTAAAAGAAATCTCATCTGCGCTTGGAGGTAAAGACTTTGCTATCGGTCCGTCTTGCTCGCTACTACACGTGCCATATACCCTAAAATACGAGGAAAAGCTAAACCCTGAGATCAAAAGCTGGCTAAGCTTTGGTGTTGAAAAGCTTGACGAGATCGCCATCATCGCCACTCTCGCAAATAACAAAGAGCTAAGCGCAAAGCAGGCTGAAATTTACGCTGCAAACAAAGCCAGTGCAAACTCGCGCGCTACTTCAAAGCTCATCCACGATGAAGCGGTCGCAAATCGTATTAAAAATTTAAGTAAATTCGAGCGCGATACGGTCTATGAAAAACGTATAAAAATTCAAAAAGAGGCTTTAAACTACGGCATTTTACCGACTACGACCATCGGCTCTTTCCCGCAAACTCCGGAGCTTCGCCAAGTGCGAAACGCCTTTAAAAAAGGACTCATCAGCAAAGAAGCCTACGAGGCTGATATCAAAGCTTACATCGATGATTGTGTTAAATTTCAAGAGGATGTCGGGCTTGACGTGCTCGTGCACGGAGAGCCTGAGAGAAACGACATGGTCGAGTATTTTGGCGAGCAGATCAAAGGATACGCTTTTTCTCAAAACGGTTGGGTGCAAAGCTACGGTAGCCGTTGCGTGAAGCCGCCGCTTCTTTTTGGCGACGTGAGCCGTCCAAAGCCGATGACGGTTGATTGGATCAGCTACGCTCAAAGCAAGACTAAAAAGATAATGAAAGGCATGCTGACAGGGCCTGTGACTATCCTAAACTGGAGCTTCGTGCGCGACGACAAGCCTAGAAGCGAGATCGCCAAGCAGCTTGCCCTTTGCATCTATGATGAGATCGCTGATCTTGAAAATGCCGGTATCAAGATCATACAAGTAGATGAAGCCGCGTTTAAAGAGGGCTATCCGCTACGCGCTGAAAATATCCCTGCGTATGAGAAATTTGCCGTTGATTGCTTCAAGCTTTCGGTCAGCTCTGCAAGTGCAAAAACGCAGATCCACACGCATATGTGCTACTCTGAATTTAACGACATCATCAAGACGATCGAAGCGATGGACGCTGATGTCATCAGCATAGAGACGGCTCGCAGCGGCAACGAACTGCTTAAAATTTTTAAATCCGTCGGCTATAAGCAAGAGGTAGGCCCTGGTGTTTACGACATCCACAGCCCGCGTGTGCCTGAAGTCGATGAGATAGTAGGGCAGATCCGTGCTTTACTTGAGGTACTTCCAAAAGAGCAGCTTTGGATCAACCCTGACTGCGGATTAAAAACTCGTAAATGGGACGAGGTAAGACCTAGCCTAAAAAATATGGTCGAAGCGGTCAAGATCGTTCGTAATTCATAATCTGCATAAATTTTTATGATCTAAGCCTCTAAATTTAGAGGCTTAGATTTACTACTTTTATCTTATACCCCAGCTCCTATCCAGTGGTAGGCGGTATTCGTTTTTGCGATGATCTCTTGTATCTGCTTTAAAAGCGTGATAGAGGCCTCTATCTCGACCTTGCGGTTTGAGACGCTTTCTACGTTCGCTCCGACGCTTATGCCTTTTGCGAGGCCATATTTGTAAAGGAAATTGAAAATTTCAAGGCATAAATTCAGCGATGTTTGCAGGATGTTTTCGGACGCATTCAGCCGCTCTTCGAAATTTGGCGGGATATTTATACCAAGCCATTTCATAAAAAGAAGCGTCTTTGCGCTACCACAAGGCGTGAAAGTGAAAATTATCGGGCATTTTTTGCCCTCCAGCTTCGCATAGTCATCAATGAATTTCTTTGCGTTTTCGAGATTATAAACGGCCTGAGTGATGAAAAATTCACACCCTTTTTCGCTTTTGTGGGCGACCTTTAGGTGCTCATCTAGCTTGCTGGCATGCCGCTCTGGTATGCAGATGCCTCCTAGCGTGATATTTGGGGCAAATTTTGCCTTTAGGGCGTAAGCCTCGTCAAGCCTTAGTTTCACCTCTTGAGATTTCGAGCTGGCTCCTACGAAAACACAGATGAAGTCCTCTTGCTGATGGCGTAAAAATTCGCAAAATTCGGGCTCATCATATTTGCCGACAGCCTTGTAGATAACGGCCTTGAAATGCTTTTTCAGATAGGTTTCGTAATAGGTCTCTGGCGGCGTAGTTTTGATGAACTCAAAAGGGCGCTCCTCGTTTGTGCGACTGGATTCGTCTTGCAGGTCGTAAAGCACGATGCCATCGATATTTTGACCCTCTAGGCGCGCGATTTGTTTAGCCGCGATAGCCGCCGTTTCTTCGCCGGTTAAATTTTCCTTTGGCGGCGTGAGTCCGTATAGCAGTATGCCCGCTTCGTTATTTTTTATCTTTTGGATCAGCAAAATTAGCCTTTAGCCTAAATTTAACGTGATTATAGCAAAATCAAAGCCTAAAATTTTCATCCCAGCCAAGTAGCTTTTTGGCTTTTTCGTTCGAGGTTTTGGCGTTTGTATCCACGATATTGAAAATTTCATTGCTTTGGCATTTTAACGCCAAAAATGCGGCATTTGCGGCGGCATCCACATGCACGCTAGCCATGCCCTCAAAAGGTGCGCTAAAACCGGTATCGCCCCCGTAAAGCAGCCCGTTTCGTAGCACCACGCCCACAAACGGCGCGTCCAAAACCTGCGTTTCCAGGCTATGCACGCCGCGCAAAGTCTCGCCGTATGTGGCGTCTGCGAAATTTAGCAGCGGCGAGCTCTCGGTGAAGATCCCGTCGCTTGGCTCGTAGATAAAGGCGATGCTTTGAGCGATCATCTTTTTTACACCCGAAATTTTGGCGACTTTTATGAGATTTGCCGTGCCTTCAACCCTGATCCTCGCATTTCTTGCCAGCACCTCGTCCATCTTGCCCGCGTAATCAAGCCCGTCAGGCAGGTCGGTGAGCTGGTGCATCAAAATTTCAGGTGCGATATTCTTCATCTGCGCTTGCAAATTCTCATAGTCAAAAACATCGACTATGGCGGGTTTAACGCCGATCTTTGCTAAATTTTGCGCCTTAGCTTCGCTTCTTGTCGTGCCATAAACATCGTATCCGTTTTGAAGTAAAATTTTGCATATTCGCACGCCTAAAACGCCGCTTGCACCGGCTAAAAATACTTTTTTCATCATTATCCTTTTTAAAATTTACGTGAGTGTAGCTAAAACGGGTAAATAAATTTACTTTAGGCCATCTTATAATCAAATATTGATACTAGCTTCACAAACCCTGCTCGCTCCGCAAAGCGCCGAACATATAGCACGATTTACGCGGTCAGCTACCGCTTCCCTGTAAATCGGCGGCGATAGCGTCGCTTCACAAGGTTTGGCTTCGCTCTTGAAAGTTAGAAATCAATGCTTTATCCGAACAGAGCCTTGCTTTATTTTTATTTGCGCCGCTAAAATCTGCCGTGCAAGCCTTTAGCTAGCGCCCAGCCCGCTAAGATGAATTGCGCCGAGCCCAAAACGACGCCCAAAAAATCGGCTAGCAAAAACGGGATGAAATTCATGCCCAGGCTCGCCGCCATGAAAGGCATTATTTTTGATAACGGTCCTGAAATTCTAGCGATGATGAGCGTCATCGCGCCTTTGTTTTTGATGAGTTTTGCCGCCCTTGTGCTGTTTAGTCGAAGCCTAGGGCGCTTGTGCGTGAGCCTTCTTAAAATGCGCTCTGCGCAACGCCTACCGATAAAAAAGCTGCAAATATCGCCCAAAACCGCGCCCATCCAGATTAGCAAAACGATCTTGTATCCGCTAAGATGCGCGAGTGCGTATCCCGCGGCGACAAAAAATATCTCGCCAAAAACAAAAGGCGCGCTAAATAAAAACGCATCGCCAAAGGCTCCTAGAAAAATGATAAGCGAAAAGTAGTGCGAATTTAGCACGCATGATAGCCACGGCGGCATCATTGTTTCTCTCGGTAGTGCGCGAAGGGATATTTTATCTCGTCATTAAGCAGTTCGTCAAATATTAATCGTCTGACGTTGGCTCTTAGATACAGCGCGCCCATCTTAAAAAGCCCGTCTTGCTCCAAGCGGCGCGCGTTGAATCTGAATTTTACCGCTAGCATCCTGAAGCGAAACGTTTTGCTCGCGCGATTTACGTAATCGCAGTCCTCGCATAGCTTTATTCGCGTATCGAATCCACCGATATGTTCGTGCGCCGTTTTCGTGCTGAAGATGCAAGCGTCCGTGCAGGTCGGGAAAAAATACTGCGTTATTAGCATGCCGAGGTTGAAAATCCCGATGCCAAGCCTCGTCATTAAATTTTCGCCGCCCCAAATTTGACCGCCTGCGACCCAAAGCCCGCTTTTTTGCAAGGCTGCAAGCGATTTTTCTAAAAAATCGGGCTTTATCCTATCGTCGGCGTCTAAAAATACCAGCCTTTCGTATTTTGCGTTTTTCGCGCCCGTGTTGCGTCCCAGGCTCGTTCCTCGCTCGCTCATCGCTATGACAGACAAATCCAGCTTGCCTGAAAATCGCTTGCCACAGCGATCATGCCGTCCGTGCTGTCGCTGTCTACTACGATCACTTCGAAATTTTTGTGCGTTTGCAAGCAAAGATCGCTTAGTAAATTTTTTATATTTCGCTCTTCGTTTAAGGTGATGATTATCACGCTGCATCGCTCGTTCATCGCGTTTTCCTTTACTAGAATTTTGCGTATTTTAGGTAAAAGGTATGAAGAAAATGTTAAACAAGATCGCTACGTATGGTTAAAATTTACTCTATTTTGTAGCCTATGCCGCGTATGGTGGTTATCTCAAGTGCGGGGATCTTTTGTCTTATCTCGCGTATGAGCGATCTTAGTCTGTCTTGAGACAGGCTCTCGCCCTTGTAGAGGTGATGGTCGAGCTCCTCGTAGGTGACTACGTGAGGGGAATTCTTGGCTAGGATCTCTAAAAACAAGCTCTCTTTTTTGCCAAGATAGATCTTTTCTTTGCCTTTTGTGACGCAAAGCGCGTCTTTGTCAAATACGAGGCCATTTTTAAACTCGAATTTCGAGCCTAAAAGCACTTTACAAAGCTTGAATACGTGAAAGATGAACTCATCGGGCGAAAATGGCCTGATGATGAAATCATCGACTTTAGCGTAATATATCTTTTTAAAAAGCGTCGGTATGGCCTCGTCTAAGACAAGCAAAATAGGCGTGAGGTTTTTATTCTCACGCAAAAATTTTACAAGTTTTAAATTTATGTCTTTGGCCTTCATGTCTAAGACGTAAAGGTCGTATCTGTTGCCGTTGTCAAAGTCGTCCATGACTCCTTGCTCGCTTTGAAAGCAGTTTATCCTGAAGTTGAAGCGATAAAGCACTGCGCCTAAATTTACATTCAGGTCAAAGTCATTTGAAAGCAACATGATCTTTTTCATAAATTCGCCTTAATGTCCGCTTGCGGTTTTATTCCCATCCCCTTTCATAAATTCCTCCTCCTCTTTGGTAGGAGTGTATTTATCTTTAAAGAATGCTTTCTTGATTTGTATCTTTTTCTCCATCATCTTCTTGTCGTAGATACTGTATGTAGGCTTCCAGTACTCAAGATAGTTTCTAAATCCTACACTGTGTCCCGCGCTAAAGTGACAGCTGACACATTTTAGCTCTTTATCCGTGCCTTTTAGCTTCTCGTAATGAGCGTGCATCTTTTGAGCTTGAGCCGAGGTCTTGTCACTTGTTATGACGTTTGCGTGGCAGCTGGTGCAGCCGTTGTCAAATACGAAGTGTTCTCTATTTTTTAAATTTTTATGCCAGTCGATAGCGTTTGGATCTCCGAAGAAATGCACCCAGCCCTCCATAACTCCGTTTTTGGCTTTGATGAGGACATATTTTGCGATATTGTCATGAGGTATGTGACAATCCACGCATTTTGCTTTCACACCGGTAGGTCCTTTGCCGCTATGGGCATCGTCGTTGTAGGCTATGACCATAGGATCCATCTCGTGACATACCACACAGAATTTATCCGTGCTGGTCTCTTCAAGTGCATAATGAACGGGAAGCACTACTAAAAATCCTATGATACCGCTTATAAGTATGATAAGCGCTAAGAGTTTCTTTGAAATTTTCATGGTGTTACCCCCATCCATTGCGGAATTTCATGTTCGTGGCACTCTGAGCACATATTAGTAGACTCTTTATGCTCGAAGTGGCACTCGTCGCAGTATAGCGTAGGGCCGTCATGAACGGAGTTGTGAGGATTGGCTTTTAGCGTATCCATAAATTTTAGCCTCTCGGCCAAGAGCTTTTTACTCTTATGACAGGATAGACAGCCTTCATCGCCTATAGCTTTGAATTTGCTCGGATCATCTCCTTGACCTACGTGACAGTCAAGACAATCAAACGCCAGATGCTCATGATGAGGCTTTAGCTTATGCTTGGCTCTAAGCTCATCTGATACCACTATCTTGGTTACGTTTAGATCGCTCTTTGGCATATCCGCCGCAGACAGATAAAAAGAGCAAAAACATAACAAGACAGCTATGAAATTTAGATTTTTCATGGGTTGCCTTAAAATTTTATATCGGCTAATGTTGCTCTCAATAGGCGGACAGTAAATCTCGAGCGAAGCTGTAACCAGCCGATTTTCAGGGCGGGCATTATGCCCAACCGCGAAAATCGATCTGTTCCGTGCTAAGTAAGAGATTTACGACCGCCATAGAAATAAACTAGCCGGCTAAATTTAGATATTCTCGCCTGCTATCATACCAAAGACGATGCAGTCTGTGATAGCAACTGTTCCTAGGCGGCTGGCACCGTGCGTTCCGCCTGTGATCTCGCCCGCAGCGTAAAGGCCGTCTATCGGTTTGTTTGTCTTAGATGATAGCACTTGCGCTTTTGTATTGATCTTTAGACCGCCCATAGTGTGGTGCGGTTTTGGAGATAGGCGGATGACATAAAACGGTCCTGCCTCGTTTATCTCGAACAACGCGCTCTCTTGTTTGCCAAATTCGTCTTTTTTGGCCTTTACGCCCTCGTTATATTTTTTTACACTCTCTTTTAGTGCGTCAGCAGGGACGCCGTATTTGCTGGCGATCTCGTCGATGCTTTTGCAAACACCCACTAGCTTGCCGCTAGCCATGCCTTTTTGAACTACCTCCGGGCTAAGGTCTCTAAAGCATTTATCATCGGCAAATGTGATAGGGAAAGCGTCCGGTTTTTCTCTTAAAATTTTAAATTCCGCATCGGCGCGGGTTTTGCGGTCGGCCAGCTCGTTCATAAAGCGCTTGCCGGTGCGAACATCGACTGCGATACCGTATTTGAATGTGCCTTGTTGAGTGAGGATCGGAGCTGTACCAAAGCCTTTTTCATCGGGGCTCGCCCACGGACCAAACTGGATCCAATCAACTTGAACAGGATAAGCTCCTAGCTCGAAAGCCTTTAAAAGCGCACCTGCAGTCGCACCTGCGTGGTTCGTGCTGTCTACGCTGTCAGGGATCCTAGGATCTTGAAGCTTTCTGTAAATTTTATCTCGGCAAAATCCGCCCGCTGCAAGCACGACGCCCTTTTTGGCTTTGAGGGTTTTTTTGGTTCCTGATGTATTTTCAAGATCGTCGCTGTAAAGCTTGTCGTCAAATTTATACTCCTCGCGCACTACTACGCCTACTACGCGACCTTTATCATCTAAAACAAAGTCGTCGAATTTCGTTCTGCGTGCGAGTTTGCAGCCATCGGCCTTTTCAAATCTCTCGAGCATAGGCTGGATATAGCCTGATCCCGAGTCATTTGTAGTCAGCATAGAGCGAGCGACGGTATGTCCGCCAAAGTGCGCGCAGTGATCCATCTTGAACTGAACGCCGTTTTCTACCAAGAAATTAAACGCATCCATGCCGCGATCGGCTAGAGTCTCCAAAAGCTCAGGGTGATTTATGCCAAGGCCGGCTTTCAAGCAGTCAGCCATAAATAGCTCTTTGCTATCTTTTATCCCTGTTTTTGCTTGCACGGGATTCATCGGTACACTCATACCGCCGCCGTTGATGACGGAGTTACCGCCGATACGTCCCATTTTTTCAAGGATCAAAACTTTATTGCCCTTTTTGGCAGCCGTTAGACCTGCGGCAAGACCCGCAAAACCCGAACCGATGATGATCACGTCCCATTCTTCGTCAAATTTTACGTCTTTCTCGTTTAAGACGGAAGCTGAAGCATTCACACCGCTAAGAGCAAGTGCGCCGGCACCTACCATGCCCATTTTGAGCATGTCACGTCTTGACATTTGATTTGCCATATTGTCTCCTTTTAAAAAGTTGTTCTAGTTGAATTATACAAAATATTTATGAGAAAGATATGAGATATTTTGAAATTTTAATTTTGTGCTATTTTGGGCATATTTATGATAATCCGTTTTACAACTCTAATAAAAATTAATATTTGTTTAAAGGATAAAATTTATATGTAAATAATCAAGATAAGATAAGAAATCATACAATATACGAACAAAATTTATGAAATTTTAAAATTTAAGCTAGCCAAAAAGAAAAATTGATTATAATCCCAAATCGCTTCGGTCCCGTAGCTCAGTTGGTAGAGCACTACCTTGACATGGTAGTGGTCGATGGTTCGAGTCCATTCGGGGCCACCACTCTTTTAAATTTATCCCGCGACTGCCGATGCCATGACCGCCATGATTTGAGAATTCACGCTTCGTATTTGTATCTGTATATTTTGCGTCTGCTCTTGTGTTTTTGCCGCCATCAGCTTTTGAGTAAGCGCGGCCAAGCGTTCTTGCAGCTCGCTTAGGAGGCTTTCTCTGTTTTTCGTGAGCACTACCGCGCTGGAGCTCTTTTTCTTCACGATAAATTTGCTCATATCCAGTTTTTCTTGCTGCTGTGTCGTTACCACCTTGTCTTGATCGTTTTTGGTGAAGGTTAAATTTATAGGATCGTTTTCAAAGGCTTTGCTTGCCTCGGCTATTTGTCCGGTAGCGTTGTTTTGTGCTTTTTTATCATGTTTCGCCAGATCGATCTGTGAGATCATGCCCGCAGTGCCGTTTTCATACAAGAAAAATCCGCCGTTTTTGAGCCTTGCCAGCTCCTCGTTATCTTTTTCTGATCTAAAGCTAAATTTTGACTCCACGTTACCCAAAAATATCGCCCCTATGCCAACCTCGCCAAGTGCGATGAGCTTCTTTTCATCGCCATCGTTTCGCCAGATCCTAAGCTTACTAAAAATTTCGTCGTTTTCATCTATCCAGCCGTTTTTATCATCGTCAAAAAGAGCCAGATCCGCAAATCCGTTACCGCTTTTAGTGCCAAAAAGCTCGCTTCCATCGTCGATCTCGCCGTTTCCATTTCGATCAAGCGCCAAAAACGCGCTATTTGCACCTAGCTTTGAGATCTGATCCGCCTTGCCGTCACTGTCTATGTCAAAGCTAAATTTCTCGTCGCTTATGCTAGGAGCGTTGCCGTCAAGTGAGATGACGAGCGGGTCCATCATCTCAAAGGCGCTTATCCTAGATACGCTTTGAAAGCTGTGTGAGAGGTTAAATTCAAGCATCACGCCGATCTCTTTATCGCTCGTTTTTATGATGGCAGTGGTTTGAAATTTTAGCTGCTCAGCCTGCGAATACGTGCGCTTGAACGTGCCTATGCCGCTTGTATCCACATCTTGCGTGTCTCGCATCCTTTTAAACATCAGTATCGATTTTTGCGCCATTTGCGCTATCATCATCTGCTCTGTGGCGCTCATGTTCGTTTGGTTGCTTTTATCTATCACGTTGATATTTTTGCTCCTAGCGTTAAAAGAGCCTTGCGATGTTTGCGAACCGATCAGCTTCGCGCTTTGATTCGTGAATGAGTTTTTGCTCTCTTGGTAGCTGAAATTTTGCGCGAGCATGTCGATGCTGTAATTTTGGATTTTCATAAACATGTCCTTTGTTAATGAATTTTAAACTATATCGGAAATTTTCGTATTTTTTAAAGTCGATCGAAATTTCGTAAGTTTAGCCTAATGCCCGTTTGGATAGAATTTTGATCCCAAATCAATCCTAGGAAATTTCGATGTTAGATAAAAATTTAGCTCTCAAGCAGCTTCAAAACGAGATAAATGACTACACGATCTACACCCTTTTGGCAAATAGCGAAAAAGACGATGCAAACCGCAAAATTTTACAAAAGATAGCCGGTGAGGAGAAGCGTCATTACAATTTTTGTCAAAAGATCACCGGCGAAACCAGGACGGCGAACATCTTTAACGTGATCTTTTATGTGATAATGGTCAAAATTTTCGGTACGTCTTTCGCTCTTAAATTCATGGAGTCGAGGGAGGAGGGCGCGGAGAGCTTTTACTCTGGGATAATGAACGAGTACCCGGAAGCCTCGCAAATTTATGAAGAGGAGATGAACCACGAGTCGCAGCTGATATCGATGCTAAAGGACAAAAAGCTGATAAACGCTGGAGCTATCGTGCTTGGTATGAATGATGCCTTAGTTGAGCTAACAGGCACTCTTAGCGGCATCGCGCTGGCTTTTTCAAATACCTTGGTCGTCGGAACGACTGGCTTCATAATGGGTGTAGCCGCTTCGTTGTCGATGGCCGGCTCGGCGTATTTAGAGTCTAAAGAAAATCCTTCTGCTGACATTTCACCGCTTGTTTATTCGCTTTATACGGGTGTTTCTTATATCATAACTACACTTATTTTGATACTGCCGTTTTTTGTCGTAAATTCTATGAATTTAGCCATCTTGCTGATGTTCGTGGGAGCTTTCGTCGCGATCGTGGCCTACAACTTTTATATCAGTGTCGCAAAAGAGCTTAAATTTACCCCTCGCGTCGTGCAAATGTGCGCTATAACCTTTGGTGTAGCGATTATCTCATTTTTGATCGGATTTTTAGTAAAGAGATATTTTGGACTTGAAATTTAAAAGTGCGAGGCTAACCACTTCCTCGCACAAGATTGTCGGGAGAAAAATGAATTACAAGTAATGCAAAGACGAGTAATTGCTTAAATCCATTTTCAACGGTAATATTAACACCCTATTTCTTAAAATATAATAAAATATATAAAGAAAATCCATAAATTTTAACAATATTCAAACTTTATATATTTATTGCGCCGTTAGCTTCGTGAAACCTAAATTTTAAATATTAAGTTTGGCTTAAAGCCCATTTAGATAAAATCAACCATCGTTCTTTTAGCGTAAAAAAGACAATCTGATATAAGGAAAACACGATGAGCGAGATAATCGCATACAAACTAAACGGTGAGCTGATCGACACCCAAAGCATCAACGGGCGAGAGGCGGTCGCGCAGCCTGTGTATTTTGACAACTCCCCCGACGCCCTACACGTCATCCGCCACTCCTGTGCGCACCTGATGGCACAGGCTATCAAGTCGCTTTATCCAAATGCCAAATTTTTCGTCGGACCAAACGTCGAGGACGGATTTTATTATGATTTTAGAGTGGATGAAGCTGGCACGAAGCTTGGCGAGAGCGACCTTGAAGCCATTGAAAAAAAGATGAAAGAGCTAGCCGAGGCTAAACTTGAGATAACTAAAATTTGCTCCACAAAAGCCGCGATGAGCGAGAAATTTAAAAACGACGACCTAAAACAAGAGGTGCTAAAACGCATCCCCGAGGGCGAGGTCAGCAGCTACGCGCAGGGCGATTTTGAGGATCTTTGCCGCGGACCGCACGTGCCAAATACCAAATTTTTAAGATTTTTCAAACTCACACGCGTAGCGGGCGCGTATCTGGGTGGCGACGAGACGCGCGAGATGCTAAATAGAATTTACGGCACGGCGTATGCGGACAAAGCCTCGCTAGCCGAGCATATCCGCATCATCGAAGAGGCCAAAAAGCGCGATCACCGCAAGCTTGGCGTAGAGATGAAGCTATTTGGCTTTGACGAGGAGGTCGGCGGGGGCTTGCCGATCTGGCTACCAAACGGCGGACGCTTGCGCTCAAAATTAGAGCAAATTTTATATAAAGCTCACCGCGACCGCGGCTACGAGCCGGTACGCGGACCGGAGCTGCTAAAAGCCGACGTTTGGAAAAGGAGCGGACACTACGCAAACTACAAGGAAAATATGTATTTTACGACGATCGACGACGCGGAATACGGCATCAAGCCGATGAACTGCGTGGGACACATCAAAGTCTATCAGACCGAGATCCGCTCGTATCGCGACTTGCCGCTTAAATTTTTCGAATACGGCGTCGTGCATCGTCACGAAAAAAGCGGCGTGCTGCACGGGCTATTTAGGGTGCGTGAGTTCGCGCAGGATGACTCACACATCTTTTGTATGCCAAGCCAGATCAAGCAAAATATACTTGAAATTTTAAGCTTCGCGGGCAAGATAATGCAAAATTTTGGCTTCGAGTACGAGATGGAAATTTCGACTAAACCCGCCAAAGCCATCGGTAGCGATGAAATTTGGGACATCGCGACAAATGCGCTAAAAGAAGCGCTCGACGAAAACGGCTTTAAATACGGCATTGACGAGGGCGGCGGGGCGTTTTACGGGCCAAAGATCGACATCAAGATCACCGACGCTTTAAAGCGCAAATGGCAGTGCGGCACGATACAAGTGGATTTCAACCTACCGGAGCGCTTTGACCTAGGCTACATCGACGCAAATAACGAGCGCCAGCGCCCTGTAATGCTCCACCGTGCGCTACTTGGCAGCTTCGAGCGATTTATCGGCATTTTGATCGAGCACACGGCTGGCGAGCTGCCGTTTTTCATCGCTCCGACGCAAGTCGTCATCGTGCCGATAAGTGACGCGCACCTGGACTACGCAAAAGAGATCGCGCGCGAGCTACGCAAATTTAACGTCGATAGCGAAGTGGCGAGCAAAAACGAGAGCTTGAACAAACGAATACGAACGGCTGAAAAACAACGAGTGCCGATGATCATCGTGCTGGGCGACAACGAGGTGGCAAACCGTAGCGTCGCACTGCGCGACAGACAGGCTAGAACGCAAAGCGACATGAGCTTGGCGGAATTTTTAAATTTAACGAAGGAGAAACTTAGTGAGGTACATTTTTGAGTAAAGAAAATGAAGTATTGCTCAATGAGGACATTAGGGCGCGCGAAGTAAGATGTGTGGGCGATGACGGCACGGTGTATGGCGTCATCTCGCGAGACGAGGCTTTAAAGATAGCTGAAAAACAAGGACTCGATCTGGTGCTCGTCGCACCCGATGCCAAGCCGCCCGTGTGCAAGATCATGGACTACGGCAAGTTCCGCTATCAGCAGGAAAAAAAGCAAAAAGAAGCGAAGAAAAAGCAAAAAGTGATCGAGGTAAAAGAGATCAAGCTCTCCATCAAGATCGCTCAAAACGACATCAAATACAAGGTCAAGCACGCGGTCGAGTTTCTACAAGACGGCAAGCATGTGAAATTTCGCGTCTTTCTAAAAGGCCGCGAGATGAGCACGCCAGAAGCCGGCGTAGCGATGCTTGAAAAGGTCTGGGAGCTCGTAAAAGACGTCGCCGACCGCGACAAAGAGCCGCTCGTCGAAGGCCGCTATGTCAATATGCTTGTAACCCCTAAAAAAGGCTAAATTTAGCCATTGCAAGTTAAATTTAGAGAGCCAAATCCGGCTCTCGATGTTTGAATGATCCGCATAAATTTTATAAATCCCACTCAAATTTAAAGGACAAAAATGCAAATTCGCCCAGCTAATATCGCCGACACACGCTATAATCGCCCTAATAAAGGAGCTCGCCGAGTATGAAAAGATGCCAGATGAGGTCAAGATCAACGAGGAAATTTTTAAACGCCATATCTTTGAAAACCGCTACGCAAACGCCCTTTTAGCCGAGGCAGACGGGCAGATCGTGGGATACGCGATATATTTTCACTCCTTTTCCACGTGGCTTGGCAGGGCGGGGATACACTTGGAGGACCTTTACGTCAAGCAGGAGTTTCGCGGACGCGGCGCAGGGCTAGCGATGATAAAGCGACTAGTCGAAATTTGCGAGGACGAGGGCTTTGGACGGCTCGAATGGGAGTGCCTCGACTGGAACGAGCCAAGCATCAAATTTTACGAAAATTTGGGCGCAAAAAGGCAAAGCGGCTGGCTGAAATTTCGCCTAACGAAAGATGAGATAGCGCAGATCGCGAGGGGTTAAAATTCCTTATATGATCGCAAAGAAGGCTTAATTATGGCAAATTTTATTTAGCCTCGCTCGAGCTAGCCGTTTTCGTGAAATACTCTAAATTTAAACGAAAAACGATTTGAAATTTTCCTTATTTTCTTTATAGATTTGCTTGCCGTCTTCGCCAAATTTTATGATCAGATTGTTGTGAAAGTCGTTTAAATTTTTAGAATTTTGAGCTATTTGCCCGATCTGTTCGTTTTTATCGTCCGTAAATTTTGGCTTATCTAGAGGCTTTGCGCGACTGTAAAGTACCGCGACCCTATCCTTTAGCTTTTTGTAAAGCTTCAGCCCGTTTGTCGCGCCATATCGCTTGACTAGAGCCGAGTGAAAATCGTTTAAATTTTTACAGCCAGAGATCAAAATTTTGATCTCGTTTATCACGTCCTCCTTTGGGGTATTGACGATTTGAGATTCTACCTTGAGAGCTGAAATTTCAGCCTTACTTTCAGCAGGAATTTCCTCTTTTTCCAGAGTCAATCTTTTAAATTTGCATCGTTTTTTATGCACCGCAGTGTTGTAAAAATTTATCACGCTGTCGTAAAATTTATCCTTGCTGACGATATAAATTTTGCCTTTTTTGTAGGCCAGTTTGCCCATCAAAAAGACTATTATCTTGTCCGCAAAGTCCTTGCTGCGTATATCGAAGGTTACGATTTTTATTTTTATGCGTTTTACAAGGAGGTTTTCAAGCACACGGACTGAAATTTTCTTTTTGCTATTAGTTACGATGTAGATCTTATCACCTTCATCAAGCTCCTTTATATCTAAAATTTTATCTACGCTTATGTTTTCGTCGTCTATTATGAAACGTCTCATTTATGCTTCCTTGTCGCTCGTTTGGCTTTATGTTTTAAAATTTTCTGAAAAATAGCTTAATATTATCAAAAAAATGGAAATAAGCCAAATTTTAGTTATAATGATAAACAAAATTCAAGGCCGAAAAATGAACAGAAAAGAGCTACTAAAAGGCGTCAAAAGGGTCGTCATCAAGGTCGGCACCTCCACGCTCACCACGCAAGAGGGCAAGCTAAACGAGGAGAAGATAAAGCTCATCGTAAAAAGCGTGAGCGAGCTAGCAGAAAAAGGGCTGGACGTCGTTTTAGTCACCTCAGGAGCGGTGGGGGCGGGCATGGGCGAGCTAAATTTAAACGAGCGTCCAAAGAGCCTGAGCGAAAAGCAAGCCCTCGCCTCCGTCGGGCAGGTCGCACTCATGCACCTTTACCGCCTGCTGTTTTGGGCGCATTCAAAGACGATCGCCCAGTTGCTGCTCACTCGCGGCGATTTTAGCGACAGAAACCGCTACATAAGCGCGCGAAACGTCTGCAACGCGCTACTAGCCAAAAAAATCATCCCCATAATAAACGAAAACGATCCCGTGGTAAATGACGAGCTAAAAGTCGGCGATAACGACACGCTAAGTGCACTCGTTGCGGGGCTCATCGACGCCGAGCTGGTTATTATTTTAAGCGACATCGACGGGCTTTACGACAAAAACCCGAGCAAATTTAAGGATGCGAAATTTATAAATTTGGTTGAAAATATCGACGAAAACGTGCTAAAAGCTGCGGGCGGCGAGGGGAGTAAATTTGGCACGGGCGGCATGCGCACGAAGATCACCGCCGCGCAAATGGCGACTAAAATCGGCTCAAATCTCATCATCGCAAGCGGCGCAGACCCCCGAAATATCGTAAAGATCATCGAGGGCGAGCGCATCGGCACATTGTTTTTAAAAAGCGGCAAAAAGATCAGCTCGCGCAAATATTGGCTGGGATATGGCACTAGCAAAAAAGGCGTGCTTTTTATTGACGAGGGCGCACTAAATGCCCTAAAAAACGGCAAAAGCCTGCTAAGTGTGGGGATAAAAAGCGTGAGCGGTAAATTTGAGCGCGGCGACGTGGTCGAGGTGCGAAACGCGCAAAACGAGCTCGTGGCAAAGGGCATAAGCAACTACGCAAGCGATGAGCTAGCAAGAATCGCAGGGCAAAAGAGCGAGGACATAGAGCGTATCTTGGGGCACAGATACGACGAAAGCGCCGTGCATATCGACAATATGATATTGATCTAAGGAGCGAAATTTGAGTGAAATTTTAAACATCGCAAAGGCGGCAAAGGCTAGTTGCGAGCAGCTTTTAAATTTAAGCGCACAGGCGAAAAGCCAAATCCTAAACGCCGTCGCAGACGAGCTCGTCCGCCAAAAAGAGGCTATAAAAGCCGCAAATTTGCTCGACCTTAAAGCGGGCGAAAACGCAGGACTTAGCGCGGCGCTGCTTGATCGCCTCGAGCTAACGGATGCGCGTATCGAAGCCATGGCAAATGGCGTGCGCGAGGTGGCAAAATTTGACGAGGTCGTGGGCGAGGTGCTTGGCGGCTGGCGGCATCCAAACGGCATGCAAATCACCAAGATCCGCGTGCCCCTTGGCGTGCTTGGTATCATTTACGAGAGTCGCCCAAATGTCAGCATCGACGCGGCTGCTCTGGCGCTAAAAAGCGGCAACGCCGTGATCCTGCGCGGCTCGGCGGCGGCGATAAGCTCTAACAAATTTTTAGTAAATTTATTTAACGAAACGGGGGCGAAATTCGGCTTACCAAAGGGTGCGGTCGCACTCGTAGAAAGCACCGATAAAGAAGCGGTCGGCGA
This sequence comes from Campylobacter sp. FOBRC14, assembly GCF_000287855.1. Taxonomy (NCBI): domain Bacteria; kingdom Pseudomonadati; phylum Campylobacterota; class Epsilonproteobacteria; order Campylobacterales; family Campylobacteraceae; genus Campylobacter; species Campylobacter sp. FOBRC14. The sequence continues at coordinate 164,789 of NZ_ALJJ01000007.1, read as the reverse complement.
GATGATAAAAATGCACGAATTTATCGATGTTTTGATACCGCGCGGCGGCAAAAATTTAAAGGATTTCATCATACAAAACGCGACTATCCCGGTCATCGAGACGGGTGCGGGAGTGTGTCATATCTTCGTCGATGAGAGTGCGGACGTGCGCGAGGCGGTAGAGATCATCAAAAATGCCAAAACACAGCGTCCAAGTACGTGCAATAGCGTGGAGTGCGTGCTTTTGCACGAGCGAGTGGCGGTGAAGGTTTTGACATCGTTAGCGCGCGAGCTAGACGGGGTGCAGCTGCGAGTACATGAGGATCTGTGGGCGAAATTTGGGGAAAATTTGGGCGAAATTTCAGGCGATTTGGACGCAAATTTAAGTGGTTTAAAGGCGGAGGTAAAAATAGGCGAAAGCTCAAATGGCGCGCAGCTCGTAAAGGCTGATGAGAGCGACTTTGGTACGGAGTTTTTGAGTCTAGTTTTAGCAGTAAAGTGCGTGAGCGGTGTCGCCGAAGCGGTGAGCTACATCAACTCCCACTCCACGCACCACTCGGACGCGATCCTAAGCCGCGACTACGCCAACATCGAGCGGTTTTTAAACGCTGTGGATAGCGCGGTCGTGTATGCCAACGCCTCGACGAGGTTTAGCGACGGGGGCGAGTTTGGCTTTGGCGGCGAGATCGGCATCTCCACGCAAAAGCTGCATGCGCGCGGTCCGATGGGCGTGAGGGAGCTGACGACCAGTAAATATGTCGTGCGCGGGGATGGACAAATTCGCTAAGGCGGCTTGCCTCGTGAGTGCCTTTAAATGAGCTTGAAATTTTCTCCCGTCGATGAACTATCTGTTCTATCTAGGTCGAAAATTTCATCGCAACATTTTTCTGCTTGCAGTTGCGAGCAAAGCGAAGCAAAAATTCATCTCACGATGCTTCGCTACAATAAGTTGATTTATATTTCGCGATTTGCGTTTTTGACATAATTTATATTTTAAGGATTTTTAATGATACCAAGCTACAAAGAGATGATGTTTCCGATATTAAAATTTATCGCAGAGAAAGGCAGTGCGAGTAGGAAAGATGTGTTCGAGTTTGTCGCCAAGCACTTTAAGCTTAGCGAGCAAGAGCTATCTTTGAGGATAGCAAGCGGAACGCTACTTTATGTTAGCCGTGCAGGCTGGGCTTTAACATATTTTTACGGTACAAAAGATCTGCCTGAAAACAAAAAGCCTCTTAAAAAGGTTGATAGGGGCGTTTATGAGATAACAAAATTTGGCAAGGAAATTTTAAAAGGCAAGGATGCATTTGCCAAATTTAATGTGTGGTATGATGAAATTTATAAAAATAAGGTTCAAACCAACCGCGAAAATCATCAAAAATCAATACAGGAAAAAACACCAAACGACGTAATCATCGATAGTTCAAACGAACTGATGCAAAATTTAAAATCTCAAATTTTAGATGAGATCTCGCAAAAAGACCCGAGCTTTTTTGAATATCTAGTCGCCAAACTGCTCGAAAAAATGGGATACGGCGTTAGCAGGCTCACAAAAAGCGGCGCGGACGGCGGGATAGATGGCATCGTAGATGAAGACGAGCTTGGGCTTTCTAAAATTTACGTCCAGGCAAAGAGCTGGCAAGGTAGCGTTTCGCGCCCTGAGGTTCAAAAATTTGTCGGCGCGATCTCGGACAAGCAGACCAAGAAAGGCGTTTTCATCACGACTTCAAATTTCACAAAAGACGCCAGGAGCTACGCGGACGGCGTGCAAAGCCATGCGGTCATTCTTATTGACGGCGAGCGGCTGGCAGAGCTGATGATAAAATATAAACTCGGCGTGCAGGTGCGGCAAATTTTGGAAATTTGTGACATCGACGGCGATTTTTTTAGTTATTAAATTTAAGTGCGGTCAACTCACGACCGCGTAAAGCTGTGGTAAAATGCGGGTAAATTTAAGGAGCGAAAATGAAAATAGGCTTTATCGGTGGCGGAAATATGGGCTCGGCGATGATAGGTGCGCTGGTGGCCGGCGGCGTGAGGGCGGATGAAATTTTAGTCTTTGCGCGCAGTAAAAACGAGGCTTTGCGGGCAAAATTTGGCGTGCGCATAGCCGCAAGCGAAAAAGAGGTCGCAAATGGCGCGGACATCGTCGTCATCGCCGTTAAGCCCGCCAGCTACGAGAGCGTGCTAAAAGAGATAAGCGAGGCGGGTAAATTTAACGGCGCGGATGATTTTGGCGTGGCAAGTGGCGAAAGCTCGGACGATGTAAAGGCTCGTAAATTTGACACGAGCGGCTCAAATTTAACGGCGTCTCGGGGCAAAAACGCCTCGCAGCCGATATTTGTCACCGTTGCGCCAAATTTCAGCATCCAAATGGTGCGCGAGGTCTTGGGCGCGGACGCGAAGGTCGCTCGCACGATGCCAAATATGCCCTCTCTCATCGGCGAGGGTGTGACGGCGGTAAATTTTAGCTCGAATTTTACGGCGGACGATCGCGCGTCGGTGATGAAAATTTTGAGCTGCTTTGGCAAGAGTTATGAGCTGGCGGAGGATAAATTTGCCGTATTTACCGCCATCGCAGGCAGCCTGCCCGCCTATGTTTTTATGTTTATCGAGGCTTTGGCGGACGGAGCGGTGCTGGAGGGGCTGGGGCGCGAAAAAGCCTATGCGATCGTGTGCGAGGCGGTCGCCGGTAGCGCAAAAATGGCGACTGCTGCGCTAAAAGAGGGCAAGCATCCGGCTAGGCTAAAAGACGAGGTCTGCTCTCCGGGCGGTACGACGATCGAAGCGGTGCGAGTGCTGGAAAACGCTAAATTTAGAGCCGCCATCATCGAAGCCGTGAGCGCAGCGACGAGGAAGGCTGGAAAATGAAAATTTATGCAAAATTTAGCCGCTAGCGTGCAGGCGTTACTAATTGCCGCGTACGCTATGCCAAGGCTGACGTTAAGTAAGCCGCTATACAAAGAAATCGCATACGCGCAAGATTGATAGATTTTAGGTAAGAGAGGACGGTGTCGTTTGTGGTGCTAGCAGACGACGGTATAAAGGGATTTCGTACTAAAAAACGTATCCTTGTCAAAAGCGCTAAATTTAAAGCCGTGAGCGTAGTGGTATAAAATTTAGATCACGGCTTTGATAGCGTAGAGAGCTTTTAAAGCTCGACGCAGAGATACTCGCCTATCCGGTGGTTTATATTTTGATATTTGAGTCGATAAATTTAGGCTGTGTTTTAGACGATGTTGATAAGTATTATCGCTCGAAGATGCTACTTTTAAAGCTTTAAATTCATATTTCTCGTCTCTACGTGCCGTATGTTTAGATTTTGGCGATTTTCGCTATCATTTCAGATATCGCAAATACACCCCAAAGGAGCAAATATGAGCGTCGTTTTTTCCATAAAAAATAAAAAGAAGCTGCTTGGTTATGCAAGCGTGCTAAGCGTCGAGGAAGCGCTAGGGCTCGCGCCGAATTTAGCGCAGTTTAGCTTTGATGAGGACGAGAAGGGCTTTAACGCGCAGGCGTTTTACTCCTCAAAGATCCCGTACGAGGGCTGCATAGTTATCGGTGTAAAAGGCGTGAGCGGGCGCGGCTTTGAGCTAAACTACAATGAGGGCGAGAAGAGCTACGAGGTGCGCGTGCTGACCCCGAGCGCTCGCACTGACTGGCAGATCGCGCTGGAGTTCATGTCAAATTTAGCCGCCAGACTAGGTAGTCCTATTGTCGCTGACACCGACGAGCAAAGCTACGACTCGCAGGCCATCTTGAAATTTGATTACGAGCGTGATATAATGTTTGAACTACAAGCGACGAAAAACGACTTTGAAAAGAACAAGACCGACACGTATATCAACTACGGCATCACACGCCCTTTCGTGATGAATTTAGCGATGATAGACGAAATTTTAGCGGACGCCGATCCTGTGGGTAAATATAGCCAAATGCTAGTCTCCACGCAGCATCTAGACGCCTATGCGGCGCATCAGCAGTTTTTTGAGAACGAGGCGGGCGAGATATTAGGCCTATACGTGTTGTCGCAGGGGCTGGATACGTTGCTGCCGTTTGAGCCGTACATCGAGTATGAAAACCTCGAAATCCTAGGCGATAGGAAGGTCGCCAAGTGGCAGCTCTCGCTCGTGGCGGTGGACGGTGACGACCAGAACGAGGAGTCGTATAAGCCTTTTGCGGATGTGCCGTATAAAAAATTTATGGCGAATTTACCGCAGGATAAATACCGCTTCATCGACGCTACGTATATCGAGATAAAGGGACTTAGCAAGCAGGAGATGGAGCAGATCGCAGCAAAGTGCGAGTGAGGCAAATTTAGGAGCGAATATGCAGGAGATGAAAACGGAATTTGGACGTGTGAGATTTAGCGATCTACCCGGTGAGAGGATGCCGATCGTGTTTATCCACGGGTGGGGCTGTGCAGGCTCTTTTGACTATGCGGAGTGTGTCAGCAGCGGTGCTTTGGTGGGGCATAGACGAGTGCTAGTCGATATACTGGGAGCTGGATACAGCGATAAGCCAGAAAATTTCGACTACCTACCGCAAAGTCACGCGCGCTACATCTGCGAACTCGTAAAGCGGCTAAATTTAGGCGAATTTATCGTCTGCGGGCACAGTCTGGGCGCTCGCGCGGCAGTCGCGGTGGCTGAGAATTTACCGCACGAAGTAAAGGGTGTCATCTTGATCGAGGGTTCGATCGAAAAGGAATTTTTGCCATATATTGACGAGGGCGAGGCGAAATTTATTAGCGAAAACCGTGAGAAATTTATCGCTGATTGCACGAACGATGAGGATATGCGCTTTGTAGCGAGCATGCGCCAGTGGTCAGCAGTCGCACTTTGGCGCTCTGCAAGCGAGCTAATGAGCGAGGGCTCCGGCGAGTGGGCGCGTAGATTTTATGCGCTAGCTCAGCCTAAAATTTTCATCGCTGGCGGTGCGAGTGAAGAGGGCGGCTTCGATCTGAACGCTATCACAAAAGCTGGCATAGAGATCTTGAGCGTGCCAAACGGGGCGCACGCGATGATCTGGGAGATGCCAGCTATCACGGCAGAGTGGATCGCCAAAGCCGCCGCGAAGCTCACAAAGGACGGACTTTAGCCTAAATCTCGTGCTGGATGATGTGCGGGTGTGAGGCGCTTAAATTTTCATGTAGGTAGCGTCCTTTGACCGACCGCATGATTTGATAGCGCCTGAGTCTTGGCTCTGCTGTGCGTAAATTTACGTAGCTAGCACCTAGCAAGAGCTTATAACATAGACGTACTAGCGTAGGGTAAGGCCTTGTGCGAGGGATTTGACCTCAAAGGAGGTCAAAATTTATTTATCTCTTTTTCCTATACCTTTTTATGGCCTCGGTGATGACCTCCTCCAGGTCTGCCGCAGGGTCGGTATTTGTGTCGTCGTGCGTATTTTCCAGGATGGTTTTTAGGTTTTTTTCGACGTAGCTCGTGTCAAAAAAACCTCGTCTAAATTCGCGGCTCTTACTGATGGCGAGTAAAAACGGGATGATCGTTCGCACTCCTTCGATCGTAAATTCCTCCAGTGCGCGCTCCAGTTTATTTACGGCTAGGTCGTAGTCGGTGGCCTTTACGATGAGCTTTGCCACGAGCGAGTCGAAAAACGGCGGTATCGTGTAGTCTTTGTAGGCATGACTATCGACGCGCACGGACGGGCCAAGTGCCGGGTAATAGCCGGTGATGGTTCCTGGAGCCGGGGTGAAATTTTGCCAGACATTTTCAGCGGTGATACGTGCCTCGATCGCGTAGCCGCGCGGCTTTATGTCGCTTTGCTCGATCTCTAAAAGCTCGCCCGCAGCGATACGTATCTGCCTCACGACCAGGTCGTGCCCCGTGATCTCCTCGGTCACGCCGTGCTCGACTTGGATACGGGTATTCATCTCCATGAAGTAAAAGTTGTTGTAATCATCGAGCAAAAACTCGATCGTGCCGACATTTGAGTAGCCTACCGCCTTGGCTGCAGCAACGGCTGTCATACCCATGACCTTACGTAGATTTTCGCTTATGGACGGGCATGGCGCGATCTCGATGATCTTTTGGTGGCGGCGCTGTATCGAGCAGTCGCGCTCGCAAAGGTGTATGATGTTGCCGTAGTTGTCGCCTAAGATTTGAAATTCTATGTGGCGGGGATTGACCACGAGCTTTTCCATAAAGACCTCATCGTTGTTAAAATACGCTTTGGCCTCTCTGGTGCAGGAGTTGAAAGCGTTTTCCATATCCTCCTCTTGCCAGACCTCGCGTATGCCGCGTCCGCCGCCACCGCCGCTAGCTTTTAAGATGACAGGATAGCCGATACGTCTGGCGTGCTCTTTGATGGTATCCATGCTATCGTCGTTTAGCTTCTCGGTGCCCGGGACTATCGGTATCCCGTTTTTTTTCATCAGATAGCGAGCGATGTTTTTATCGCCCATTTTGCGGATCACATCAGCCTTTGGGCCGATGAAGATGAGCCCCGCATCCTCGACCATTTTAGCAAATTCGTAGTTTTCGCTCAAAAAGCCGTATCCCGGGTGTATCGCGTCCGCTCCGCACTCTTTTGCGAGCTTGACGATAGCTTTTGCATCAAGATAGCCTTTTATCGGATCGTCACCTACCATGTGGGCCTCGTCGGCTATCCTTACGTGCAGGCATTGCGCGTCGGGAGCCGTGTAGATGGCTACGCTTTGCATATGCAAGTCGCGACACGCGCGCACTATCCTAACGGCGATCTCGCCGCGGTTAGCGATGAGAATTTTATGTATCATTGGCTATCCTTGTTCGGTTTTTATTATCATATCTTTTAAAGATTTATTTTTTGATAAATTTGCTTAAATTTAGGCGCTATTTTGATGGTGCCAGCGCTTTTTAGGAGCGAAATTTCACCACTCGTTCATCGCGTATAAAAGTGCTAGGCGATTTTGACGTAAAAGCTCATCGGAAAGCTCGTCATACTCTTTTCCTAGCCCCTTTTGCTGCGCCATATATGGTGGGCTGTCGTTCCACGAGCCCATCGCGCCAAATACATCCGAGATATCAGCCGCTAAAAATAGCCCTAAATTTGGCCGTGGTAGGGCTAGGATATTTTTGTCTATATACTCCGCAGCTACGGTGTCATCGTCGTTTAGAGCGTCCAGTGCCTTTTGGAAAAGACGGGCAAAATTTTCACATTCGATCTCTTGCGCCAAGGCCTTGATACGCGTCAAAATAGACACGAATTCCGTCCTATTATCGTCAAATTTAGGCTTTTGTTCGGGCGGATTTTCCCATTTATTCTCGTTGTATGTTATCTGCCATTTGCCATCTTGCAAAGATCCACGAGTAAATTCCCAGTGTGGTGAGAGATAGCTGACCGATCCGTCCTTAAAATAGCAAGCTATGCCGCTTTGAGTAGTGTTTGAAAAGCCAAGCAAAGAGCGATCCGGCATGCTAGTAGGAGATAGAAATTTCATATCGTCCAGCCCAAGATTTCGCGTGCGTTCAAACCACTCGCTCACATTTCGTGCAACGCTACCATCTTGAAATAAAAATTTTGTCTCATCTTCGTATTTTAGCGGAGTGTAGCCTATCTCGCCGCCATTTTTCAGGGCTATTTTGGCTACCGTAACGATAGCGCAGATCTGATACATCTGTCCGTTCATTTTGGCCCTTGTTGGTGTTACGAGGAGCAAACGAGTAAAATCTACTCATCGCCCCTCTTAAATTTTAGAAAGGATTTACTATCATGACCCAGATGATGATCAAAAGACAGATCGTCGGGACCTCGTTGTATGCCCTAAAGAACATACCAGACCGACTACAGCGTTTCTCGCGAAGCTGTTTCATATATCTGCCAAGATCAAGATGGTAAATCGCCATGAGCACTACGACTAATATCTTTACGTGGATGTGCCCGGTTTTTAGTAGATCAGGCATGGCTATCAGTATCAAAGCTCCCGTAACGAAAGAGCCGATGAGTGCGACCCAGCCGATGTAATGATACATCTTATACTCCTGCACCTCGACGACTTTGACGAAGTCGGGCTTATCCATATTTTCGGCGTGATAGACATAAAGTCGCGGCTGGTAGAATAAAAACGCCATCCACGACACGAAAAATATGTAATGTAAAAATTTAAAGTAAAGGTAATACTCCGACATTTCCTCTCCTTATCTAAAAAGTATCTCGCGTCTTGCTTCAAATTCCGCTTTGCTTATCGCCCCGCTCTCGTATAGCTCGTAAAGCCGCTTCAAATCAGCCTCCTTGCTCTGCATCTTGAGGCTTCTTTTAAGCTCCTCTTTTTGTAAATTTCGCTCTACGTAAGAGCTCGTCAAAAACACGTCGATCACCCACCAGATGCCCCAAACTGCGAGGAATAAGTAACCGATCAAGACGATCTTGAGTGCTGCTCCTACGAAAAACAGCCCCATCATCAAAAATCCGCTGATAAATTTACCTAAATATATCCTGTGAGCTCCGAGCCAGCCGGCGAAAAACCATAATGCGTAAGCGATATAAATATTGTTCATTTCTTTCCTTTAGTGCGCTAGAGCGGGGCAAAATTTTAATCCTTTGAGCCGGCAAAAAAGCTTTGCCAAAGTATCAAAACAACCGCAAGGTCAATCATAACATCTGCAAAGTTAAAAACAGCAAAATTAAACCATTTGTGCCAAAAAACGTAGTCTACGACGCCTCCGTGGATGAAGCGATCGATGATGTTCGAGCTGCCGGCCCCAAGTAGCGCTCCAAGCGCGGTGGCGTGGGCATTTAGCAGGTGCTTTTCTAGGATCAGGTACAAAAAGACTGCGGCGATGAGCGCAAGCTGGATAAATTTCAGCCATTTGCCCAAAAAGGCGAACATCGAAAACGCTACGCCTTCGTTGTAGGTAAGCACGAGCGAGAAATACTCGCCCTCCCAGCTAAAGCCGCCTATAAACAGCATTTTGATGGCTTGATCGAGTGCAAATATCAGCGCGAAAGCCGTGAAAAATTTGATCAAAATTTTAGGCATTTAGAGCTTTTATGAAAAATTTCTCGACTTCATTCATGCGCTTTTCGACTAAATTTTGATTTTTGCCCTCAAGCAAGAGACGTATCACGTTTTCGGTGCCAGAGTATCTAAACAGCGACCTGATGCCGTCTTTTTCGAGACTTTTTTCGAGCTCTTTTAGCCCCGCGATCTTTTCAAGCGGCTTTTTCTCCGTGATCTTTAAATTTAGCAAAATTTGTGGATACGGCTTGATGGCTTTAAAAATTTCGCTCGCTTTTTTGCCCTTTTTTAGCATCATCGCGACGACTTGCATCGAGGTCACGAGCCCGTCGCCGGTTTTGGCATAGTCGTTAAATATCACGTGTCCGCTTTGCTCTCCGCCAAAATTTATGCCGTTTTCTTTCATCATCTCAAGGACATATTTGTCGCCGACATTTGCGCGAAGCAGTTTGATTTTGTGAGATTTCAGATAGTCTTCCAAGGCTGCGTTGCTCATGACGGTCGCGACGACTGCGCCGCCTTTTAACGCCTTTTTCTCATTCAGATAAGTGGCCAGCACGCCAAGCACGGCATCTCCATGCACGACTTCGCCGTTTTCATCGACCACTACTAGCCTGTCAGCATCCCCGTCAAATGCAAAGCCGATGTCTGCACGCAGACGTTTTACCTCGTTTGCAAGCTCCTCGGGATGCAGCGCTCCGCAGCTTTGGTTGATATTGCTTCCGTTTGGCTCGTCGTTTATCACGATGACATCGGCTCCAAGCTCGCTAAATACAGTCGGTGCGACCTTGTAAGCCGCGCCGTTTGCGACATCTAGCACTACTCTTAAATTTTTAAGCGTCAGCTCTTTTGGGAAGGAATTTTTGATTTGTACGATGTAGCGGCCGATAACATCGTCTATACGCTTGTTCGCGCCAATTTCGGTCATCGTTTTTTGAGCGTTTGCGATCATCTCGTCATCGTAGTAAATTTTTTCGATCTCGGCTTCTATGTTTTCTTCTATCTTGTCGCCGCAATTATCGAAAAATTTTATGCCGTTGTCGTAGTATGGGTTATGACTGGCACTTATCATGATGCCTGCGTCACAGCGCATATTTTCGGTCAAAAATGCGATCGCAGGCGTAGGCATCGGACCGATTTGAAGCACATTGTATCCGACTGCAGTTAGCCCTGCAACTATCGCGGTTTCTATCATATAGCCGCTTTTTCTGGTATCTTTGCCGACTAGGATCACGTTTGTAGCGGAGTATTTTCTAAAGTAAATTCCGGCCGCCATCGCAAGGCGCATAGCCGTTTGTGCAGAGAGCTTTTCTCCGGCTTTGCCACGAACGCCGTCAGTACCAAATAGTTTCATAGATTATCCTTTTATTAAAATTTAGCCTCGTTGATTTCAGCGTTATTTTATCAAAATTTCTCAAATTTAAGCCCTAAAATTTTTCTCACTCTTTAAATTTTACTTAAATTAAGCGCCATTTAAAACTAAATTTTATATAATCACGGACTAAAATTATCAAAAAGGTATATTATGGCAAACCATAAATCTGCTGAAAAAAGAGCAAGACAGACTATAAAAAGAACTGAAAGAAACAGATTTTACCGCACAAGACTTAAAAACATAACAAAAGCTGTGCGTGAAGCTGTTGAAGCAAAAGACGTAAATGCCGCTAATGAAGCGCTTAAGCTCGCAAATAAAAGCATCCATAGCTTCGTAAGCAAGGGCTTTTTGAAAAAACAAACCGCAGCTCGCCGCGTTAGCCGCCTTGCACAACTTGTAAATACATTAAAAGCCGCCTAATCTCCCTTAATGTTTGCCGACAAACTCCGTCCATTTTTGGATCGCTATAATGAAATTTCCGCACTTCTTGGCGATCCAAATATAATAAACGACATCGAAAAGATGACCAAACTCTCAAAAGAGCAGTCATCTATCGAACCTATCAAAAATGCGGCAAGCCAATATCTACAAACACTAGACGATATCGAAGAAAACAAAGCCCTGCTTGATGACGCCGAGCTTAGCGAGCTTGCGCGCGAGGAGCTAAAATCAGCCCAAGTCCGCAAAGAAGAGCTTGAAAACGAGATCAAAATTTTACTCTTGCCAAAAGATCCTAACGACGATAAAAATATCTTTTTAGAGATCCGTGCAGGCACCGGTGGCGATGAGGCGGCGCTTTTCGTAGGAGATTTGTTTAACGCTTACATTAGATATGCTGATTTGCGCGGGTATAAATTTGAGATCGTCAGTCAAAGTGAAGGAAGTGCGGGGGGATTTAAAGAGATCATCTTGCTTATCAAAGGTAAGGGAGCTTATTCGCGCTTAAAATTTGAGGGCGGTACTCACCGCGTCCAGCGTGTGCCGGAGACCGAGAGTCAGGGGCGCGTGCATACCTCAGCCGTCACAGTCGCGATCATGCCCGAGGTCGAAGACAGCGAGATCGAGATAAATCCAAACGACCTTCGTATCGACGTCATGCGAAGCTCCGGGCATGGCGGGCAAAGCGTAAATACGACCGATAGTGCTGTGCGTATCACTCACATCCCTACAGGACTCGTCGTCACAAACCAAGACGGCAAGAGCCAGCACAAAAATAAAGAGGCTGCGATGAAAGTGCTAAAGGCTCGCCTTTACGAGATGCAAGAGGCCGAACGTATCGCCAAAGAGACTAGCGAGCGCAAGAGCCAAGTCGGTACGGGAGATCGCTCCGGACGCATCCGCACCTATAACTTCCCGCAAAATCGCATAAGCGATCACCGTATAAATTTGACCCTTTACCGCCTCGATGCGATAATGGCGGGCGGACTTTTCGATGAGATCATCGAGCCGCTGATCGCTCATCATCAGGCCGAAGCGATCACTGACGCCGGGCTTTGATATATATTTATAAAAGGCTCTGTTGCAATATTTCATTGATTTTTAGCTTTCAAAGCAGGAGAATGCGAATAGCATTCGAGTAAAAATCTTATGAAGCGACGCTATCGCCGCCGATTTTGAGGGAAGCTATAAAGCTGACCGCCAAAATCGTGCTATATGTTCGGCGCTTTGCGGAGCAAATAAGATTTGCGAAGCGTTCGTTTAAGGCTATCAGCACTTTATTAAAACAGAGCCTTATAAAATATAAATCGACATTTCGCAAAGTTATTTTTGTAAATTTCTAACTCACAGATCCCAAAAATAGGCAATCTTGGCATTAAAATTTTATATTTGTTATGTTTTAAATTTACATATATTCTTTTTAAGTTTGGCTTAATTTTATTCAATTACAATTTCACTCACAAAACCAAAAATCAAAGGAGACGAAATGTCTATAAGTGCAAGAAATCAACTAAACGTTGAGATAACAGAGGTAAAATCAGGTGCGGTAAATTCGCTGATAGTAGCTAAAATGCCTGGTGGTGAGACACTAAAAGCGACAGTTACGATAGATAGCGAAAAGGCTCTTGGGCTAAAAGCCGGCAAAAAAGCAGTATTTTTGTTTAAGGCTTCAAGCGTTATCGTCGCTAAAAATGGTGAGCTAAAGCTAAGCGCTACAAACCAAATCAAAGGCGTTGTGAGCGAAGTTAAAGACGGAGCTGTAAATTCAGAGATCATCATTGATGCAAAAGGCGATAAAATTTCAGCTATCATAACAAAACATTCATCAGAGCATATGCATCTAAAAGTAGGCGACAGCGTCACTGCGATCATCAAAGCGACACAGATCATCGTCGGCGTTAAATAATTTCAAAGGGCGTTTCACCCTTTTGCTTCTAAATTCCTCAAATTAATTCGTAAGATTAAGTTTATAAAGCCCGTTTTTGACTTTGCTAAAAATTTTAGCCTTTTGCAGAAGTTTAAAGGTCTCAATGACGGTCGGTTTGCTGACGTTTAAATTTTCGCAAATTTCAGAAATTTTGCAAAAGATAAATCCGTTTTCATCGCAGTTTAAAAGCAGCAAATTTATGATCTCGACCTTCTTTTCGCCTAGTATCGCCGAGTAAATTCCCTTTTCGTTTGGTGTCATAGCAAGGTCCAAAGTGTCAGCACCCAAACGATCGCGGCTATTACGATCGATAAAAATACGGCCGCACTTCCGGCGTCTTTAGCCGCCTTTGCTAGCGGATGGATGTCTCTCGTGCATAGATCTACGCACCTTTCTACCGCTGAATTTACACACTCTGCAAAGAGCACGAATATGAGCGAAACTATAAGAGCGATGTGTGAATTTAGGCTAGTTGGTAAGAAAAACGAAACGGCAATGAGCGGGGCGATGATGTAAATTTCTATGCGAAAGGAGCTTTCTTTGCCGTAAATTTCGCAAAGTCCGTCCAATGCGTATTTCGTATTTTTAAAAAAGTTATATTTTGGCTGATTTCTCATGATCTTCCTTTGGCCTGAAATATATCATTTTGATGCTTACAAATAGTTTTTGTAGTACTCGGGATTATAATTTTAATACTAGCTTATATATAAAAATTAATTTGATATTTTTAGTAAAAAGTTGTATAATCAACTTAAGAAATAGTAACTATCTTACTTCAAAGGAGCGAACATGAAAAAACAAGGTTTATCCAGAAGGGATTTTGTTAAATTTAGTGCGGTAGGCGCTAGCGCTTTGGCACTTAGCGGTATGAATTTAGTCGCTGCAATGAACGAAAAAGACGTCAAATGGGACGAGGAATTCGACGTCGTCATCATAGGCTCGGGCTTTGCCGCTCTTGCAGCCGGTGTGACATCGGCTAAAAAGGGCAACAAGGTCGTTTTGATCGAGAAAATGGGACGACTCGGAGGAAATTCCGTCATAAACGGGGGTATTTTTGCCGTTCCAAATAGCGACATCCAAAAGAAAGCCGGCATAAAAGACAGTACGGAGCTTTTTATGAACGACTGCCTCAAGGCCGGTCGGGGCATAAACCACAGAGAGCTTCTTGAAATGCTTGGCAAAAGAGCACAAGATGCGTATAAGCTAACGCTTGATTGCGGTGCTAAATACATCGATCAGCTCACACATGCGGGCGGCCACTCCGTGCCAAGGAGTCTTCAGACTGAAAACGGCAGCGGCTCTGGTATCGTGCTTCCTATGATCGGCACGTTTGAAAAGCTTGATGGTACGACTGTCAAAAAAAGAACGAAATTTGACAACTTCGTCTTTGACGACAAAGGCGCGGTCGTAGGCGTCATCGTGCGAGAAAACTATAAATTTGACGGAAATTTGATGAGCGATGATGTCGAAAACAAAGGCGGCGACACCAAATACATCAAAGCTAAAAAGGCCGTTATGCTGGCTGCAGGCGGGTTTTGCCGAGATAAAATTTTTAGACGTTTGCAAGATCCTAGGATCACGCCAGAAACCGACTCCACGAACCACCCAGGAGCCACAGCAGGCGCGCTCTTGACGGCATTTAGAGCGGGCGCATACCCTGTGCAGCCAAGCTGGATACAATACGGACCTTGGGGATGTGCAGATGAGACCGGCTTTGGCGTCGGCTCGATGTTTAATGTAAATGGCTCTTTCCCGTTTGGAATTTCAGTCAATCCTCGCACTGGCAAACGCTACATGAACGAGCTCGCAGATCGTCGCACAAGGACCGAGGCGATGTTTAAGGTCATCCACGAAAAGGGCGATGATGATAAGAATTTCCCTATAAACTTCTGCGATTCGCGTGCATTAAAGCACATGTTGCCTGGACACTACGAAAAGGCGCTTGAGGCTGGAATTTGCAAGAAATTTGATACCATAGACGCCTTAGCCGCGGAGTATAAGATCCCGGTAGCCGAGCTTAAAAAGACTATCGCAAGGTATAATGAATTCGTCAAAAAAGGCAAGGACGAGGACTTTGGCAAGCCAGTCGCTGCGACTACGACAAAGGGCATCGACATATCTGTACCGCCGTTTTACGCAGAGCGCGGAACGCCAAAAGTCCACCATACGATGGGCGGGCTAAACATCAACACTAAAGCGCAGGTCATAAACTCGCTGACTGCTCAGCCGATACCAAATCTCTACGCTGCAGGCGAGATAACAGGCGGTGTGCATGGTGCCAGCCGTCTTGGCTCCGTAGCGATAACCGATTGCCTCACGTTTGGCATGATAGCCGCCGAGACGATCGGCTAAATTTAGAAAAAGCCCGAACTCTTCGGGCTTTATTTTATATTAAATAGGTCTAAATTTTGCTTGTAGACGCTTGTATTTATGTCAAAAAAGCCAAGTAGCGAATGAAAGACGTTATCCTGAGAGAAGCGCTCGCCTTTTACGTTTTGTAAATTTTGCTTTTTATCCTTTAGGCTTTCGCCAAACCAAGCGATGGCAGGGATATGCTTTTGCTCGTCAGGCGCTATGGCGTATGGCAGACCGTGCAGATAAATGCCGTTTTCTCCGAGGCTCTCGCCGTGATCAGAGAGATAAAATAGCGCTACATCGGCGTTTGCTTCTTGCTCTTTTAGCATATCGATTAGATTTGACATTATGAAATCAGTGTAAAGTATCGTGTTGTCATAGACGTTTACGATCTCTTCACTGCTGCAGTTTTTTAGCTCGCTGGTTTCGCAAGAGGGGCTAAACTGGGCAAATTCTTTTGGATACCTCTCAAAGTATGTCGGTCCGTGCGAGCCGATGATGTGGATGAATATAGCCGTATCGTTGCCATCTTTTTTGGCGATCTCTAGCCAGTTTTTAGCGTCTTCAAGTAGCACGGTATCCATGCCGACATCTCTTTGGATTACATTTTTCATACGGTCGCACACTCCCTTGCAGCCGTTGTCGTTTTCGGCCCAATACACATCAACGCCTGTTTTTGCCAGGATGTCGATCGCGTTTTCTTGGTTATTCGCCTTATCGACCGAGAAATTTTCACGCCCTAAATTTGAAAACATACAAGGGACGGACTGAGCCGTAGCCGTGCCGCAAGAGTAGAAATTTGGCAAGCTCACGACATCTTTTATTTGAGTAAATTTGTTCGTATCGTGTAGCTTGTAGCCGTTTAGCGAGTAGTTTGCCGAGCGCGCTGCTTCGCCGACTATGAAAATAAGGATCTTTTGCCTGTCACCTTTTACTCTAGTAGCGTCGGCTGCGATAATTTTGAATTCCTCTTTTTTATAAAAATATCTTTTCTTTATGAATTTATTTGTCGAATATATCGGGTAAAATGGCAAGTTGTAAAATCTAGCGTGATTGTGCTCTCTAAAAAAGGGCATATACGTCTTTGTCAAAAATACACTAAATACTCCCAAAACGACTAAGCAGCCAAGTGTGAATGAGACTCTTTTGATGAGCTCTTGCTTGAAATTTGCGTATCGCACTTTTACTTTTATGATATAGATTATCGGCAAAATGCACGTAAAAACGAGCCATAGTATTAGATTAAAATTTAGATAGCTTGCGGCTTCGTCCGGATTGGTCTCAAACACGTTTCTTATCATCTCACTATCTAAAATAACACCGTAAGCACCCATAAAATAAGCGCTTAAACTACTGATCAGCACCGTAAGTACTGCGATAAATTTCCAAATATATGGCATCAGCAGGACCGAGTATATGAAATTAGTCAATATAAAATAAATGATAGGAAGCGTGAAAAATATCGTTTTATTACCATCAAAGCTTATATCTTTAAAGCAGAATAAGAAAAATTGGTAGTTTAGTAAAGACATAAAAATACTAAAAACCAAAATCAACGTAAGTGTCTTGATATATAGGACCTTTTGCATGAAAAACCTTTCAGTAGTATTGAAATAAAATCAAAGACGGTATTTTAATATTTTTTTAGTTATATAAAGCAAAAATTTGATATTTTTCGTCTAATAAATTTAAAATTTTAAGGCTTTTAATGAAACTGATCAGCTGGAATGTAAATGGACTGCGCGCCGTTGCCGCAAAGGACGGCTTTGCGTGGGTGGCGGGGCTTAAGCCCGATTTTCTGGGCTTGCAAGAGATAAAGGTAAAAGAAGCCGACGTGCCGCCTGAAATTTATAAGCTTGGCTTTAACGAGATCAGCGTAAATTCCGCGGTGAGAGCGGGGTATTCTGGCGTGATGAGCCTGTCTAAATTTAACACCGCCACACAAAAATCGCTCTTTTTTAACGATGACGAGGGGCGAGTGCTCGAACACCGCTTCGGCAATGTCGCGCTGTTTAATATCTATTTTCCAAACGGGCAAAAAGATGACGCACGGCTTGCTTACAAGATGGACTTTTACGCCAAATTTCTCGCATACATCGACGCTCTGGTCGCTCAGGGGCTGGACGTGATATTTTGCGGCGACGTCAATACCGCCCACCGCGAGATTGACCTCAAAAACCCAAAGGCAAACGCCAAAACTTCGGGCTTTTTGCCCATCGAGCGGGCGTGGCTGGATGAGGTCGTGGCGCATGGCTTCATCGACACCTTCCGCGAGGTGCATGGGGACGCGGCGGACGCGTATTCATGGTGGAGTTATCGCTTCAACGCGCGTGCGAAAAACGTTGGCTGGCGGATTGATTATTTTTTCATCTCACAAAGCCTAAAAAGCCGCCTAAAAGACGCATTCATCCTCGCTGACATCGGCGGTAGTGACCACTGTCCGGTTGGTATTGAGATCGAGCTTTGATAGTATTGGTTTTTAAAAGGCTGTTTATAATAAATCATTGATACTTGCTTCGCAATTGCGAGCAGAGCGTCACGAGCGACAGCGAAGTATCTTGAAAAGCTGCGAGACAAAGTCGAAGCAGAAACATCGGCGGTGATAAGCTCGCTAGCAAGGTTTTTACAGGGATGCTGTTCACATTCTCCTGCTTTGAGAGCTGAAAATCAATGAAATATTTTAACAGATCTATAAAATTTAGCGAGATCAAATTTTATTAGCGACGATACCCGCATTTTAGGAAATACTCTTGGTATCGTCTATGATCGCTTTTAACGCCTAAAATTTGTAAAGCCACCATAATAAACTATAACATTTATATATCTATTAATAGTTTAATAATAAATTTTATGTAAAAATATAAATATATTACATAATATTTATGTAAATAACTCTTGCCAGGAGAGTAAATTCAGCCTAGATGCGATCTACTAAATGTGTAATGAGGATCTTCGTGCCAAGCCCGATCAGTATCAGGCCTCCCAGCACGAGTGCTTTGGCCTCTAGCCATGCGCCTAAAATTTTACCGACATAACAGGCCGCCGTGCAAAGCACGAAGCAAACTGTACCGATGATCAAACAAGAGTAGGCTATATCGACATTTGCAAAGCTAAAAGTTATACCGACAGCGAGCGCATCGATACTGGTAGCAACTGCTCCAAGGGCTAGATCCTTGCTGCTAAGGTTGATCAAACAGGGCTCATCTTTGGTGTGGTGGGCTTCCAAGATCATCTTCGCGCCCAAAAAGCCCAATATGCCAAACGCGATGAAATGGTCGATCTCTTGGATGAAATTTACAAAGCTAAGCCCCAAAATATAGCCTAAAAATGGCATAAGCGCTTGAAAAACGCCAAAAATTAGCGCCGTTTTTAGGACTTGCAAAAAGCCTAAAGTGCGACATTTCGTGCCGCTCGCGATGCTAAGTGCGACGCTATCCATCGCCAGTGCAAACGCCAGTAGTAAAATTTCCATCCGCTTCCTTTTTAAAATTTTGAAGCGTTAGAATACAAAAAGTTTCATTAAAGAATCGATAGTCTCGACCAAATAGCCATCTTTGCAAAGCGGCCTTAGCATCGTAATGATCTCGTTTTTGTCAAATTTCAGCCCGTTTATCTCAAGGTGCCAGCAGATGTTCTCAAGC
This sequence comes from Campylobacter sp. FOBRC14, assembly GCF_000287855.1. Lineage (NCBI taxonomy): Bacteria > Pseudomonadati > Campylobacterota > Epsilonproteobacteria > Campylobacterales > Campylobacteraceae > Campylobacter > Campylobacter sp. FOBRC14. The sequence continues at coordinate 146,109 of NZ_ALJJ01000007.1, read as the reverse complement.
GCCTCGTCAAAGCTACGCCTAGCTGTCCTGCTCTCGCTTAAAAGCTCGCTTTTATAGGCTAAATTTTGCACTTTTAGCCACTCTTCGAGGCGACGCGTGGCGGGGTATTCTGACGCCTGCCTGCCAAATTTCTTAAAAAACGGCTCGAGAATGTCCGATGTCCTGGACCTCGCCCAGCCCAGGTAAATTTTGACCTCGCCCAGCGCGTAAAATTTCTTAAAATCTTCTTCGCTCGCTATCGCCGGACTCATCGTCGTAAGCGCGATGTCATAAATTTCATCGTAGCTAAATTCTTGCCAGCTTTTTTGAACGGCGGTCACGTTTTTTACGCTAAATTTTGCGGCGTCTTGCCTTAAAATATCGATCATACCGGCGGAGCTGTCCACTGCGGTAATGTGCGAGGCTTCTTTTGCCAGAAGTAGCGTCCAAACGCCAGTACCACAGCCGATATCAACGAGTGACTTGCCGCTAAAATTTACACCGAAATTTTGCAGCGCATCAAAAACTTGTCGCTGAAATTTATTGATACTGCCGTCAAATCTTTGATAATTGCTCGCTTTTTTATCCCAGATATTTTGCATCTAAATCCCCGTTTTTGGGTATAATTTTAGCAAAAAGGGCGGCAAAATGAAAGAATTCATCTACAAGCTAAAAGTCCCGCCGCAGGCTATCGACATGCACGGGCATATGAACAACACTTATTATTTCGTGCTCATGCAAGAGGCGGCATTTGCGCACTCTGACGCGGTAGGCGATACGCTGGACGCTCAGCGCGAGCGAAACGGCGTCTGGCTCATCAGGGCTAACGAAGCCACATATATCGCGCCCGTAAAGCTTGGCGATCAAATCGAGATCCACACCTGGACGCAGGCTGATAAAAAGGCTACTTCGTTAAGATTTTTTGAGTTTAAAAAAGATGGCAAGATCATCGCAAAAGCAAAGACGACTTTCGTTTATTTCGATCCGATTTCGCAGCGACCAAAGGCGATCCCGGAGGATATCATCGCGCTTTATGAGTGATCGCACTCTTCGCAGATGCCCTTTATGACGGCACTTTTTACGATCTTTGCTTGCTTTGGCATCGGCACTTCGATATTCGTGACTTTGTGACAGACGTCGCAGATGAAATACGCTTTCGCTCCGTCTGCGAGCTCGTAGTAGCTTTTGTGGTTGTTTTCGGTTTTTACGATGAGGTTTTGCTTCTCAAAGAGCTCCATACTGCGGTAGATCGTCGTTTTGTTCGCATCTAAATTTTGTAAAATTTCGTCGTAGCTAAGAGGCGTTTTGCTGGCATTTAAAATTTCGACCAGCTGCATCCTCAGCGGCGTAGGCTTTATGCCGTGCTCTTGTAAAAATTTCTCGATGTCCATATTTTGCCTTTAGTTTTGCTTATATTAACGCTAAAATTTTTAAATTTAATTTAAAAAATGAAAGCATTCATAAAAAATCAAGGCTCTTTTCTGAAAATTTAAAAGCTTCGCTTTCGTTTGTGTTAGGCACTCTGTCCTTTGCTCGTATCGTTTGACTATGCTACGAATACGCGCCTCGCTAGAAAAATAGTCTAAAATTTAGAAATTTCAGATAAAATTCAAACTTAAATCTCTTAAGTTGCAACTTAGTTGCATTTTGCTAAACTTGCGGATTATTTTTAAAGGAGAGATAATGAGAAAAATTTTCACTTTGCTAGTCATAAGTGTAGTTGCATTATTTGCCAAACCTATCGTAACCGCAAGTATTTTGCCGACAAAATACTTCATCGAGCAGATCGCCGGCGACACGCTTGATGTCAATGTCATGGTCGGCAAGGGCGCAGACCCGCACACATACGAGCCAAAGCCAAAGCAGATGAAAGAGCTTGAAAAAAGCAAGCTTTATTTTGCCGTTGGTATCGAGTTTGAGGACGCTTGGCTGGATAGATTTTCAAAGACTTATAAGAATTTAAAGATCGTAAAGACTCAAGAGGGTATCCAAAAGATCGCGATGAGTGAGGAGCATGAGCACGAACATGACGGCGACAAACACCACGAACACGAGCATCATGATCATGACGGACATCATCACCACCATCATGACGGCCTTGATCCGCACATCTGGCTCGATCCTGTGCTTGTAAAAACTCAAGCTGAAAATATCGCAAACGCTTTGATCGCCGAGTTTCCTGCAAATGCCGAGCTTTATAAGGCAAATTTAGCTAAATTCGAGACCAAGCTTGACGAGCTTAATAAATTCATCGCTGATAAATTGCAAAACATAAAGAGCCGCGTATTTATCGTATATCATCCGTCGTGGGGATATTTCGCTAAACGCTATAACCTGGAGCAAATCGCTATCGAAGTCGAGGGCAAAGAGCCAAAACCGACCGATATCGCCGAGCTCATCGACGAGGCTAAAGAGCACGGTGTGAAGGTCATTTTCGTAGCTCCACAGTTTCCTAAAAAAGCGGCTAAGCTGATAGCCGAGCAAGCCGGAGCCACCGTCGAGGAGCTCGATCAGTTGCCTTTAAACTGGCTGGATGAGATGAAAAAAACGGCTGAAATTTTAGCCCGAAGCCTTTAATCAATGCTCGTGCGCGTCCTTTTGCTAAGTCTAGTTTATCTGCAGGCCTTTGGATGCGCACTCTGCTCGCTTTATAGTCCAACCGCGCACGTAAATACGGCGTTTGAGGTCAAACAAGACAAAATTTCGGCGATAAAATTCACATGGACTTTTTCTGAGAATTTCTCGCAGCTCATGCAGCAAAATTTCGACCTGAATTCTGATAAAAAGATCGATGATAACGAGCTTCGCCAGATACGTTTAAATTTACTTGACTACCTTGTGCCAAGGCATTTTCTAGTAGATATCGAGCACTTTTACAAGGACGAAAACGCCACTAAGCTAAAGCTGAATTTAAGGGATTACAAGCTTTATTTCGACGAGGGACGACTGAAATTCAACCTCGCGTTCAACACCGACTTGCCTATAAAAAACGACTATGTCATCTCGGTCGAAATTTTCGATAAAGAGGGATATTTCAACTTCAAATTCCTAGACAGCGACGCGTTTAAAATTTCGCCTAAAGTTTGGGTCATACCAAATCCAAACTCAAATGTCATCTTTTACACGCTCTCGACCGAGCAAAGCGCCAAGGAGCACAACGACAAGCCAAGCTTGAGCGCAGTCGTAAAACAGCAAAACGAGCATGCCGATATAGACGCGATCGACGAGCAAAAATTTGACTCCGTCACAAAGGCCAGCCTTGGCTTTTTAGACGAGCTGAAGCAACTTTTACGGCAAAATTCCGAAACGTTTAAATTCGCTTCGTTTTCGTTCATGCTGCTTTGCTCGTTCATCTACGGCTTTTTACACGCTGCGGGCGCAGGGCACGGTAAGATGCTTACGGGCTCGTATTTTGCGGCGACCGGAGGCAGCTACGTAAAGGCCGCTCTCTTTTCGCTAAAGATCGGCTTTTTGCACGTTATCGGCGCGTTTTTATTCGTTTGCCTGATGTTTGCGCTACTTTCTGGGGTGAGTGCCGGCTACACTAAAGACGCGGGTAGGATAACGACCGTCGCTTCGGCGATAGTCATCATCGCCATTTCGCTTTATATGTTTTATAAAAAGCTGAAATTTTACACCTCAAAGCCTACGGTCGGGCGGAATTCTTATATTTTTGACGTTTCTAAAAACGGTGCACCTGACGCCACCCGCGCTAAGATGAAATTTCAGCCCGCAGTACACGCAGCGCAGTGTGGCTGTAATGTCTGCTCGCAGAAAAAGGCCGAGCCAAAAGGCTATCATGAGTGGCTGGTAGCCGCAGCCGCAGCGCTTATCCCGTGTCCTGGCACGATCCTGGTTTTCGTGCTGGCTCACGAGCTTGGAAGCTACTTTGCAGGCTTTATGAGCGGCGCATTTATGGCACTTGGCATGAGCGCGATCATATTCATCGCCGCGGTCTTTGGCGCCAAGCTAAATCAAAACGCCTTTAGCAAGCTCAATCATTTTAAAATTTACGCTGAATTCCTCGCTCTTGCAGTGATGCTCGGGCTTGGGGTTTTCATACTTTTTACGACTACGACGCAAGTGAGTGTATTTTGAAGCATACTATCGAGATAAAAGATCTAAATTTCAGCTACGACAAGCAGCTCGTGCTGGAAAATATAAACCTGACCTACGACAGCAAGGACTTTCTAGCTATAATCGGGCCAAACGGCGGCGGCAAAAGCACGCTTTTAAAGCTGATGCTAGGGCTCATCGAGCCTCAAAGCGGAGAGATAAGGCTCTTTGGTCAAAAGCCCAAAAATATCAGCAAATTCATCGGATACGTCCCTCAAAATTTCCTCTCTAACCAAAGCTTTCCTATGCGCGTCATAGAGGTTGTTTTGATGGGGTTATTGGATAAAAAGATGTTTGGCTTTTACTCTAAAAGTGAGCGAGCGCAGGCCGAGGGGGCGCTAGAGAGCGTCGGTATGGCGGGCTTTAGCGAGCAGCGCATAGGAGAGCTTAGCGGCGGGCAAAGACAGCGCGTTTATATCGCTCGTGCGCTTTGTGCGAACGCTAAAATTTTGATGTTAGATGAGCCCACCGCGAGCATAGATACAAAGGGCCAGGCTGAAATCTACACTATCTTGAAACAGATAAACTCGCACGGTATAGGCGTCGTGCTCGTCAGTCACGATCTAAATATCGCGCTAAACTACGCGACGAAGGTCGCCTACGTCAGTAAAAATTTATACCTACATGATATCTCGCCGCAGATTATGAAGCGTGATTTCATCGAGCATCTAGTGCATGAGCACAACCACTTCTGCGATGTCGAGGTGGCCATTGGCGAGTGCGTTTGCGAGCATGAAAAGACGCAAGGCGAAATTTCTGGTGTGAGCGAGCAAGGGCCTGCGACAATGAAATTTAACATCTTTAAAGGTCGCTACGATGGCTGAAATTTTGAGCCTAAGCTTTATGCAAAATGCTTTGCTGGCGGGCGTTTTAGTCAGCATAGTCTGCGGCATGATAGGCTCGCTCGTGGTGATAAACCGCATGACCTTCATCGCCGGCGGTATCGCGCACGGAGCATACGGTGGTATAGGGCTGGCATTTTTCTTTTCGCTGGAGCCGCTGCTTGGCGCTGGGCTGTTTTCGCTATTTTTAGCCCTCGTTATCGCGACTATCACGCTACATGACAAAACCAAGATCGACTCCGTCATCGGCGCGATATGGGCGTTTGGCATGGCGATTGGTATCATATTTATCGACCTCACCCCCGGCTACAATGCCGACTTGATGAGCTATCTTTTTGGCTCTATACTCGCAGTCAGCCATAGCGATCTACTTTTCATGGGCGCGATAGATGCGACATTTATCGTCATCATCGCGGTCTTTTACCGTCAGTTCGTAGCTTTAAGCTTTGATGCGGAATTTGCAAAGCTGCGTGGAGTGGATACGACGTTTTTTTACTATCTGCTCGTTTGTATGATGGCGCTTTGCGTGGTCGCGACTATCCGCGTAGTAGGGCTTATTTTAGTCATCGCGCTACTTACCATACCGCCTTATATAGCTCAAGTCTTTGCCAAGAGACTAGGCTCGATGATGGTCATCTCGGCGCTTTTTTCGGTAGCGTTTTGCGTCGCCGGACTGATGCTTAGCTTCTGGCTGAATTTAACCAGCGGCGCTAGTATCATCCTCGTAGCTTCGCTTTGCTTTTTTGTGTTTTGTTTTAAATTTAAGGATCTAAGGGGCTAGTTTATCTCGCTCCACTCGTTTTCTAAATTTAAAAGCTTCGCAAATTTTACTCGCTTCAGTAATGACTACGATCGCTGACGGTAGCATCGCTTCATGAGGTTTGACTTTATTTTGACAGTTAAAAATTAAAAATTTTATTTGGATAAAAGGAGCAAAGAGCCAAAAGGCTCTTTGATTAAGATTTAGTGAGCAAAATTTATTAGTATTTTACTCCCATGCCCCCAAATTTTAGGGTATTTTTAGTTTTGTTGTCGTTACTTGTGATATTGTCTTTAAGTTGTACTAAACCAGGCAATTTCCAAACATCTTTGCAAAGACCATCTTCACCTATTGTTGCACCTATCGTGCCGTTGCCTGCATCATTACCTATTGTAAGACAAGTGTCTGTCTTTGCTTTAACAGGGTTTGGTACATTGCTCATGTTTTTAATATCCGAAAAAGAACCTTGTGACGTATAATAAGCACCAATATCTGCAACCAAAGTTTGGACATTAGTAGCCACCTTTGAAATCTCCGCATCATCTCTAGTAGCTGCTAGTCTTGGGATAGCGACAGCTGCCAAGATACCTAAAATCACGATCACGAAGATCAACTCGATCATTGTAAAACCCTTTTTCATGGTTTTCTCCTTTTTGAAGTTTTGTATTTGTTATACGATTGCGAATTATACTACGAAATTCGTTTTTTTGCAAACAAATTTTAAATTTTTTATAAACTAGCCATTTTGTGGGCTTTGTGTGCTTGGTATTTGGCTAAATTCTATCCGTTTACTTTTATAATACGATCCAAGTTCGCTTATGACGATGCCGGCTAGTATTATCGCCGCTCCTGAAATTTGCACTGAATTTAGATATTCTCCGCCTACAAAATACCCCAGCACGCCCGCACTAACCGGCTCAAGCGTAAAAATGAGCGCCGCTTTTACGGGCGAGGTGTAGCGAAGCATGAGATGCTGCATGATAAAGCCAAAAAGCGTGGCAAAAACGATAGATATCACCATCGCTTTGTAAAAAGCGTAGTCTAAATTCGGTGTCGCTCCGCCCTCAAAGATAAAAGCGAAAATAAGGCTTAGCACGCAGACGACCGCAAACTGTGTATTTATCAGCATAAAAAGCTCACAGCGCTTGACAAAGATGCTTGTAAATATGATATGAAGCGCCCAAGCAAAGGCGCAAACGACGCTCAGAAGCTCGCCAAAGCTTAGGCCAAACCTGGCATTTGAGAGGAAATAAAGCCCAAGAGCGCCTAAAAATATGCCGACGAACGAATAAACGTAAATTCTTTGACGAAAGAGCAAAAACATCAAAAACGGCACGATGACGACGTTTAGACCTGATATGAAGGCGACCGCGCCGCTATACGTGAATTTAAACGCAAATGTTTGAGCGCTGAAACCGCAAAATAAAAATAGCCCCAAGATGACGCCGTATTTGACGGAATTTGGGTCAAATTTTCTAAATTTGAGCGTAAAGGCGGACATCAGTAGAAACGATATCAAAAATCGCCAAAAAAGTATCGTAAAGACGCCGTTTGTCGCGGTCGCTCCCGCCATCGGTAAAAACGTCGCTCCCCAAACCAAAGCGACAAAGATGAGCGCGATATCCGCGCGGAATTCTTTCGTTTTTAGTCTATTCATCATATTCCTTTTAGTTTAGTTCTTTTTGGTAAAATTTTGATACATTATTTAAGTGCTTCGCAAATCTTACTCGCTCACAAAGTGCCGTTCTCGAGAGCAGGACGGTAGCGAACGAAGCAAAGCTAAGCATATAGCACGAAATCAACGGTCAGCTACCGCTTCCCTTAATTTTTGCTTCGTGCTTATGCACTCGCAACTGCGAGCAGAATGGCGGAAATAGTGTCGCTTCATAAGATTTGACTTCGCTGAAAAGAAATCAAAAATTTACTAAAAAGAGCCTTTATTTTTATAGTATGAGCCTATCTCGCTTAGTAAAATTCCAGCCAGTATCACGAGCGCTCCGCCGATCTGAAGAGCGCTAAACCTCTCTCCGCCTACAAAATACCCAAGCACGCCCGCGCTCACCGGCTCAAGCGTAAAAATGAGCGACGTTTTCATCGGCGTAGTGTAGCGCTGCATCGCGTTTTGAACGAAAAAGGCAAAAACCGTGGCAAAGACTGCCGTGATGATGACGGCTTTGTAAAATTCCGTGTCAAAATTTGGCATGGCCGTGCCCTCGAAAATGACCGCACATATCAAAGATAGCGCACAGATAGTCAAAAACTGCATGTAAACCAGCGCATAAAGCTCGCATCGCTTTACGAAAACGCCTGTAAAAACTATCTGAAGCGCATAGGCAAAAGCGCAGATGACACTTAGCAGCTCTCCTAGCCCCAGGCCAAATTCGCCGGAGGATAAAAAATAAAGCCCGATCGCGCTTAAAAACGCGCCCGCAAACGAGTAGATATAGACCTTTTGCTTGAAAAATAAAAATACTATAAACGGCACGAAAACTACGTTTAAGCCCGTTATAAAGGCTACGCTGGAGCTTAGAGCGTATTTTAGCGCGAACGTTTGAAAGGCAAATCCTGCAAATAAAAATACGCCTAAAATAGCGCCGTATTTTATAGAATTCGCATCGATCTTGCGCACGAAAGCCAGGCTGATTAGCACCATCAGGAAAAACGCTAGCAAAAACCGCCAAAAAAGCAGCGTGAATACGCCGTTTGTATGAAGCGCTTGCGCCATGGGCAAAAACGTGACGCCCCAAACGACGGCAACTGCAACGAGTGCAAGATCGGCGAGGAATTCTTTACTTTTTCTGGCTGACATTTACTTTAGTATATCGTTTAAAATTTTTGCGCCCTTGCCAAGAGTGCCGCCACGCAGTCCGTTCTCCTTTTCGCTCATGACTTTAAAAAGCCCCTCTAGCGTTTTGCGCGTGATGTAGTCGTTCATATCCTCGTCTTGTTGCGGGATGTATTCGCCTGCGCCAAGGTCGGAGGCTAAATTTTTGAGCGATTTTGCGGTGTCGGAGTTTGTCAAAGCGTTGTTTGCAACGAGCGAATTTAGCTTGTTGTAAGCGGTCGCGAACGAGTTATCGCTCATCATTTTTTCAATGATAGGTTTAAAGACCTTTTGTAGGTTTTTGCCCGATCTTTCCTGTAAAAATTTCGTGAAGCTGTCCTCGCTGCCGCTAAGGACCTTTTTTACATCCGCTTCACTCATATTTTTTATGGTATCGCTAAAGACGTTCGCAGCTTTTGGCACGGCCTCGCCTGCGGCTTTGTTCATCGAGACGACGAGCTCGTTCGCCCATTTCTCGCCACCTACTTTTTTGGCTAAATTTGCAGCCGTTTGCAGTGAGCTTGGTAGCGGGATCTTGGCCGTAGCACTGTTTAAAAAGCCGTCTTTTGAGAGCTGATCGACCGCGGCGTTTAGTGCGCTTGCAACGAGGCTTTTATAGTCGCCGTTGCTGCTTGGATTTGCAGAATTTATGGCGCTCATACCGGAATTTAGCGTATCTTTCCAGCTTGCATGAAGCATGCTAATCACACCAAGCGCAAGCAAAAGCAGACAAAATTTTCTCATCGCTATCCTTTAGTGAAAAATGCTATATTGAAAAGAAGTCAAGCGGATTTATTTTATCAGAAAGTAAATTAAGATATAATGCAATTCTAAAATTTTTGCGGGGAATTTATGCAAAAGCTTTTCTTTTTGCTACTTTTGGTGGTCAATATTTTCGCCCTCGAGGCGTCCTTTGAGCCGCTACTGTTTTTAAACTACGATGAGAGCAGGGCGCACCTTGGCAAAAAGCTCTTTTTCGATAAGAGACTAAGCAGCAACGAAAACTACTCGTGCGAGACCTGTCACAACCTCTACTGGGACTTTAGCGGCACGAATTCAAAATACGTTCAAAAGGGCACTCTAAACCCGCCTAGTATCTTGAACGCGGCGTCAAATTATATATTTTACAACGACGGTCGTATCCGCGGCATCCATGCTCAAGTAAAAGAGTCCATCACCTCGCGCTATGAGCTAAATTCCGGTGAAGATAAAATTTTAACCGCCGTAAAAGATATCGAGGAATATGAAATTTTATTCGCGCGCATCTACAAAGACGGCATAACTTATGAAAATATAGTCGATGCCTTCGTAGAATTCGAAAAGGCGATACTGACGATAAATTCGCCCTTTGATAGATATCTGGCGGGCGATGAGAGCGCGCTTGGCGAGGGCGAGAAAAAGGGATTTGAAATTTTTAAAAATTTAGGCTGCGTAGCGTGCCATAACGGTAAAAATTTAGGTGCGAATTTGATGCAGGACGTGCGATTTTCAAAGGATATATTAGCCGGCGTCTCCTCTCAAAGCGATATGAATAAGCGCCTTTACCGCGTGCCGTCACTTAGAAATATCGCCGTAAGCGCACCTTATTTGATGGACGGCAGCATAATGACGCTAAAAGAGGCGATAAAACATATCGGCGCAAATCAGTTTATGTATGATCTAAGCGGCGACGAGATCGATGCGCTCTATAAATTCCTACTTTCTTTAAGCGGCGAACGCCCGAGGATAATGAATGAACCTTCGTCAAATTAAAATTTTCGCTTTTGTGCTGGCGGTGGTATTTGGCGTGTGCGCGTTTTTCATCTATAAAACGAACAAGGCCTTGAGCGTGAGCGGGGAATTCAACAACGCTCTTATAAATTTAAAGCTTGCAAACGACGAGATGAATTTCAACCTCGAAAATAACATACTCGTGCTTAATTACGACGAGCTCAACAAAAACGCCAAAAATTTCGACAGGAATTTAACGAGGCTTTTGGCGTTAAATGAGCAAAATTTAGGGCTTGGCCTGCATGATAACGCGGACAAGCTAAAAGAGCTTGGCGAAATTTACACCAAAAAACGTAGGTTCGTCGATAGATCAAACTACGTTAGCTCTGGCATGGCGGCGTTTATCATAGCCGGCGAATACGAAATAGACAAAGACCCCGAGCTAAAAGCGTTCAAGCCTTTGTTTTTGACGATAAGAAATATGATCAGATTTGATCTGCAAACCGTCAAACAAGCCCAGTCGCAGATAGATGAGATGTCCGGGCTAAGCGAGCAAAACGCCAAACAGTCCAATATGCTAAAAAAGGCCAAATACGCGCTAAATTCCATGATCTTGCTAAATACGATCTACACTCAAAGCGCCCAGCTCGGGCTTGGTAAATTTATAGAAAATTTTAGACGCGAAAATCTCATTTGGTATAAAGAGGTGTTTGATAGGCTGAAATTCTTGCAAAGCGTGGCTTTCGTTTTGTTCTTTTGGCTACTGGCGTTTATATTTTATCAAGCAAGACAAAGCGTGAGAAATTTGCGCCAGATAAAGCTTTTAAAAACGACGATAGACGGCGGGCATAGCTCGATAGTGTTTTCGGACGTGCAAAATAAAATTTTATACGTGAATAAAACGTTTGAAGAGACGACCGGGTATAAACTAAAAGAGGTAAAAGGCAAAAATCCTCACGTGCTAAAATCCGGCATGCACCCAGAAAGCTTTTACGAGAGCATGCGAGAGGCGATAAGGACGGCGAATTTTTGGGAGAGCGACGAGCTCATCAGTAAGGCCAAAGATGGAAACCTCATCTACGAAAAGGCTAAATTTATCCCGTTTTTCTTTCGCTCTAAGCTCGAAGGATATATCGCCATCAAGCTAAACAGGACCAAAGAGGCCATAATGCTAAACGAACTCGCGGTCAAAAACGAGCAGATAAAGGCGCAGTCGGCGATCGATAAGCTCACTGGCTTTGGCAATTATTTCGCGCTGACTAAAAATTTAGAGGCCAAAAAGGACGGCATGCTTATTTGCATGAGTATCAAAAATTTCAAAACACTTAGATTTTTCTATCAAACCAGGATCATCGACGCCATGCTAAAAGCGATCGCCGATACGCTAAAGCTATGCGTGGATACCTCGCAGATAAACGCTTGGCTCTTTCGCTTTCAAGATGATGCGTTTTACCTTTGGTATAACGGGGATAATATCGTCCGAGACATCGGCTTTATCAAGGAGTATTTTAGCTTCAACAGGCTTGAGGTGATGATAGATGATAAGCACGAGAGCTTGCCAAGCCCCAAAATAGTCATGGGCGTATCTTTGCCAAACGACACGCCTCAGACTAATCGCTTGATGCAGGCTATCTTGGCAAATCAACAAGCCCTGGATAACGGCAGCGGAATTTACTACTATCAAGAAAACGACGCCATCGAGATGCAGTACCACAAGAACCAGCTCACCACTCAGCTAGTAGAATACGCCCTTGAAAACGATATGGTGATCGTCGAGTGTCAGGGCATTTATGATGTAGAGGCGAACGAAAAAGAGGCGAAATTTTACGAAGTCTTGGTGCGCATAATGGATCAAAACGGCAAGATCCGCTATCCGGGTGAATTTTTAGAGATCGCCATGAGGACGCAACTATATGTGCAAATAACCAAAAAGGTCATCGCTCACGCCTTTGCCCTCGTCGAAAAATACCCGCAATACATATTTTCTATAAACCTTTCAAGCTCCGATATCGCCGATCGCTCCGTCAGAAAGCTACTGGAAGAAAAGCTAAGCGCATGCGCAAATCCCGCTCACGTATGCTTTGAGATGCTAGAAAGCGAGGAAATGAGCGATTATGAAGGCATAAATTCTTTCATAAAGCGCGTGAAAAGCTACGGATGTAAAATTTCGATCGATGATTTTGGCTCGGGGTATTCAAACTATTACCGAATTTTGGAGCTTGACATCGATAACATCAAGATAGACGGCTCGATAATCAAAAAGCTGCCGTATGATCAAAACGCGGGCGTCCTGGTCGAAACCATCGTAAATTTTGCTAAAAAGCAGGGCTACAAGGTCGTAGCGGAGTTTGTGAGCTCGCCTGAAATTTTAACCAAGGTGCAGGAATTTGGCATCAAATACGCACAAGGCTTCTTACTGGACAAGCCAAAGTCGATGAGCTAGGCGGCCACCACGGTAAATTTAGCCTTTTTATAAGCGTCATTGCTCGAAATTTAGCGCCTCGTAAGCACATCTTGCTCTACTGCTCTTTTTGCTTCGATTTCATCTTGTGATCTTTGGACGACCACAGTTTTCGAGCGAGCAAAGATAGTCAATATAAAAATAAAATAAAATAAAAATTTTAAGTAAAATAAATCAGCAATTAACGAAATTTTAAAGCTTATGTGGATAATATTTTAAAGTTTGAAAGAAGTGGTGACCCCTACGAGACTTGAACTCGTGTTACCGCCGTGAAAGGGCGATGTCCTAACCGCTAGACGAAGGGGCCGCCGTCGGTCATTAAAGATGGGATTATATTATTTATTTGCTTAATAGAATATAAAAAAGGAAAAAATTGATAAATAAAATTTTAAATTTCACCACGGCTCTAGTCGCAGCCTTTATCCTGCTTGGCTGCGTGAAAAACGAGCCTCCTCAAAGATCTCAAACGTTTCAGGTCACCATATTTTCACCGCTCATAAAAATAAACGATGTCGGCTTTTTGCATAGCTATAAAAATGGTCTGAATTTACAAATTTATAGCTCTGGTGTCAATACCGCGAACATAAAAATAGACGATAGAATTTGTGTTAATCGCGCTTGCTTTTCAAAGACGGAATTTAACGAGAAATTTTTCTTGCGTCCGCACTACGAGACGATATTTCAAGATGTCTTGCAAAAAAAGCAGATCTATGACGGCAAAAATCTCGTTAGAAAAGCTTGCGGATTTGAACAAAATATAAGTAATGATTCAATAGAATATGAAGTTTGTGACAATTTAATAAAATTTATCGACACTAAAAATCGTATAAGAATCATACTCAAAGAGCTGAAATGAGATACATCGGAGCGCACGTGAGCGCTAGCGGCGGCGTGCAAAACGCACCTTTAAACGCCGCAAAGATCGGAGCTAACGCCTTTGCGCTTTTTGTCAAAAACCAGCGTCAATGGTCGGCAAAGCCGCTTGAAAGTGCCGCTATTTCGGAGTTCGAGCAAAACTGCAAAGCCGCGAACATAAGCCCCCGCCATATCTTGCCTCACGATAGCTATCTCATAAATTTAGGCCACTATGACGATGCTAAGCGCGAGCAAAGCTTTAATGCGTTTGTAGATGAGATAGAGCGCGTGAGCGAGCTTGGGCTGGAGCTTTTAAATTTTCATCCCGGTTCACACCTAAACGAGATAAGCCAAAACGAGTGTCTAAATTTGATCGCAGAGTGCATGAACGAGGCGTTAAAGCGCACTGACGGCGTGAAGCTCGTCATCGAAAATACCGCGGGACAAGGCTCGAATTTAGGTTTTAGGTTCGAGCAGCTGGCGTATCTGATCGAGCGCACGGATGATAAGAGCCGCGTTGGCGTTTGTATCGACACCTGTCACGCCTTTGCCGCGGGATACGATCTGCGCACGCCTGAAGCCTATAAAAAGACGATGGACGAATTTGACGCCGTTATCGGGTATGAGTTTTTATCGGCGATGCATCTAAACGACTGTAAATTCGGGCTAAATTCCAGAAAAGATCGCCATGAGAGCCTTGGGAAGGGATTTTTAGGGCTTAAAGCGTTTGAGTGCATAATGAACGACGAGCACATAGGCGAGATCCCGATGATACTAGAGACGATAGATGATAGTATCTGGGCTGATGAGATCAAAATTTTAAGAAATCTACAAAAAGGAAAAAAATGACGAGAAAGATCGCTCTTAGCATGCTTGCGGCATGCTCTTTGCTAAACGCAGGCGGCTATAAAGTGCCTGAACAAAGCGCGGATTCGCTGGGATTGTTAGCCAGCAACGTTGCCATGAGCTTTGGTGCCGATGCGGCCTATTTTAACCCCGCAAATATGATGTTTCTAGACGGTAGGCATTATTTCGAGGGCTCTCTTGGCTGGTTTCACATCGGCGAGCTTAAATTTAAAAACGATAACGGCAAGAGCTACAAATCTGAAAATTTTGACTCCCTAGCTACGACGTTTAGCTTCGTTTCGTCCGAATACTATGAAAACTGGCGTTTTGGCCTGGCTTTGGCGGTGCCAGCTGCGGTCGGTATGGCCTGGGAGGACGCGGATACGGCATTTACGGGCAAGAGATTTAAGCTGCAAGTAGTCGAGCTAAATCCAACCGTAGCTTATCGCATAAACGATTCGCTTGCCGTGGCAGTCGGTGCTAGAGCTGTTTATAGTAAAGGCAAGGTCGCGAGCGATTTTGGAAGTAACGGATACAGAGAGCTTGAAGGAGATAGCATAGACTACGGCTACAACGCGGCTTTGAGCTTTAGACCGATAGAAAATTTAAGCCTTGCGGCGACTTACCGCTCCAAGGTCGATATGACTATCAAGGGCGATGCGACCGGCACATTTAACGGTGCGCTTAGAGCGATAAACTACAGCGGCGCAGCAAAGGTGCAGATACCATTGCCAGCTCAGCTGGTCTTGGCTGCGGGATATAAAATTTCAGACTTCACGCTTTTGCTAGCCTATGAGAGGACGTATTGGTCGAAATTT
Organism: Campylobacter sp. FOBRC14; assembly: GCF_000287855.1. Taxonomy (NCBI): domain Bacteria; kingdom Pseudomonadati; phylum Campylobacterota; class Epsilonproteobacteria; order Campylobacterales; family Campylobacteraceae; genus Campylobacter; species Campylobacter sp. FOBRC14. Next base: position 130,898 of record NZ_ALJJ01000007.1, on the reverse strand, counting down.
AAAGGATATGACTTTGAGTATTCAAACAAAAACGCAGCCCAGACGAACTCTCGTCTTGCCGGGTATTTCAACCGCTTAATGGACGATCCTGTAAACAGAAAATACAGCGACTCGAATACCTACCGCCTGGGAGTGGCGTATGACGCGAGCGAAAGGCTGAGACTAATGGCGGGCTTTGCCTACGACCAGGACGTTTCAAGCGCCAGAAATACCGGGCTTGAGCTGCCAAATACCACCTCACGCGCGTATTCTTTTGGCGTAAATTATAAAATTTCAGAGGCGCTTGAGGTCGCGCTTGGCTATGTCTATCAAGACAGACACCAAAAACGCGCCGAAAATATCCCAAACGGCCAAAGCAGCACCATGTCAGGGGAATTTGGGCGCGGAGCTATACAGATCTTGGCTACGAGCTTTAAGTATAATTTTTAGGCGAAAACATGCAGTATAAATATCAAAATCTCTACGAGATGCTAAGCGATGTCGCAAAGCAGCGTCACGGCTACACGGCGATATTTGATGATAAGCAGAAGATAAAATACGGCGAGCTAAAAAGCAGCGTGGATAAGGCCGCGATGTATCTGCAGGCTATCGGCGTGAAATTTGGCGACAAGGTCGGCATGGCGGTCGTAAATTCGCAGGAATTCATCGTTGCTTATCTTGCCGTGACTGCCATCGGAGCGGTCGCTGTGCCTATGAATACCTTTTTGAAATCGGAGGAATTCTCTTATATTTTAAACGACTGCGGCGCTGAAATTTTGTTTGCTTCAAGCCAGCTTGCAAAAGAGCTTGCCCCGCTAAACGAGCTAAAGCAGCTACAAAAGATCATTTGGATAGGCGAAGTGCCAAAATCTTTGCAAACCTCAAGGCTCGAGCCTAAGCAAAATTTAGACGAAGAATACGGCGAGAGCGTCTATCTAGCGCCGGCTTTGCAACAAGAAGGCGGCATCGACGCGCAGTATTTCAGCCTGCAAGGCGTAAACGAGCGAAATATAAATTTTACCGACCTGCTCTCTCACAAATACTCCCTAAGTATCTCAAAAACACCTGAAATAGACGATCTGGTGCACATCATCTACACCTCGGGGACGACTGGTAAGCCAAAGGGCGCGATGATAAGCTATAAAAATATTTTTTCAAATATCCAGGGCGCTCACAACAGGTTCATCGTAAGGTCAAGCGATAGATTCATCGTATTTTTACCGATGTTTCATAGCTTTACTCTAACGGCGATGATACTTTTGCCGATGTTCGTGGGAGCGTCGATGGTGCTCATAAAGTCGGTCTTTCCTTTCTCAAACGTCCTAAAGCAGACGCTTTTGAAGCGAGTCACCGTATTTTTGGGCATCCCCGCGATATATACGGCTATCGGCAAGGCGAAGATCCCTTGGTATTTCAGGTGGTTCAATCGCATCCGTCTTTTCATCAGCGGTGCAGCTCCGCTGGCTAAGCAAACTATCGATGATTTTAAGGTAAAATTCCCTCATGCCAGGCTGGTCGAGGGATACGGACTTAGCGAGTGCTCGCCCGTAGTCGCGGCAAATTTATATGACAAGCAAAAGAGCCTCAGCGTAGGGCCGGCGCTTGAGGGATACGAAGTAAAGATCGTAAATGACGAGATGATAGAGGTCGGTACCGGCGAGATAGGCGAGATCATCGTCAAGGGCGATTGCGTCATGCAAGGCTATTTTGGCATGCCAAACATAACGGACGAAACGATCATAAACGGCTGGCTGAAGACGGGCGATCTTGGCAAGGTCGATGACGAGGGCTTCATCTACATCGTCGATCGTAAGAAAGATCTCATCATCTCAAAGGGCATAAACATCTATCCGCGCGAGATAGAGGAGGTGCTTTACAAGCTTGAAGAGGTCGAAGCCGCCGCAGTCATCGGTATAAAAGACGAGCACGCGGACGAGGAGGTGGCGGCCTTTATCCAGCTAAAAGAGGGCATGGATCTAGACGAAAAGCATGTCCGCGACTATCTTAAAAAGCATTTGGCGAATTTTAAAATTCCAAAGAGCATCTATTTTGCCGAGCAGCTACCTAGAAATGCGACCGGCAAGGTGCTAAAACGCGTGCTAAAAGAACAGGTAAAGGATAAAATTTAGTGCAATATCTGCTTGATTTTTTAAATTCCGATATCAAAAAAAGCAAAATTTCGGCTCTCATAAAATGCAGCGAGGAAGAGGCCAAAATTTTACGCCATTTAAGCAAGATCTACATCGAAGGTGTGGCCAATATAAGCGTCTATGACCTGCTTTGCACGGTGTTTGGCTCGCAAGATTACAGGCATCTTTCGTATCTGAAATTTATAAAATCCTTACTTGATTACGGCTGGATAGTGCAAAGCTACAATATCTTTAAAACGCCCGAAAATACGAACAAATCAAGCGGTACGAACCTGCTTACGCTTTTACACTCTGAAATTTCGCTCTCGCCCTCATTCCTTAAAATTTTAGAGGAGGGCAGCACGAAGGTAGAGCTGCCAATGCCTAGCGCATATGAGGATCATTTGGAGTATTTGAAAGATCAGTTTTTAAGGATCGAGCTTTACGCCAAAGCCGCGATGTTTCAAAGTGGAGCAAGCGACGCCAAAGCGCGCATAAAAACGCAGATAAACGAGCTTGAAGCGCGCATAAACGAACGCATAGAAATAAGCAAAATTTCCATAAAAATCGAGCAAATTTTTAAGGACAACGCGCTTAGCGTAAAAGAGCAGCTGATATTTTTAGCGCTTTTAAAAGAAGAATACGCCGGGGACTTTGAAAACGGGCGCGATCTAAACGCGCTGATCGGCCTTATAAGCGACGATGAATTCGAGCGCATCAAAAACCGCTCGCTGCTTGAAGACGGTTCCGCGCTCATCGAAAACGGACTGATCGATTATGACGAGGTTTTAAACGCCTTTGGTAACGTCAGCCGAAATTTTTTCATAAACGAGGAAATTTTACAAAGCATAATGCACCCTAAAAACGACAACGAGAGCAAAAAGCTGAAGCTAGAAAGCCTCGTAAAAGAGCAAGAAATATTCGAGCTCATCGAGCCTGCGACGAGTCTTGACGATGTGGTGCTAAACGAAAAGACCAAAGAGCTTTTGGGTGCGATTTTAAAACAAGTCGATAAAAAGGTGCTCGCGCGGCTTAACAGCTGGGGGATCAAAAATCGCCGCGGCATCGACGCTAAGATCATATTTTACGGAGAGCCCGGCACCGGCAAGACGATGAGTGCCATAGGCCTTGCAAAGAGTCTGAAAAAGCAGATATTAAGCTTTGACTGCTCCAAAATTTTAAGCAAATATGTCGGCGAAAGCGAGCAAAACGTGCGTAAAATTTTCGATACCTATAAAGAGATCTGCAAAAAGAGCAAGAGCGAGCCTGTGCTGCTTTTAAACGAGGCCGATCAGTTTTTGAGCACCCGCGTGGAGAGCAGTAGCGGTGCGGAGAAAATGCACAATCAAATGCAAAATATATTTTTAGAGCAGATCGAGCGCTTCGAGGGCGTACTGATCGCTACGACGAATTTCCTCCAAAGCCTTGACAGCGCGTTTTCGAGGAGATTTGACTATAAGATCGAGTTTAAAAAGCCAGACTTCAAGCAGCGTTTAGCCATCTGGCGTAAGATTTTGCCTGAAAATGCGAATTTCGAGGAAAATTTCAGCCTCGAGCGCTTAGCGGAATTTAACCTAAGCGGCGCGCAGATCGTGCTGGTACTAAAAAATACCGCGCTAAAAGTAGCCGTCAAGGACGATGCGATATTTACCTTCGAGGACTTTAAGACTACGATCGAGCGCGAGCTGAATTCCGCCTTTGGCGAGGATAAAAGGGTCGGGTTCAACTATTGAATTTATTTTTCCATAACGCAGATCTCGCGCCGAAAGATTGCTTTTATCGTATAAAAGCCTACGAAGCAGACGAAAAATACTAAAGCCGCAAACATCGCGATAGCGCACGCTAGCCAAAATTTCTCTCCTGTCATCTCAAATGCCCTAAAAAACGCTATGCTAGCCGCAGCTGTGGGGAAAGTAAAAGCCCACCACGATAGGAAAAATTTAAGCTTTAAAAAATTTTTAAACATAAAAAGTATCAGCAAGGTAAAAAATAAAGTCAAATTTAGCAATATCTGCGCTACCAGACTAAATTCGCCAGTAAGCTTTATAAGTCCTGAAAATGCGAGCGAAGGTGGAGCGATCAAGATAAAAAGCGTGGGGATAAATTTTTGCGCGAGCCGTTCGTGAAAGATGAGGCGATAAAAAATGATGGTAAAAAGCACGAGCCAAAAGAACGCCCCGACAGAGAAATAATACCACGCAAATACGCTTGTAGTGGGCGCGGCAAGGGGAACGATGAGGTTGCCTACGATCGGGATGAACCACGCGGGGTTACTTTGGGTAAGCAAGAGCTCTTTTTGTATCCAAAAAGCGACGACGTAAAGTGTCAAAAATGTCTGCACCGCAAGTCCGCCGTAAAGCAAAAATCCATAAATTTTACTTTCCTGAAAAAGGGCTGCGAGCAAAAGTAGCGATATAGAAAATGCAGCGAAAAAATTTATCCGCACGGGATGAGCGAACTCGACTCGCACGGCATTTGGATAACGTATGAATTTTAAGCAGTAAAAGACCGTAATGACTATAAAAAGCGCAGCTGTTAGCCATTTTAACAGCTCGCCTAAAATTTGCGAAATATCAAATAGTAAATTTAGCCGCTCGTAAGCTAGGGCTAGCCCGCTAAGCCCCATCGTAACGGCAAAAAACACGATCGGGAAATTTGCAAGTTTGCTTAAATTAGTATTTTTTAAAATATCATTTTGATCTTCGTACATTTTTATTCCTTAAAATTTTTAGTGATTTTAACTAAAATTTATTGAAATTTCAGTGATTATGTCACGTGATGAATTTTAGCTTAAAGCGCTTTATAAATAAATTCTCTTACCGAAATTTCAAACGAATATGACTACAATAAAAAATCCTACTGCAAAAGAGGCGAATATGCTAAGCGACGAGTTTCAAAAGATATTATATGGTGAGTTCTTATCGAAATTTGATATCTCAAGTGAGGATAGGCGGCTACTCTTGCAAAATGCCGTGATAAAAACCTTTAAAAAAGGTGAGATCATATATCCAAAAGACGGCTGCTACGGCTACGCGATCGTAACAAGCGGCGAGATAAGAGGCTACATCAGCACGAGTAATTTTAAAGAGATCACCGTTTTTAGCCTAAAAAATGGCGATAGCTGCATACTTTGCGCGTTTTGTTCGCTTGGACTCTCGCAGTTAGAATTAAATTTGCAAATCATGCAAGATACACAAATAATCCTTATCCCAAAGCCCTTTTACAAGCAGCTTCGCGAGCGTTATCCGCAGGTGGCAAATCACACGCTCGAGCTCATATCGCGGCGTTTTGGCTCGGTCATGAATGCGATGGAGCAAGCACTCTTTACGCCGCTAACCGGGCGAATAATGAAATTTTTAGAACAAAACGGCGCACAAAACGAGCTAAAAATCACTCATGAACAGATCGCAAACCACTTAGGCAGCGCACGCGAAGCGGTCTCGCGAGTGCTAAAGGAGCTCGAAAACAAAGGAGCTATAAAGCAAAAACGCGGCGTCATCACTTTAGTGACATCGTCACATATTTAAAATTTAAGATCTGTTATCATTGTTTCAACGCTTTTAAAAAGGAAAATGCGATGCAAAGCAAGAAAACTAGAATTTTTAGAGTGATTTTGGGAGTGTTGCTACTTGGCGTGGCGGCATATTTTAGTAGCTGGTGGATCGCCGTTATCGCCATTGTGCCGCTGATCGTCGGGATAACGGGCTTTTGTCCGGCTTGTTATTTTTTAAATCGCTGCTCTTTGAAGCGTTAAATTTATCGCTTTTGAGCTAGAAATTTTGAGTGACAACAAGGCTTTTATCGTTTACGGCAGCTGACGCGTCGCTGGCGATTGGTTTGGCTGTTAAGGCGCAAATTTCAGGCATTTTGTAAAAGCATCAAAACATGGCTAATTTAATTTATCTGCGCGAGCAGGCTTTGAATTTCCTCAAATTTATAAACTTCCTGTGCATCTTGCTTTAAGAAATTTTCCATATATTCTTTTTTGGAGATCGCAAGATCGAGCTCCTTGTCGCTACCTCGCTGATACGCGCCGATACGCAACAAGACCTCATTCTCTTTTAGAAGCGAATAAAGCCGCTTAAATTTCATCGCATTTTGCCTGTGTTCGTTGCTTATCACGTCGCCCATCACGCGCGAGGCAGAATTTTGTATGTTGATAGGCGGATAGATGCCAAAGTCCGTGAGCTCGCGGCTAAGCACGATGTGGCCGTCTAATATCGAGCGGCTTTGATCGGCGATCGGATCACTCATATCATCGCCCTCGACTAGCACCGTGAAAAAGGCTGTTATGCTGCCTTTGCCCTCCTCTTTGCCCGCTCTTTCCATGAGCTGAGGCAAAAGCGTGAGCGAGCTTGGCGGATAGCCCTTTGACGTTGGCGGCTCGCCAAGAGCGAGGCCTATCTCGCGCTGAGCCATCGCAAAACGCGTGACGCTATCCATGATAAAAAGCACGTCGTTGCCTTGATTTTTGAAGTATTCCGCTACGCTCATCGCGCAAAATGCACCGTATTTTCGCATCAGCGAGCTATCGTCGCTGGTAGCTACCACGATGACCGTGCCGTCTAAATTCCCGCCTAAATTTTTCTCGATAAACTCAGGCACTTCACGGCCGCGTTCGCCGATCAGCGCGACGACTTTGATAGGCGCTAGGGTATTTTTTACGATCATACCCATGAGAGTGGATTTGCCCACGCCTGAGCCCGCAAATATGCCTAGTTTCTGGCCTTTACCGCAGGTGAGTAGCCCGTCGATCGTTTTTATGCCGACGCTAAAGGGCTCGTTTATGAGCCCCCTTTTCATCGCGTCGATCGGTGCTTTCATGATAGGCATGTATTCGCTGGTCTCGATCGCCCCTTTGCCGTCTACTGGCTTCATAAAGGGATCGACCACGCGCCCTAGTAAATTTCGCCCGACCGGGATATTCATACCTTGATCGCTGGCATAGACGAAGTCGCCTATCCTAAAGCCCTCCACGAAGCCAAACGGACTTATGAAAGCCCCGCCGCTTTTTATCTGCGTCACCATGCCAAGCCCGTTTTTGCTCTTATCTTTAGCTACGATACGAACGATGTCGCCGATGCTTGGGCAAAGCCCGGTGATCTCGATATTTGTCGCGGTGATTTTGGTGATGATGCCAAATGTGTTGGATAAAGACAGCTCTTTGCTTTTCAGCTTTAAATTTAGGCGTTCTAGGTTCAAAAGTGCGTTTCCTGCGGGGAATTTATCAGAGAGAAAAATTCTCGCCTGGTGTCGGCGTTTTTGATGAAGCAGCCTCGTAGTGCTGATGTCGTCGTAGTCGAGTTTATCTTTTGCACTCCGCGCATCTCGACGCACATGTGCCTAGCCTCGACTACCACGCCCACGCCCTTTGGCTCGATCACTTCGGCTAGTGCCTGGGCGATCTGCTCGGTCATTTGCTCTTGTATCTGCAAGCGGCGCGCGTAGATATTTACCATGCGCGGAATTTTGCTAAGCCCCACGACCTTGCCGTTTGGGATGTAGGCTACATGCACGCGTCCGATGATAGGCAGCAGATGATGCTCGCAAAGACTGTAAAATTCGATGTTTCGCATCAAGACCATTTCGTTGTTCGAGCTCGTAAATAGCGCGTCGTTTAGTACCTCTTTGGGATCTTCCTCGTAGCCGCTGGTTAGAAATTTAAACGCCTTATACACGCGTGAGGGAGTTTTCAAAAGCCCTTCGCGGTTTGGATCTTCGCCGATGATTTTTAGCATATTTTTTACGGAATTTTCAAAGCTTTCTTGCATAAATTTTCTCCGAAATTTTAAAAGACTATTTTACGTCAAAACGCCTTTTAGATGTATAAATTTTGCATTTAACTATGAAATAAGGGAAAATTTGCTATATTTTGCCTCAAATTTTTGTATTCAAAAGGAAATAGATGGAAATCAATGCAAAACCAATCGATAGCGTAAATGTCGAAGTAAGCGCTAAAATAAAAAGCGACGAGATAAAAGCGAGCGTAGAAAAGCTGGCTAAAAAGGCGGCTAAAACGATGAAAGTAGACGGGTTCAGACAAGGCCACGTTCCAGTCGCCATCGTGCTAAAACGTTATGAAAAAGAGCTTACTAGCGACGCCGAACAAGATATTTTAAGAGACGTTTTAAACGAAGCTATCAAAAAATCAGGTAAAAAAAGCGACGAGCTCATCGGTGAGCCGTTAATATCGAAATTTGACAGGAAAGATGACGGCATAGATGTCGAACTGACAGCGTCTTTCAAACCTAGCGTAAGTGTCGAGGGCTACGAGGCTTTGATACCAGAATTTTCAACTCCTAGAGTGCTTAAAAAGGACATCGACGAGAAGAAAAACGAGCTTTTAAAAATGTTCGCGCCGCTTGAAAAAGTAGAGGGCAAGAGAGCTCTTAAGGCGGGAGATTTTGCTAAATTTGACTTTGAGGGCTTCGTAGACGGTGAAGCGTTTGAGGGCGGAAAGGCCGAAAACTATCTGCTTGAGATAGGCTCAGGTCAGTTCATACCCGGCTTTGAGGACGGCATGATAGGGCTAAAAACCGGCGAGAGCAAAGATATAGAGGTGACTTTCCCAGCTGAGTACGGCGCGGCTCATCTAGCCGGCAAGCCAGCGGTATTTAAGGTAAAGATCAACGAAATTCAAGAAAGAAAGATCCCCGAGACGCTAGATGAAAATACCCTAAAAGCCATCATGCCAAACGAGGAAAAGCCAAGCGAAGAGCTACTTGAGGAACGCATAAAAGATCAGATCCGTCAAGATAAAATTTTCAAACTCATCTCGGACGAGCTAAAGCCTAAATTTGCCGAAGCGGTCGTCGAGAAATTTAAATTTGACACCCCGAAAAACATCGTCGAGCAAGAGATAGATATGCAGTTTAGAAACGCGTGGAACGGCTTTAGCGAGGATGAGAGGAAGAAATTTAGAGACGATAAAGATGCTGTGGCTAAAAAACGCGACGAATACAGAGATGACGCCGAAAAAAGCGTTCGTCTGACCTTCATCATCGACGAGCTAGCACGCGTTAGAGGCGTGAAAGTGAGCGATCAAGAGGTCGTTCAGGCTGTGTATTTTGAGGCTTACAGAAGCGGCCGCGATCCGAAAGCTCATCTTGAGATGTATCGTAACCAAGGCATGCTCCCTGCGATCAAAATGTCGATGATCGAGGAAAAACTCTTTAACGAAATGTTCAGTAAAGAGGATAAAAAATCAAGCAAAAAAGAGAAGGCGGAGTAATGAGCTATTATGTTCCAGTCGTAGTCGAGAGGACCAGCAGGGGCGAAAGAAGCTACGACATATACTCTCGTCTTTTAAAAGACAGGATCGTCATGCTAAGCGGCGAGATAGAGGACGGTATGGCCGCTTCTATCGTGGCTCAGCTTTTGTTTTTGGAGGCCGAAGATCCTGAAAAAGACATCTACCTTTATATAAATTCTCCTGGCGGTGTGATAACCAGCGGATTTAGTATCTTTGATACGATGAATTATATAAAGCCCGATGTCTGCACGATTTGCATCGGTCAGGCCGCATCGATGGGTGCATTTTTGCTAAGCTGCGGAGCTCCTGGCAAGAGATACGCTCTGCCAAATTCTCGCATAATGATACACCAGCCCCTTGGCGGCGCTAGAGGGCAGGCGAGTGACATAGAGATACAAGCGCGTGAAATTTTACGTTTGAAAGAGATTTTGAATGGAATTTTGGCTAAAAATACCGGACAAAAGCTAAATAAGATCGTAAAAGATACTGAGCGCGACTTTTTCATGAGCTCGCACGAGGCTAAAGAATACGGGCTTATCGACAAAATTTTGGAGAAAAGCTTTAAATAACAAAAAGGAACGAAGGTCGTGGTAAAGATAGATAATGCTCCTGAGCCAAAAAAGAAAGAAACCGAGGCCAAAGAGCAAAATCCCAAAAAGAAAAAGGTAGATATTTATAAGTTTTCCGAGGATATTTTACACGAGCTTCGAGGCGATAATATCCCGTCTATCCCTAGTAATTACTCCATATATTTTGAAAAAATGCTTGATGAGCAGTCGGATGAATTTAGAAAAGAGATAGGCGACATCCTCATCTCGCACTCCGAAAACATCTCTGATGGCGGTAGTATAAACATCGAAAAAGAGGTGAAGCAAGGCTTCATTCAGATAAAAAGCATGCTTCAGGCCGTAGCTCTCATTTATAAAAATTTAAACGTCATGAGAGCGATCATACAAAAACGCATGGAGAGCCTAGAAAATAATACGAATCTGCTTGCCTTACAAAACGTTCTAAGCGCTTTCAACCAAGACCTCATCAAGTTAAACGAGCTCATGGAGAAACATCTTGATGTGATCAAGATCAGCTACGAAGAGGTCGGCAAGATGTTTAAGGCTATCGAAGAGCAGTCGATATATGACACCACATTTGAGGTCTATAACAAAAAATTCCTCGTAGCCACGATACAAAGCGAGATAGAGTCGGTCAAGAGATACGGCTACAACTCGTCGTTTTTACTCGTAAAGATCAAGGATAAATTTGCAAACAGGGTCAAAAATTTAAAAGAGCGCAACAATATGTTCAAAAGCATGTCTCAGCTACTTTTAAGGACCTCGCGCAGAAGCGATATAGTCGCACATTATGGTGACGGATGCTTTGCTATGGTCATGAAATACACCGACGAAAACGGCGCGAAGCAAGCTTGCAAGAGAATTTTAAATATGCTCACTTGTATGCCGTGGAAGATCGACGGCGAGGAGAACAACCTCGACGTGCAGATAGTTTCTAGTATGATAACCAAAGACAAAAGCATGGAGGAGCTACTCTCGGGCGCGCTTGATGCGCTTGCTACGACCGAGTTTGAAGAGCAGCCGATATTTTTAGGCCATACGGACGGAGAGTAGTAAATTTGGTCTTAGAAATTTTATCTTACCCGAACAAAAAGCTTTACGAGGTCTCAAAAGAGGTCGAGACCTTTGACGAGGAGCTGCATAAACTGCTCGATGATATGTATGAGACGATGATAGCAAAGGACGGCATCGGCCTGGCGGCGATCCAAGTGGGCGTCGCGAAACGGGTATTCATCGTAAATTTAAGCAACGAAGAGGGCGTGCAGGATAAGGCCGATCTCATCGAGATCATCAATCCTAAATTCGAGTTAAAAGTCGGCGAATGCGTCTATCAGGAGGGCTGCCTCAGCGTACCGGGCTTTTACGAAGATGTCAAGCGTGCCGAGCGCGTCAAAATAAAATTTCAAGATCGCTTCGGGCAGGAGCGCCAGATCGAGACGGACGGACTTCTAGCCGTTGCTTTGCAGCACGAGAACGACCATCTTGACGGCCATCTTTTCATCGAAAAGATCGGCTACAACAAACGTAAAAAATTCGAAAAAGAATACAAAAGCAAAAAGAATAAAAAAGAACATAGATTATGAAGTCCCTAAAATGCGCGGCTTATAGCGATGGTCTCAAGATCGTCGACGTCGAGTCCGTTTTTTCGCGCGGGCTTCCCGGTTTTAGTATCGTAGGCCTCGCCGGAGCTAGCATAAAAGAGAGCGCCGAGCGCGTCAAAGCAGCGTTGCAAGCTCTAAATTTCAGCTTTCCGGCTCAAAAGATTACTATAAATCTATCCCCCTCCGACCTTCCAAAGAGCGGCTCTCATTTTGACCTTGCGATCGCCCTTTTGATCGCGCTTCAAAAATCAAGCGACCTTGAGAAAATTTTCGTTTTTGGCGAGCTCGGGCTTGACGGAAGCGTCAAAAATACGGCGAGCCTTTTTTCTATCTTGCTTTTTTTGAGCACGCAGATAAAAAGCGCCAAAGTGCTCGTGCCAAAGGACGTGGCTGTAAAGGCCTCGATGATACCAAACCTTGAAATTTTCGGCGTTTCCAGCCTGGAAGAGGCGATAAAATTCTTCCAAGACGAGGCATTTAAAGAGAGCTGTAAATTTAAAAACGTTCATCCTCTTTTTGAAAATGTCATCGAGATAAACGGCGAGAAATATGTCCCAAACGTAAATTTCGAGCTTGATTTTACCGATGTCATGGGGCAGGCGCGAGCCAAAAGAGCCTGCGTGATAGCGGCTGCTGGCATGCATAATCTAATTTTCGAAGGTAGCCCCGGATGTGGCAAAAGCATGTGCGCTAAACGGCTGGTTTTCATCATGCCGCCTCAAAATTTGACCGAAATTTTAAACGCCGCCGCATATCGTTCGCTAAATTTACAAGATAGCGAATTTTCATGCGTTCGTGCGTTTCGCAGTCCGCACCATACATCGACGAAGAGCTCGATATTTGGGGGCGGCTCAAACGTAGCAAAGATCGGCGAGATCGCGCTCGCAAACGGCGGCGTGCTATTTTTTGACGAATTTCCACACTTTTCAAAGCAGATCATCGAAAGCCTGCGCGAGCCGCTTGAAGACAACAAAATCCACATCGCAAGGGTAAATTCCAAAGTCACTTACGAGACAAAATTTATCTTTGTAGCCGCACAAAATCCATGCCCGTGCGGGAATTTACTAAGTGCGGATCTAAACTGCCGCTGCAGCGAAAACGAGATAAAGCAGTATAAATCGCGAATTTCAGAGCCGATAATGGACCGCATAGACTTGCACGTGCAAATGGAGGAGAGCAGAAACGCCGAGCGCGATAAAATCACCTCAAAGCAGATGAGCGAGCAGGTCTTGCGTGCGTTTAAATTTCAAAAAATGCGCGCTCAAAGCGAGCCAAACGGCAAGCTAAGCGATAGCGATGTCGCGAAATTTTGCCTGCTGCAAGATGGCGCCAAGGACGCGCTTGATACGGCGACTCAAAGATATGCGCTCTCGCAACGCGGCGTAAAAAAGGTGCTGAAAGTCGCGCGCAGTATCGCTGATATCGATGAGAGCGAGAAGATAGCAAGGTCGCATGTCCTAGAGGCCTTGAGCTTTCGAGTAAGGAGCTAGCATGAAGAGGCTTTTTGAAAGCACCGCCCAGTTCGACGCGCGAGCGAGCGAGAAATTCGGGCTTGGCGATGAAATTTTGATGGAAAATGCAGCCGCAAGCATAGCAAATTTCATCCGTAAAAAATTTAAAAAGAAAGCTAAAATTTTAGGCGTTTGCGGCGCTGGTAACAACGGTGCGGACGTATTTGCCGCACTTCGTATGCTGGCGCTTGATTATGAAGCCAGCTTTTACGCCTGCGAAAAAGAGCTAAAGCCGCTAGCTGCCAAGCAGCGTCAAAGAGCGCTTGAAGCGGGAGTTTGCGAGACAAGCGAGATAGGCGAAGCAGCCTGCATCATAGACGGGATATTTGGCTCAGGGCTTAGCAGGCAGCTAGGAGCCGGTCACATAAAAACGATCGAAATTTTAAACAAAAACAAAGCCTACAAGGTCGCGTGCGACGTCCCAAGCGGGCTTAACAAACAAGGTGCGATCCTTGGCGCATGCGTGAAGGCTGACGTCACGATATGTATGGGAGCGCGTAAAATAGGGCTTTACTCTGACGCGGCCAAGGACTATACTGGCAAAATTTTGCTCGCAAGGCTTGGCGTGAGCTCTAAAAATTTCAGCGTGCAAAGCGAGGATCATCTACTCACTAGACGCGATATGAAGCTGCCTTTTCGCGGTAAAAACGACACCAACAAGGGCGATTTTGGCCATGTGTTCGTGCTAGCAGGAGAGCACAAGGGTGCTGCGATGATGGCGGCAAATGCGGCAAACGCCATAGGTGCGGGACTCGTTAGCGTCGTTAGCCAGAGTGAAATCTCATCTCTTGAAGAAAATATAATGCAAACAAAAAGCCTAAGCGCAAAGATGAATGCAGGTGCGCTTGGTATGGGGCTTGGTAGGCAAAACTGCGCGGGTCTGGCCCTTGACGAGCTGGCTGATAAAGCGCTTGTCATAGACGCTGATATGTGTTATGAGCCGCGAGTGATCGAGCTTTTAAGATCAAACGAAAACATCGTCATCACGCCTCATCCGAAGGAATTTTGCTCGCTTTTGGCGTTGGCCGATATCGCTCATATCGACATTAAAACCTTGCAAAGCGATCGCTTTAAATTTGCGCGCGAGTGGAGCTTGAAATTTAAAAACGTCTTGCTTTTAAAGGGTGCAAATACGATCATCGCGCAAAACGGCAGGCTTTATATCATGAGGCACGGCACGAGCGCGCTGGCAAAGGGCGGTAGCGGCGACGTGCTAAGCGGGCTTGTCGCAGGGCTTTTAGCGCAAGGATACTCGCCTCTTGATGCGGCCGTGACCGCGAGCCTCGCACATGCGCTTGGTGCGCGAAAATTTAAGAAAAACGACTACGCGCTAAGCCCTAAAAACATCATCGAGGGAGTAAAATGCCTACGAAAAAAATAGCCGTCCTCTTTAGCGGTAGCGGCTCGAATTTAGAGGCGATATTGTCGCAGCTACATGGTAAGATTTTTAACGGCGTACGCCTTGAAGTGGCGCTCACGCTCACAAACAAAGCTGACGCCTACGGCATAGAAAGGGCGCGTAAATACGGCCTTACCAGCGTCGTCATCGAAAATAAAAATTTCGCCAGCAGGGAGGAATTTGACACCGCTTTGGTAAGCGAGATCAAAAAATACGACGTCGATCTCGTGGTTTTGGCTGGATTTATGAGGATCTTGACCGAAATTTTCACCAGCCAGATAAGAGCGATAAACCTGCATCCCTCCATTTTGCCACTATTTAAGGGAGCTCATGCGATAAAAGAGAGCTTTGCTAGCGATATGCAAATCGGCGGCGTGAGCGTGCACTGGGTCAGTGCGCAGCTAGACGGCGGAAAGATCATTGCGCAGCGTGCTTTCGAGCGCGAAGATGGCATGAGCGAGCAGGAGTGGGAGGCTAAGATACACGCTATCGAGCATGAAATTTTACCTCAAAGCATAGTCAAAATTTTATGCAAATGATGAAATTTACAAATAAGGAAGCAAATGTTTGAATGGATGACTTCGCCTGAGGCGTGGATATCGCTGATGACGCTGACCGGGCTTGAGATAGTGCTTGGCATCGACAATATCATTTTTATCGCGATCCTGGTAGGCAAACTGCCGCCAAATCAGCGCGACCGCGGGCGTATCCTGGGCCTTGCGCTAGCGATGATGACTAGAATTTTGCTGCTGCTATCGCTATTTTGGATCATGAAACTGACAAAGCCACTCTTTAACATCGCAAATTTCGAGATCACGGGGCGCGATCTGGTGCTGATAATAGGAGGGCTCTTTTTGATAGCCAAATCCACGCTTGAAATTCACTCAAACATCATGGGCGAGCATGACGAAGTGAAAAAGGATCTCAAAAAGACGCAGGCGAATTTCATATTCATCGTTACCGAGATCGCTATTTTGGATATCGTTTTCTCGCTTGATAGCGTCATCACGGCCGTGGGCATGGCAAATCACATCGAGATCATGATCCTAGCCGTGATCCTGGCCGTGGGCGTGATGATGTTTGCGTCAAAGGGCATTTCAAATTTCGTAGATGGCAACCCGACTATCAAAATTTTAGCACTTGCGTTTTTGATACTCATAGGCTTCTCGCTCATAGGCGAGGGACTGGGACTGCACGTGCCAAAGGGCTATATCTATTTTGCTATGGCGTTTTCTTTGGCTGTGGAGCTCATAAATATCTACTCCAGGAAAAAGCAAAGCCAAATCAACAAAGGAAAATCATGAAAAATTTCAAAATTTTGTCCGTTTTGTTTGCCGCGAGCCTGGCTACATTGTCGGCCGGCGAACCGATACAAAAGGTAACGTCGGTGGATATTTACGTCTCGGATATCTACTCCTCAAGCGGCGGCAAACCCAAGTACATCAACGTCTATGACAAGATAAACGATCTTTTGATGTCAAGTGACGTTTCAAATTTACAAAAGGCGATAAAGATCGTCGAGGACGATCCGGCGCTAGTTAGCCCCAGTGCGCTGATGAGTATCGCGGCACGCGCGTATGATCTCGGACTGCGCGACGAGGCGGCATTTTGGTTTTATGCGGGCAAAGACCGCTTCATCACCTTTGCTGACGTGATCGACGTCAAAGATCCGATGTTTAGGTCTACGATGGATATAAATTTAGCCTTCATGAAGCTCGTAGGCGATGTGATAAATCCATACGCATTTTGCGACATCAAAAAGCAAGAAGAGATCGCTACACGCTCGATCGCGTGGGTCAAAGCTCATCCTTACGAGGCGATTTTCATGGATAGGTTTCCGTCTAAATTTAGCGACAGGAAGGCTGCTCTGGCAAAGTCTGAAAGCTCGCTAGATGAGAAGCTCAAAAAGCAAAGCGAATATCTTGCCGATGCGAAAAATAGGGCCGAATTTGAGCGTGTCCGTCAAGAAAACAACACGAACGAGAGATTTTGTTGGTAAAATTTGCTTGCCTATGATGCGCGTATTGACTCGCTCGTGCAAAATTTAGGACAAAAATGGATCTCACAAAAGAGCCGGTAAATCGGCTCATCATCACTTTAGCCGTGCCTGCCGGGACGGCGATGATGTTTAACACGCTTTATAACGTGACGGGGACGTTTTTTGCCGGGACGATCTCCACGTCCGCAGTCGCCGGGCTATCCATGAGCTTTTTGCTCTATCTTAGCATCGTTGGTATAGGGCTTGGATTTGGCTCGGCGCTGACTGCGCTCATTGGCAACTCGCTAGGCGCCAGGCGCGAATTTCTAGCTAAAATTTACGCTGCAAAGGGCGTCATCTTTGTACTGATGTTTGCTATTGTGATGGGTACTTTTGGCTTTTTTATAGCTCCTAAGCTGCTTGTATTTTTGGGCGCAAATGATGAATTTTTAGACGAAGCACTTGAATACATAAGAGTGATTTTCCTCGCTTCGCCGTTTTTCCTACTCATCAAGTCGCTAAATGGCATCCTAGTCGCGCTAGGCGATACGAAAACTTACAGGAATTGGCTATTTTACGGCTTTTTCATCAACATAGCCTTTTGTTTCATAAATGTTAAAATTTTAGATCTAGACGTTGGCGGTATAGCGTTCGCGACGGCTAGCGTGCAGCTTTTAGGAGCGATATTTTTATTTGTGAAAGTCTATAAAAGCGGCATGATAAATTTCAGCTCTCTTAAAATTTTCTTGCCTGACGCTAGGATCTACGCTAAAATTTTAAAACAAGCCGTGCCCGCGTGTCTAAACTACCTCTCGATGTCGCTTGGAGGACTCGTGCTGTTAAAATTTATCAGCCTTTACGGCACTAGCGCGGTAGCAGGGTATGGCATAGCACTGCGTATCGAGCAGATAGTTGTATTGCCTACGATCGGCATCGCCGCGGCCGTGCTTAGCGTAATCTCTCGAAATTTTGGCGCTCGCGAATATGAGCGCGTGCAAGAGTGCTACAAAAACGCGCTTAGGATATTGCTTTATTATTGCCTCTTTGCCTGCGCTTTTTGCGTACTTTGCGGAAGCTACATCGTGCGGCTATTTGATGCGAACGCTCAGGTGGTTTATGTCGCGCAGAGCTATTTGCTGGTAAATTCCTTTGCTTACATCGGATATGGCGTCATAAATGTCTCTGGAAGCGCACTTCAAGCGGTGAAAAAGCCGAGCATGGTTTTTGTGCTAAATGCGATCAGGCAGCTTATTTTGCAAATTTGCTTGTATTCGTTCGTGGTTTTTGTTTTAAAGGGCGACATCACATATATCTGGCGCGCGATGTTTTTTAACGTCTATCTCATCGCAGGCTGCTTTCTTTTATGGACGATCTTTGTTTTAAGGAGGGCTCATGCGACTTCAAGACGAACTGCATGAAATTTTATACGATTTAAGAGATGAGAAATTTAAGATTTTCTCTCAAAAGCTTATCTCGCAGCCTGAAATTTTGGGCGTTAAGACGCCGATACTTAAAAAGATCGCAAAAGATCTTGCAAGGCGTGTGAAGAGTGAGGATCTGGTGAAATTTAAGCCGTTTTTTCATGAGGAGTTTGCCGTAAAGGGCTATCTAATAATGCTTTTAAAAGATGACGAGGCGAAATTTCAGCTTGCTTCTTATTTTGTAAAGAGCATGTCAAACTGGGCTATTTGCGATCAGTTTGCCAAGATAAAATTTAAAGACGTAAAATTTGCAAATTTGCTTTTGAAACAGTGTCGGGGCTCGGATTTAGAGTATGAAAAGAGATTTTATTATGTATTTTTTATGAGCGGCTTTTTGGACGAAAGCGAGCTGGATGGATTTTTGCGAGATTGTCTAAATGAAAAAGATGATAGATACTACGTCAAAATGGCGATGGCTTGGGTGATAGCTGAAATTTTTATAAAATTTAGGCAGTCGGCCTTAAGGCTATTAGAGACCAAAAAGCTGGATAAATTCGTGCAAAATAAGACGATATCAAAGATAAGAGATAGTTTTCGCGTGGAAAAATGCGTCAAAGACGAGCTGCTTGGGCTTAAAATTTGAAGCGGCGCTAGGGCTAAATTTTCTTGACATTAAAAGCGATTTTAGCTAAAATGCCATTTTTCAATGAGGTAGTGGCACATAACTCACAACTCAGGCGGGGTGTAGCGCAGGCTGGTTAGCGCATCTGGTTTGGGACCAGAGGGCCGAAGGTTCGAATCCTTTCACCCCGACCATTTCAAAATGGTGAGTGTAGCTCAGTCGGTTAGAGCATCAGATTGTGGTCCTGAGGGTCGTGGGTTCGATTCCCATCACTCACCCCATTTTGGGCGCTCGTAGCTCAATTGGATAGAGCGACAGACTTCGGATCTGTAGGTTATGGGTTCGACTCCTATCGGGCGCGCCACTTTATTTAATGCGCTCATAGCTCAGCTGGATAGAGCAACGGCCTTCTAAGCCGTAGGCCTCAGGTTCGAATCCTGATGGGCGTACCATTTATCATTGTTTGTGCGGATGTGGTGAAATTGGCAGACACACCAGACTTAGGATCTGGCGCCTCACGGCATGGAGGTTCAAGTCCTCTCATCCGCACCATCTTTTTAAAACACTTTCGAATAATGATTAAAATCTCAAATATCCTCTTGTATTTTTTGTAATATTTTTGGCTATGCAAATGAGCCCTTCGTAAATCTTACTCGTTCCAAGAGCAACTTGACATTGACTCGCGGCCTGGATAAAAGTCGGCATAAATATCGTCTCTTCACGGATACTACGCGATAGAACTAAAGACATTATAGTTAAAATGTCAAATATTTTACATCGACTTTGACGCTACAAATTAGGGATATACGGCAACTTATGATGTTCTTACGGGTGCTTAAGACGGGCAGGCAAATTTACTTCACCATACCAAGCTGTGCCTGGCATGCGCTTTTGTAAGCGCTCGTGAAATTCGAGCTCACGCACTCCTCAAGATACGGCTTTGCAAGCTCGGGTCGTTTCATACGGATATAAATTTCGCCTATTAAATTTAGCGCATGTAGCCTATCTTCGGGCTTTAGCTTCATATTTAGTATAAATTTCGCCTCATCAAGTGCCTCGGCGAGATTGTCTATTTTGAGCGATGCGGATGCGTATGAGAAATTGAGCTTTGGCGAGAACGTATCTATCTTGACACGAGTTTGCAGCTCGAGCGCTTTTTTGGCGTAGGAGCTCACTATGGCGTAGTCGTTGCTGTTTAGCCCGTAGTCACTTAGTGCTACGTAGGTTTCGATTATCTTAAAGTCCTGTCCGCGCAGCTGCTCGATCGCACTTAGCGTTGCGACCGCCTCCTCGAAGCGCTTTAGCTTTAAGAGCGAGTAAAAGCGGTCAAACAGCACCGGCGTCGGGTCGCTATACTCTACGCCAGCACCCAGTGAGAGCGCATCGTTTGCCGCTTTTATGGTGGCTTCGTAGTCCTTTTGCTGATATAAAATTTTGCTTAAATTTACCAGCCACTCGACGCGATCCTCTAAATTTTCATCCTTGGCGTGAGATTTGGCGAGCGCTAAAGCCTCGTTATATCTAGCCGTCCTGAAATAGCAGTTAAAAAGCTTGAACTGCGGGAGCGAAATTTTATCTACATCGTAGTTTTCGAGTAAATTTACGACCGCTTGGCAGTCATCATCCACAAATCCCTGCTTGGCAAGCTCATACGCAGCCGTGTTTAAAAGCTCCATGCCTTGCGTTACGTTCATATCCTTGACCGCGCTCGTATAGCTTAGCGCGTCAGCGTATCTGCGCTCTTTTATATCTAGCGCGATCTGACTAATAAGCGCCTTTTTGCCGATGTCGGAGTCGCCGTATTTTTGCATGAGATCCGCGTAATGCTCGTGAAGCTTGGTCGAGTTGTCCTCTTTGACCTCGAAAAACAGCCCGTCCAGCGTTCGTGTGACCTCATCGACGTATTCGCCGTATTTAAACTCGTTTTCATAGCGTTTTAGGTATTCGTAGGCCTTTTTGGTGTCTTTCGTCTTGGCTAAATTTATACCGATGTTTTTTAGCGCCGTCTCGTAAAATTCGCTCTGGCGGTTACTGTTGTTTACGATGATCTCATAGATCCTGGCCGCGACATCCGGCATATTTTTACTCGCAAATACGCTGGCTAAATTCATAGCTCGTTGCGGGTTGTTCATAAAAAATTTCTCATTAGCGTTTAAAATTTTGATGATGAAATTTTTAGCCTCGTCGAATTTCTCTTTGTC
Source organism: Campylobacter sp. FOBRC14 (assembly GCF_000287855.1). NCBI lineage: Bacteria > Pseudomonadati > Campylobacterota > Epsilonproteobacteria > Campylobacterales > Campylobacteraceae > Campylobacter > Campylobacter sp. FOBRC14. The sequence continues at coordinate 110,236 of NZ_ALJJ01000007.1, read as the reverse complement.
GATATTGGCATCCACGAGCGCTAGCGCGGCGCGACTGGCCACATCGACGTCGGCGGTATTGTAAAGCACGTTTTCATAAATTCCCATCGCTTCTTTTTGTTTGCCGAATCTATAAAGATAATCAGCGTAATCAAGCATCGCAAGCTTTGTAAATTTAGACTTTTCATGCTCGGCCATCAGGATATCTAGCATGTATTTGGCGTCGCTTGCTATGCCGTCTTTTAAATAAGCGCGGGCGATGAGGTAAAGCACTTCAGCATAGTTCTCATCAGACGGGAATTTACGTATCCAGGCCCTGCCTTCGCTCACCAGCTCGTTTGGCGTCACACCCTCAAACTCGTCTGCATGCTCGAAAATTTTATCAAGCGCTCTTAGGTGATAGAGTAAAAATTCGCTCGCAAAGAGGCTTTGAGGATGGCGCTGCATGGCTGTTTGCGTATCGTGAGCGACATTTTCGTAAGAGCCGTTGTCGTAGGCTCTTTTTATGCTGATGTAAAGATCTATGTCGTTGCTGTCCATGCCCTCGATCGGCGCTTTGTTCAGATCGAGCGCTCCGATGCTAGGATAGAGCAAGTCGCTAAAATCAGGTGCGAAATTTAGCCCGTTTGGCTTTATTTTGTCAAATTCTCTTAAATTTGGATCGATGATGATGCTAAAGTGCTTTGATATCGTGCTACTAGAGTTATAGACCTTGTTGCTATCATATAGCTCGATGGGGATATTTAGCAGTCTGGAATTCGCCTTTGGTAAAACGATGATAAAAAGCTTGCCGTCTTGTTTTTTGTATTTTATATCCATCAGCGGAAGCACGGTGTCCTCGATATGAGGCAAGATCCCGTCGTCCAGCATACAAACGTATCGCTTCGTGTCGTAAGCTAAAATTTGCTCCACGCACTCGAATTCTTTTTCATCGCTTAGCTGAAGCACGCTATATGGCTTGCCGCTTTGCGCACCGCTGTTTAAACTGAGATTAAAAGCTAGCAAAAATATCGGAAAAAATAAAATCGATAAGGCTTTTTTCATGCCGACATTATAGCTAAGTTTTGCATTTTTTAAAATCCAGCCGCCGAAACGAAATGCCCGATATATCCTAGTATGGGCTGAGCTAGCAAAAAGGCGAAAATAGTGCCTATGACGGCTATGCCGACGATGACTTTAAGCGCCATGGAGACGTTTGCAACGTATAAATTCTTATCGGTCACGATGGGTTCTTTTAAAAACATATAGACTATGAGCTTTAGGTAATAATATATGGCGACGGCGGAATTTAGCATGATGATGGCGCTGAGGACTATATAGCCGGAATTTATGAGAGAGCTTAGCAAAAACATCTTCCCCCAAAATACGCTAAAAGGCGGGATGCCCGCTAGTGCGACCATAAAGATCGCCATTATCACGGCGTAGCTTGGTAAAATTTTGATTAGTCCTGCAAATTTCTCGAACGGATGCTTGAAGCGCTTGTCCCAGCAGACCTTGTCGTCGCATCTTGCTATCCAAAGCATCGCAAACGCGCCTAAATTTGCAAAGACGAACATGATCCAGTAAAAAAACAACGCGATATTTGCATGCGTATCGCCGACGACTAGCGCGCAAAGCACGACACCAGCATGCGCTATGGAGCTAAAAGCCAGCATGCGTTTGACATCTCTTTGCACCAAAGCCATGATGTTTGCAAGGCTCATCGTAGCCACTGCGACGATGTAAAGCATATCTTTGACCCAAAGCATCCCTGAAGTGCTCAGCATCTCAAAAAAGCGTAGAGCCACGATAAAGCCCGCGACCTTCGGCACTATCGACATATAGCCTGCCAGCGGAGCGTTCGAGCCCTCATAAACGTCAGGCACCCACGTATGAAAAGGGATCAAAGATAGCTTAAAGCCGATAGCCGAGGCTATGAATACGCAGCCAATCAGTGCCGTGAGGCTTTGCTGGAGGTTGAAATTTTTGATGGATTGCCCTATTTGCACGAGGTCGATCGAGCCTCCGGTCAGGTAAAGCATCGCGACGCCAAATGCGAAAAAGCCCGCAGAGAGCGAGCCCATCGTGAAGTATTTTATCGCCGCTTCCACGCTTTTAGCCTTGTTATGAAGGGCGATGAGCGTATAAAGTGCCAGCGAGCTGGTCTCAAGCCCGATAAAGATGAGAAGCAGGTTGTTTGAGCTCACCATGAACTCAAAGCCGGCGATCATAAACAAAAATAGCGCGTAGTATTCGGCGATGGTGTATTCAAAATACTCCTTGGTGCTAAGCGCTAAAGGTATGAAAAGAGCCGATGCCAGCAAGATGATGAGCTGAGAGACTAGTGAGATGCCATCTATTAAGAGCATATCAAAAAAGCTGACGCTAAGCCCGTGAAAATCAAGTACGAGCCCCACGTTCACAAATATCGCGATGATGCAAAATACAGAGTAAAAGCTGCGTGAGAGATCCTTTTTTATCACGCCTACGCAAAGGATGAACAGTGCGAAAACTATCATGCTAAGCATCGGTGCGACCGAGGATATCGAAAGCTCGCTCATATTTAGCTGCGCTATCTCGTTCATCGCTCGCTCCTTGCTGAATTTAGCCGTGAAATTTTGTCTTTATCATCCTGCAAAACGGCTCGCTTTTGCATTTTTGAGATGATATTTTGCGTGCTGATATCGATCGGCTTTAGGAGGAAATTTGGATACACTCCAAGCGCGATAACTAGCAAGCAAAGCGGCACGATAGCGATGAGCTCTTTAAAATTTAGATCCTTTAGGGCTAAATTTCGCTCGTTTTTGCACTCTCCAAAAAATACTCTGCGATATAAGCTCAGCATATAAATAGCGCCTACTATTATGCCTATGCCTCCAAAAAACGCAAACATCGCGTTTATTTTAAATACTCCAAGTAAGCTTAAAAACTCTCCTACAAAGCCTATCGTAAGCGGCAGTCCGATACTGCCTAGTAAGATGACGCCAAATATAAGCGCAAAGCGAGGCATAACATGAGCCAGCCCGCCAAATTCGGCTATCAGCTTCGTATGGCGTCTGTCATATATCATGCCTACTAGCAAAAACAGCGCACCGCTAACTACGCCGTGGCTGATCATCAAAAATACCGCCCCTGCGATACCGATGGAATTTAACGAGAAAATTCCAAGTATTATGATACCCATGTGCGAGATCGAGCTATAGGCGATCACTTGCTTCATATCATCTTGCGCGTATGCGATGAGCGCTGTATATACGACCATTATGACACCAAGCGTGCAAAGGACACCGTAAAGCTGGACACTCGCGTCTGCAAATAGCGGCAGACAGACCCTGACAAAGCCGTAAGTGCCCATCTTTAAAAGTACTGCCGCAAGCAGCACCGAGCCTATGGTAGGAGCCTGCCCGTGTGCGTAAGGAAGCCAAGTATGAAACGGAAACATCGGCGTTTTTACGGCAAACGCAAACGCAAATGCCGCAAATAGCCAGATCTGTGTCTCTTTTGAGAGACCCATGCCATACCAGTCAAGTAGGCTAAAGCTCCATGCGCCGCTTGATTTGAAATTTAGATACGCCATGAAAATGATGCCAATCAGCATAAAAACCGAGCCTAAAAACGTATAGATGAAAAATTTCACCGCGGCGTAGATCCTCTTGCCACTGCCCCAAGCGCCGATGATATAAAGCATCGGAAGCAAACTAAGCTCCCAAAACAGATAAAACATTATCATATCAAGGCTGGCAAACACGCCCATCATCGTCATCTCTAAGAATAGCACGCTGATGATAAGATGCTTTAAATTCTCTTTGACGCTAAGTGCAAATAGCGCTACCAGGCTCATAAACGCGCTCATTACGATGAGGCTTAGCGAGATCGCATCTACACCGACAAGATAGCTTATGCCAAGCGTAGGTAGTAGTGCGCTTTGGCTCATCAGCTCAAACTCATACGCCCCAAAATCCGCTCGAAACCACGTGAAAAGAGCTAGGATGAGCTCTATGAAAGCTATGCTCACTCCGTAAAATTTTATGCTTCGCTCTTCGATCAAAAAGCCCAGCATCGCGCCGATAGCGGGGAAAAATATGATTAGCGTGAGCATCATGCGCCTCCTGCGAGCAAAAATATAAAGCTTAAAAGTATCGCAAAGCCCGTGACCATGAGGCGTAGCATGCGCGTTAGCTCGCCGCTTTGCATTTTGTTCGCGTTAAATGCGAAGGCGTTTATCAGCTTTGAGATGCCGTCTACGCTCTTATCGATGACGGCCTCGTCCATTTTGCGGCAAAATTTAGCCGCTTTGGCATAGTTTTTGATGACAAATCTATCGTAAAATTTTGGTATGAAATAGGCGTTTTGTAAAATTTTATAAATTTTTAGTTCGCCAAGCTCCTCTTTGAATATCCGCTTTTTATAGGCAAATATCGTAAACAGCGTGCTAAGTGTGATCGATATCAGCGTGAGTAAGATGAGCGTGACCTCGCTTTCATACTCTAAATTTAGCTCGAATTTTGGCAGCACGGAGGACAAAGCCAGGCTAAGATCGCTTCCAAACCAGCCAGATATCAGAGCGAGCACGCCAAGCACGCCCATAGCCGTAAGCATGAAATTTTTAGCCTCATGCGGATGAAATTTAAATTTAGCCTCGCCAAAAAATACCAGCATGAGTAGCCTGAAGCTATAAAACGCCGTCATCAGCGCGCCCGCAAAAAGCACCGCCCAGAGCGTGTATCCGCCGTTTGCAAAAGCAACTTCTAAAATTTTGTCTTTCGAGAAAAAGCCCGCAAACGGGTAAAATCCCGCCAAAGCGACCGAGCCGATAGCCATCAAAACGGCCGTAGGCTTCATAAATTTATAAAGCCCGCCCATTTTTTTGATGTCAAGTTCGTCTCTCATCGCGTGCATCACGTTGCCAGCGCCCAAAAACAGAAGCGACTTGAAAAAAGCGTGCGTCATCAGGTGAAAGAGCGCGACCCAATACGCCCCAAGCCCCGCCGCGACGAACATATATCCAAGCTGCGAGAGCGTGGAGTAGGCGATGATCTTTTTTAGATCGTTATACACGAGTGCGATGGAGGCCGCAAAGGCCGCCACGAATGCGCCAAGATAGGCGATGAAGGTCGAAATTTCAGGAGCTTGAGCAAATATGGCGTTAGCGCGCACGACCAGATACACGCCCGCTGTCACCATGGTCGCTGCGTGGATAAGTGCGGAGACTGGAGTAGGGCCCTCCATGGCGTTTGCCAGCCAGGTATGAAACGGAAACTGCGCGCTTTTACCCATCGCGCCGATAAACAAAAACGCCGCGATGAAATTTAGCGCCTGATGGCTGACAGTCGGCGCGTCCGCAAAGACATCGCTAAATTTTAGCGAGCCAAATTCTTTGAATATAAAAAACATACCAAGCAGCATGCCAAGATCGGCTATCCTATTCATCACGAAAGCCTCGTTGGCCGCGGCGTTGGCGCTAGATCTTTGATACCAAAAACCAATAAGCAACCACGAGCAAAGCCCTACGCCCTCCCAGCCGATGAAAAGCCCTACGAAGTTGTCGCTCATGACTAAAAACATCATGCAAAAGACGAAAAGTCCAAGATAGCTGAAATATCGGTTGAAGCCATCGTCTTTGCCCATGTAGCCGATCGAGTAGATATGCACTATCGTTGAGACCACGCCCACTACGCACATCATCGTAGCGCTCACGGCATCGATCGTAAAGCCGAAATTCAGCCTCAGCCCGTCGACCCAGATGAAGTCTTTCAGTAAAATTTGTATCGGCGCGCCGTCAAATACTATCGTCGCTTGCATCAGCGAGGCGGTAGCGCTGCAAAGTATGAGGAAGGAGCAGACCAGCCCCACGAAATTTAGCCTTTTTGCGTGCGACAAGGCGGCGGCGAAAATGAAGCTAAGAAGCGGGAAAAATAAAGATATGCAAAATAGCGCCATTTCAGTCCCTCATATTATTCATCGAGCTTAGCTCTATGCTGCCCGTCTTTTTATACCAAAGTATCAGCAGCCCAAGCCCCACTGCGACCTCGCTCGCTGCGACTGCGACGATGAAAAGCGCAAAAATTTGCCCCGTGATATCGTTGTAAAATTTAGATATCGCAGCCAGCGCGACGTTTGCGGAATTCAGTAAAATTTCGCTCGAGAAAAAAAGCATTATGAGGTTGTTTCGCTTCATTATGCCGATGAGTCCTAAAACAAACATCAGTGCGGCTACGACCAGATAGTGTGAAAGCGTGATCATAGCAGCTCCTGTGTCTGGCTTTTGGCATCCATCTTTTTATGCACGAGCACGATACCAGCGACCATCGCTACTAGCAACATGATGGCTGTCAACTCAAAGGCGATGAGGTATTTGCCAAAGAGCATGAGGCCGATGAGCTCGATATTGCCAAGCTCCTGCGCGCTTTGCTGCGCGGCTAAATTTTGGCCTATCACAGGGCTTGAAAACACGATGACTAAAAGTAGCGCGATAAATACGCTAAGCGTATAGATAAGGCGCTTTGAAGCTAGTGAATAGCTCTCGTTCACATCGCGGCTAACGTCAAAAAACATCATGCTAAATGCGTAAAGCACCATCACAGCACCCGTATAGACGATGATCTGAACGATACCTAAAAACTCCGCGCCCAACAGGAAAAATAGCGCGCAGATGAATATCATGCCCCCGGCCAGCGCGCTCATCGCGTGAAGGACGTTTTTGCTAAATACGCTCACGCCAAAGCAGCCAAGGCTGAGCGCACTAAAGAGATAAAAGGCGATGGCTTCATACATCTTGACTCTCCTTGCTCGCTTTTGCGACTGTTTGTTTGGTGTTTAAATTTAGCTCCTCATCGCTTGTGGCTGAAATTTCACCCGCTTCGTCTAAATTTTCATCTTCCAAATAGGCGTTTGGGTTTTGCTTCACGAGCACATCCGCGTTTGGCGGTAGGCTACCGTAGCCTTCAAATTCCGTCTGCTCGCTCAAATCTTTATCCTTTGTCAAAAAGTCGTCCTTCATGCCAAAATACGCCCTTTGCTCGCTCGCAAATTCGTATCGGTCGCCGTGGACGATGGCAAGCTCAGGGCAAACATCCGCGCAAAATCCGCAATACACGCACCTGCCTAAATTTATCGAGTATTTTAGCGTCGCTTTGCGGCCGTCTTCATCAAGCGCCGTTTGCATCGCGATGCAGTTACTGACGCAAATTTTCTCGCACAGTCCGCATCCTATGCACCTCTCGTTTTCGCTCTCTATAAACCTCATCAGCCTATGCACGCCCCTGTATCTAGCGTCAAGCTCTATCTTTTGCAAGGGGTATTTTAGGGTGTGCGACTTTGTAAAAAGCATCTCGCGCAAGACCACCCAAAGTCCGGTGAATAGCTCGCTTTTAAAGGTGCGCGAGATAAAGCGCTTGAATTTATCAAAATTCGTATCTACGCTCACTCGTTCGTCTAGTAAAATATATTTTTTCTCGGCCATTTTTACCTCAAATCAACGCTATGCCCGTTATCAGCACATTTACGAGCGCTAGCGGGAGTAAAATTTTCCAGCAAAGCGCCATCAGCTGATCGGGCCTAAGATGTGGCCAAGCTGCGCGCGTCCAAAGGAAAAAGAAAAACACGCAGCTCGCCTTAAATATCATCATCAAGCCGCCGGGAACGAACCAAAACGAGTTGAACCCGCCTAAAAATATCAGTGTTATGACGATGCTTGAGGCGATCATGTTGGTGTATTCGCCGATGAAAAACATCGCCCAGCGCATGCCGCTATATTCGGTGCCGTATCCTGCGACTATTTCGGTCTCGTTTTCGGTCAGACAAAACGGTGTGCGGTTGCACTCGACAAAGCTCGCCATCAAAAACAGCACGAAAGCTAGCGGCTGCTTGAAAACGAACCAGCCAAAGATGCCTTTTTGATAGTTGTTTATGTCTATCAGCGAGAGCGAACCTGTTATCATGATGACGCTAAGTAGCGCCAGCCCAGAGACCACTTCAAAGCTTATTAGCCCCATCACGGCGCGTGCTGCGGCGATGAGGGCAAATTTGTTATAGCTAGCAAGCCCTGCCATAAGCGGAGAAAATACACACACCGAGGCTACGCCCATCACGTAAAGCACGCCCACGTTGATATCAGCCAGTATCGGTCTGATCGTATGCCCGAAAAGCTCGAATTCCGGTAAAAACGGTATCGGTGCGAGCGCTGCAAACGCCGCGATAGCTGATATGAGCGGCGCGATCAAAAATATAAAGCGGTTTGCATTTGCAGGCACGATGTCCTCTTTGGTGAAAAGCTTTATCATATCGGCTACGATCTGCAAGACCCCGACCGGACCTACCATGTCAGGGCCGATACGGCGCTGCATATAGGCTAGTACCTTGCGCTCGGCATATGTCGCCAGTCCCGCCAGACACGCTATGACTGCCAGTATCACTACGGCTTTTATGAACGTTTCGATGATAAAAAATAGCCCCTCACTCATCGCTCGCCTCTTTTGACCTTAAAATTTGCACGTTTGCAAAGCGCGCGCCTTTAAAAATTTTATCCGTTCGTATCTTTTCGTCAAAATCGCCCAGATAAGCCCACTCGCCGCTTAGATCCTTATCCAGCTTCACCAGGATCGCTATCTCGTCCTCGCCTTTTTTTATGATCGCAGCGTCGTTTTGATCTAGCTTGAATTTCGCTAGAAATTCAGCGCTCGCGTAAAGCGCACCGACCTCGTTTAGCAGCTTCGTGCGGTTTGTAAATTTTGAAAAATGGCGGATAGGGTTTGCCCTGTAAATGCAAATTTCGCCTCCATTTTGCAAAATTTTAGCCTCTTTGCAGCCAAACGCCTTGAAATTTGAAACATCAAGATCATCTTGCGGCACGACGCTTAAATTTTCAAGCTCGTATCCGCGGTGAGCTTTGCCGTCATTATCGTAAAAATTTTTCAAATCGTCAAATTTCACCGCTTTAAAGCCGCTGCTTTGGGGTAGCTCATGCGTGTAGTCTATCGTGTAGCGCGCGCTAAGTCCTAGAGCGTTTGCCAGATCGTTCAAAAAATACCCCTCGTGAGCCAGTGCCGCGTTCGTCGGCACTACGGCTTTGTTTATGCTGGTAAATGTGCCCTCTTGCTGATTTAGCGCACCGGCGTCTATGTCGCCCTCAAAGACGCTGAATTTAAAGTCGCCCTCCTCGTTGTAGCCAAGCGTTTTGCCGCTTTTTGGCTGGTTTGAGAGTGTGCAGATTTTAGCTACTCCTAGCGAGTTGGTGCGAGGCGGGATCAAAACGAGCTTAAAATCCGTGTATCTTTGTATCGCTCCCGCTAAGGCCGCTAGCTCTTTTGCGTGCGGCGAGAGGTAAAGATCCTCGCCTAGGATGAGGACTGAATTTTGTTTGTTTGCGCTTAAAGCCTCAAGCCTGCTCTCATCTACGCCAAGCTCGCTTGCGAGGTCGCTCGGGCTAAATTCCGCCAGCTTGGCAGGTAAATTTTTAGCGAATTTTTGCAAAAGCAAGAGCAAAATTTTACTCTCCGCTCCCGGCTCATGGGCTATGACGTCAAAATTTTTAGAGTAACTTCGCACGATCTCATCGCCCAAAGGATGAAAGTAAAGCCCGCCCGCTTTGTTCATGACAAGCGCGTTGTTTACTTTGTAGCCGGTGTTTGGGCTATCATATCTTAAAAAGCTGCCAGCAACTACGATAAAATCAGCCTTTGCGATACTCTCGAAGCTGCCGTTATAAAGGCTCGTGCCGCTAAATTTTGAAAACTCCTCTAAAAATGTCGCGTAAGCGTATGCCTCTTCATTTATCAAATTTAGACTAAATTTCTCTCGCAAACGCTCCAGTATCAGCGCCTCTTCGTTCGTTATGAAGCTGTTAAATTTTATATTTTTTATCTCGCCCTGCTTGAAGGCATGCACGATCTCTTCAAATTTCGCCTCGTTTTTCACCGCATTTTCGTTGTGAAAGTCAAAGCCGTAACGCGCAGCCGTGTTTATCTCGCCAAAATGAAATTCGTTATTCACGCGGTAGATGCGCTTTGTCCTATCGCCGATGCCTTTTGGCTTGACCTCGTAGTAGATGAGCTCGCAGTCGCTTGAATGCGGGTTTGCAGCCGGGATCTTTTCTAGCTCCCAAACGTTTGAGGTGTATTGAAAGTCAGAGCTTACCAGCGCGCCGACCGGGCAGACGCTTGTGCATTCGCCGCAAAACGAGCACTCGAGCACGTCGCCTGCACTTGGGGCGATGAGGCTTTTTTGAAATTTGCTCCAAACGGCGAATGCGTCTTTTGGCATGCTCTCTTTTAGCTCCTTTGCGACTTGATCCGCGCCTCTAGGCGTCGTTTTTAGCGCGCTCTCGCCGATTTTATCCTTGCAAACCGTGATACACCTCTCGCAGACTATGCAAAGAGCCGGGTCGTAGTTGATGAGACCCCATTTTTTGTGCGGTTTGTGGCTATCTTTTATCGCGAATTTTTGCGAATTCACTCGCATCCTGGCGGCGAAATTTTGCAGCTCGCACTCGCCGCTTTTGTCGCAGACTCCGCATTGCAAAGGGTGATTCACGCAGTAAGTTTGCATGATAGCTTCGCGCTCGGCGTCGATCTCGGCGGTGTTTGTTATGACGTTCATGCCCTCTTTGGCCTTGGCGTTGCAGCTATAAACGCGCTTGCCATCGGCCTCGACCATGCAAAGGCGACAGGCTAGGGTAGGCGAACAGCCGCTGAGGTAGCAAAGCGTAGGGATGAATATCCCCTCGCGGCGCGCGACGTTTAGTATGTATTCGCCCTCGCTCGCTTCGCAGATTTGGCCGTTTATGCTTAGTCTCATTTAGCTTTTACTCACTTTTACGAGCTTGAAGTCATAGCCCTCGAATTCGCTCATGCCAACGATCGCGATCGTCCCTTTCATGCCGCTATCTAGCCTAAATTTACGTTTAGCGCTGAAATTTGGCGCGCTCAGCGTCACTTCATCGCCGTCTTTTACCTTCGCGACGATGCTAAACTGCACGCCGCCTACGACCTCGTCGCTATCTTTACGGTCAAGGTAGATGACGCTGCCGTCAAAATTTTCAAGCTCTTTTAGCTCGCTTAAATTTCCGTTCGTCTCGTATCCTTGCTCTTTGCCGCCGGCTAGGATCACGTTTTTGCCTAAAATTTCCAAAAATTCAAATAGCATTTTTGAGTCCGGGTGAGTGAAAAAGGAGCTGTCGATAATGATGTTTCGCGCGTCTTTTAGCCACTCGCCAAGCTCCTCGAACTCCTCCTCGCCTACATTGCACTCGCCGCTTAAAAAGCCCTCGTCAAGCGAGCCGAAGTATCCGTCGTTTAAATTTAGCGTGTATTTGCAAAGAAGCGCCAAAACGTAGCTGATAGAGCCTATCTCGCAGCGGATGAGGTTCTCGCTGCCAAGCACGCCGTCTTCTATGCAAGAGATATATCTAAAATCGCACTCTTTAAGCTCGTTTGCCAGCGCCCTGTCCGTTAGGCTCAGCAGGTTTGCGAGGCTTAGGCTCTTTGCTTTGGTGAATTTAGAAAATTTCATTTTGCTACCTTTTTTATTATCAAAGTCCAGTCGGTTTGGTTGAATTTAAGCGAATTCATCACTTCGCAGTTTAGGTTATAGGCTAAATTTATCGCGTTTTTGACGCCGCTAAAGTCGCCTATCTCAAACAAAAATACGATCACTTCTCCGCTTTGGGCGTTTCTTGCGGTTTCGCCCAGTGCGCTTAAAAATCTATCTTTTAGATGCCTTAGATCGACTCGCCTCATCTATCCACCTCGCCCAGGATGATGTTGGTGCTGCCTATGATGGCGGCGATGTCGGCTATGTATTGACCTACGAGCAAGTCCTCGTATATCGCGCAGTGGCTGAAGCTTGGCGTGCGGATCTTTAGGCGGTAAGGGCTGGCTTCGCCTTGGGAGTTGATATAAATTCCAAGCTCGCCCTTTGGCGACTCACTCGCGAAGTAAATTTCGCCTCGTTTTGGCTTTATGCCCTGGGTGATGAGGACAAAATGCTGCATCAGCGAGTAGTTTTGCGTCATGATCTGCTCTTTTGAGGGGCTTACGAATTCCGGTGTATCGGCTAAAATTTCACGCGAGCTTGCGCGGTAAAGCCTCTCGCACTGCTTTAAAATTTTGACACACTCTTTCATCTCGCGCATGTAAAGCACGTATCTGGCGTAGCAATCCCCCGCCACAGCGTATGGCACTTCAAAGTCTATCTCGTCATAGACTAGGTAGGGCTGCTCTTTCCTGATGTCCCATTTCACGCCGCTAGCTCGCAGCATGACGCCCGAACAGCCGCTACTAAGGGCCAGCTCTTTTGATATGACGCCGACGTTTTCAAGGCGCATTTTCCAAATTCTGTTTTCGCTTAACAGATCCTCGTAAATTTTGATATCTTTTGGAAATTTCTCGCAAAATTTCAGCATCTCTTCAAGCCACCCATCAGGCAGATCAAGCGGCATACCGCCTATCCTGACCGCGCTGTGCGTGAGCCTGGCGCCGCAGTATTTTTCGATCATGTCAAGCACGTATTCGCGCTCTCTAAAGGCGTATAAAAACACGGTCATCGCACCGATGTCAAGCGCGTGTGTGGCTAGAAACAAAAGATGCGAGCTGATGCGGTTTAGCTCCAGCAAGATCACTCTTATTATCTGCGCACGGCGTGGTACTTTGATCTCGCAAAGTCTCTCCACCGCCTCGCAAAATGCGTAGTTGTTGGCCGCCGAGGCGATGTAGTCTACGCGGTCGGTGACCGGGATGAACTCTTGATATGTCATGTTTTCAGCCATTTTTTCGATGCCTCGGTGCATGAAGCCGACTTCCGGCATCGCACGCACGACCTTTTCGCCGTCAAGCTCGAGCACGAGCTTTAGCTGCCCGTGAGCGCTTGGGTGTTGCGGGCCGAAATTTAGTATCATCTTGCCGTCGTTTCGCTCGAATTCGATATTTTCAAAAAACGGCGTTAGGCGGTTTGGAGCTTGACTCACGGCCGCTCCTTTAAAATTTCGCTCTCGCCGCGTTTTACTCTTTTTACGAATTTCACGCCGCTAGTTTCTTGATATTCCTGCAAAATTTCGCTTTTGATAGGTTGTTCGCCCTTTGAGACTTCGTGATAGATCCTGGAAAATTCAAACGTATCTTTTTCATCGATGAAGGCCGGATCGCGATTTTCCGCGCCTATCTCGTCTCTGCGTTCGCGTCCGAAAATTTTATCGACTTCGTACCACGCGGCAAATTCGTCTCCTTGTAGCGGATAGCTCTTTAAAAGCGGGTGCGAGTACCAGTCGTCCGGCATTATGAGGCGCTTTAAATTCGGATGTCCGCTTAGCAAGACGCCCGAGAGATCATACATCTCGCGCTCCGCCCAGTTGGCGCTTTTGTAAATTTCACTCACGCTTTTTAGCACTTCGCCTTTTGCCACGAAGCATTTTATGCGCGCTCTTTTGTTTTTTGAGATGCTAAGCAGCTGGTAAAACACCTCGTAGCCACCGCGATCTGCTATAAAATCTACTGCCGCCAGCTCGCTAAGCTGCTCGTATCCAAAGGCCTTTAAAATTTCAATCGTTTTGAAATTTTGACTAGCATCGATGATGACTACGAGCTGCTCTAGCTCTACGAAGCTTTTTAGAATTTCAACGCCGTTGTCTTGCAAAATTTTGACCTCGGGCTCGAAAACGCCGCCCTCTACGCCTTGCCTCTCGACCTTGGGCACGACGTAAAACCTATCGTCATAATACTGCTTTTTTTGCGCGTTTTTTCTATCTTTGTAGGCTCTCATGCCTCAAGCCTTTTTGCACCCTGCGCTCTAAAGGCGCTTTGGCGGCGGATCTTTTTTTGTAAGATCATGAGAGCGTATTGCAGTGTCTCAGGGCGCGGCGCACAGCCTGGGAGGTAGATATCCACGGGGATTATACGATCTACGCCTTGGACCGTGGAGTAGGTATTAAACATCCCGCCGGTGTTCGCGCAGCTTCCCATCGAGATGACCCATTTTGGCTCGGGCATTTGATCGTATAGCCTGCGGGTGAATTCCGCGTGTTTTTTGGTGAGAGTGCCTGCTATGATCATGACCTCCGAGTGGCGAGGCGAGGCCCTAAATATCGTGCCGAAGCGATCAAAGTCGTATCTGCTAGCTCCGCTTGCCATCATCTCTATCGCACAGCACGCAAGCCCGTAGCTAAGCGCCCAAAGCGAGTTGGAGCGGCCCCATTGCACGAGCCTATCGACCGTCGTCAAAACTATCGGTAGGCCGCCGTTTGCAGTGTAATTTACTTGATGCTTTGCCACTCAAACACCCCTTTCCTCCATGCGTAGATAAAGCCGATGAGTAAAAGCGTTACAAAAAGTAGCATCTCTATGAGCCCGAACGCTCCAAGTAGCCTAAAATCCACCGCCCAAGGATACATAAAGATGACCTCGACATCAAAAAGTATGAACAAAATCGCGTAAAAAAAGTAATGGATATTGATCTTGTTTGGCTGCTTTACGACCTCGGGTCCGCATTCGTAGATGCTAGATTTCAAGCGCTCGGTGTTACGATTTGCGAGCTTTTTGCCGATGCGCGAGGATAAAAACGTTATCAGCACGAACGAGCAAGTCGCTAGAACCAAAATCATAAAAGCGCCCAGATACGGGCTCGCAAGCTGCGAATGAGACATAAATTCAGCCTTTATCAGTATGTTTAAGAATTTTATCTAATTTATTTTTATCCGAGGTTAAAGACATTTTGCCGCCGCGCTTTAACCGACCTTATGTGTAAATTTTACTCTTTTATCTTTTCTACCGCGTCTTTGCTGGCTATTTGCCGCTCGTCGCCCACGAGCTCTCTTATCGTACCGTCTTTTGCCAAGATGATACGATCTGCAACATCAAAATACGCGTCATCGTGGCTTATGGCGACTATCGTAACGCCATTTTGCTTTAACATCGGTAAAATTTCGCGGTAAAATACGCGCTTGAATATCGGATCTTGATCCGCCGCCCACTCGTCAAGCACCAGCAGACTGCGATTTTCCAGTAGCGCGATGAGCAGGCTAAGACGCTTTCTTTGACCTTGAGAAAGAGCCGTGGTGCTCAGCCTTTGCTCGATGATCTGCACCTTTTTGTCTATCTCAAGCAGCTTCAAAAGCTCGTTCGCGTCTTTTTCGCTTGCAAATTCGCTCCCTTCGCCAAGCGTTTGTGAAAAAAGATAAAAGTCCGAAAATATCGCGCTTACGTTTGACTGATAGCTACGTAAATTTTCATCGTTTAAGCTCACGCCATCTACTAAAATTTCACCGCTGCTAGGGCGTAAAAGTCCGCACAGTATGTTTGAAAACGTGCTTTTGCCGCTACCGTTTTTGCCTATGACAAATATCAGCTCGCCGCGCTCTATGCGTAAATTTACGTCCGTGAGGCTGAAATTTTTATCCGGATAGCTGAAATTCACGTTTTTAAATTCTATATTTTTCCACTGCTTGCTCAGGCTGTCAGTAAAGCCAAAGCTCTCTTTGAACGGGGCTAAATTTAGATTTAGAATTTTATCCAAGCTCACTTTGGCGCTTAATGCCGTCGGGATGGAGGCTACCATGCTGATGAAAGAGCCTCTTAAAAAGAGTATGGTCAGGCTCACGGTGACTGCCGTCTGCAGGCTCGCCCAGCCAAGACCGACGCATAAAAACACGCACATGCCGACAGCTCCAAGTAGCATGATGTTGGTAAAGTTATCCGAAAGTGCGTGATAAATGTCTGCTCGTACCATACTTTGGCGCTTTTTTATGCCTATTTCGTTAAGCTCGTCAAAGCAAAGCTTGGCGCGGTGCTGATTTAGCGTGAGTTCGCGGTGTCCTTCCACGACGTCGTTGTAGCTTTGCTGAAGCGCGTCGTCATCGCGTCTTGAGAGCGTGTAGTAGTGATGGATCTTTTTCATAAAAAACGCACTTAGCACCATCGTAGCCGCTATCCAGATCGCGACGAAGACGAAAAGCTTTGGCGAGATGTAGCATAGATAAATGCTCGAAGCCACGATGAAAACGGAGCCTTGGATGAGCCCGGTCGCTGTCATGAAGGCAAATGTGATCGTTTTTATATCGTTGTTTAGGCTGGCTATGATCTTTGCTTTGCCGATCGCGTCTATCTGCGCGTTTGGCGTGTCTAAGACCTGCTTTACCAAGTGGCGTCTGATCTCGTAGATGAGCTTGTGACCAAAATTTGTAAGAGAGATGTTTGCATAGACTGAGGTCGCCAAAAACAGCAATAAAAGGGCGATGAACTGCACCGCCACCATCACGTCGAATTTCTGTGCGGCTAGTAGTTTTTCGTTTATATAAGAGAGCACACCGATGCCAAAGCCGCTGAAAATGAACGTCAAAATAACGATTTTTATAATAGAAAATTTATTGTTTTTTATTAGAGTTTTTATCATCCGCTTACCTGTAAATTTTAAAAAATTTTAGCATAGCATACTTAAGTGCATTTAAAATAGACGAGAAACGATAAAAGAAGCCGACCGCCAGTTTAGCCGAATTTAGCGGTTTTACCATTCGCTTTGCATTTTCATTTGGGCGGTTTAAATTTATAAGTTTGTGGTATGGTGGGACGAAATCCACATCAAAGGAGCAACCATGAAAATACGAAATTTATTGATCGCGGCTTTTGTGACGATCGGCGTCAATGCGCCCGCTAAAGAAGCCAAGCATCATTATTTCGCACAAACATCTAAAAGCTATCAAAGCAAGAACGACTATGGAAATAACGAGGCTGTAGGGCATTATGTAAATTCTAAGGATACGAAAATTTATTATGAAATTTACGGCAAAGGAAGTCCGATCGTACTGCTACACGGAGGGCTGGTAGGCTCGCCTGCTGATATGAGCGAGCTGGCCGATAAGCTAAGGGAAGATCGAAAAGTGATCTTGGTAGCCACAAGAGGGCACGGCAGATCCCAAATAGGCGGGGTCGTGCCAAGCTTTGAGCAAAAGGCTGATGACGTGAGCGCCGTTTTGGACGATCTTGGCATATCAAGGTCCGACATCATCGGCTTTAGTGACGGTGCTTATACGGCGTATCTTTTCGCTAAAAAATATCCGCAAAAGGTAAGAAACCTCATAGCTATCGGTGCCGGAGTATGGGAGAAGGGCTTCGTGCAGGGCAGTAGGGCGGAGATGAAGACGTTTGAGGATCTAAAAAATCTCGATAAGCGCTACTGGAACGAACAGCTTGATGGTGTCAGACCCGAGCCCGAGCGCATTTTGTTGTGGTTCGAGCAGGTCATGGAGTATTACGACTCGGCGTCAGTCGGCGAAGAGGTGTTTAAAAACGTAAATGCAAGAACGCTCATGATAGTCGGAGAAAAGGACGCAAACGCACCTCTTGATACGGTCATCGCCGCTTATGAGATGCTGCCAAATGCGCAGCTTGGCATCGTCCCGAACGCTCCGCATCCCGTACTACTAACCGATTTTGACATAGTTTGGCCGATGATAAGTAAATTTCTTTCTAAGCAGTAAATTCTCCGGCGCTTGAGACCGGTAGAAGCGCTTGATGTTGTTGGTTACGTTAGCGAGATTAAGATTTTAAAAACGTTGATGTGTGCACTTTTCTTGTCAGTGGAGTGCGAGAGTTAGTAGCCGTATAGCACGATTTTGTCTGTTTGGCTTTGTCTCACCGCTCTTCAAGGCGCTTTGTGATTTGCACTCGCACAAATGCAGTTGGTCTTATGGCTTTTGTTTCTGTCGCGAAAATCGCTGCCGATAAGTCCTCTAATAAGATTTGACTTCGCTAGGACGTTTAAAATTTTACTTGGTATCTGTTGTTTTACCTAGAGCACTAGAATTTAGATCTTGCTCTTGATTATTCTTTTTTCGTCGCCCATTTTGTAAAATTTGCCGCTCAAATTTTACAAAAACTAAAATTCAGTCCAAATTTAACCTACTCAACCCAGCCGCACCAAATTCGCCAAATTCACTCGCCCGTATAGATCATCATATTGCCCATTTCTACAAAGCCAAGCTTTTCATAAAGCCCTTTTGCGGTGTTCGAGCTTTCCAGATAAATTTTCCCGACGCCCTGCTCGCGCGCTCGCTCTATGAGCCAGCACACGATCCGCCGCCCCACGCCACGCCGCCTGGCATGCGCACGCACATAGATATTCATCAGATACGCGCACTGACCGCTCGGGTTTTCGGGCGAGGGTAGCTCGGTCTGAAAGCACACCCCGCCGCAGCCTAAAATTCGCCCCTCCTCATACGCAAAGCAGGCGACGTGCTCCCCGCTAGCAAGCCTAGCCTCGTAGTAGCGGCGGTTTGCTTCGAGTAGCGCCGACACGTCCGCATCGGGGGCTAGCTCAAACACCTCGCGCAACACCTCTTCGCGCAGGGCGAGCAGCAGGGGCATCTCATCCGCGTAAATTCGCCGCACCCTGGCCGTCATTTTCCGCCATCCTTCATCGGTATGGGCAGCTTCGCCGCGTCCGGCTTGCCGCTCGTATTTAGCGGTATTTGCGGCAGTCTAATGAAGAATTCGGGTATCATGAACTCCGTCAAATTTCGCGCAAGCTCGCTTTTTAGCGCGCAAAGGCTCAGATTTTCGCCCTCCGCCACGACGTAGGCGACCATATACGCTAGCCCCGCCTCGTCGGTAAATGCCCGCACGATCGCTTGAGACACGCCCGCGCACTGCCGTAAGCGCGCCTCGACCTCGGCGACCTCCGTGCGCTTGCCGCAGATCATCACCTGCGTGTCTTTGCGGTGCAAAAACGCGATGTCGCCGCTTGACAGCAGGTAGCCAAGATCGCCGCTTCGATACATCCTACCGCCATCCGGCAAGCTCTCAAACGCCCTGTTTTCCGCGTCATGTTCGCCGATGTAGCCCTCCGATACGCCGCCACCGTAAATGCAAATTTCGCCCTTTTCGCCCGCCGGTAGCTCCTCTCCGCGCTCGTTTAAAATTTTGATCCGCGCCCCCTTGACCGCGCGCCCGATCGGATATGTGCCATCCTCTAAGACTGCGCCACCGTTGCAGCGATAGTAGCTCGCGCACACCGTGGTTTCGGAGGGTCCGTAGGTGTTGTAAATTTCAGCTTGCCCCAATAGGCGGCTCACATACGCTCCCCGCAGCACGTCGCCGCCGCTGATGAGAAGCCGCAAAGATCGCGGGATGCGGGGTAGTTCGTTCATCTGCGCTAAAAGATAGGGAAAGCCGCTTAGCATCGTTACATTGTGCCGCGCGACGAAGCTCATCAGCGTGCCGATGTCTGCTTTGTCACTTTCGCTCGCGATCGCTAGCGCCACGCCGTTTAGCAGGCTCGCGAATACCTCCTCGACGAAGATGTCAAACGAGCAGACGCTTTGTTGAAGCATCACGTCGCCCGCGCGCGGACGAAACTCGCTCGCAAACGCGCGCACGTAGTGGCAGACGTTGCGGTTCGTGACGCAAACGCCCTTTGGTTGCCCTGTCGTGCCCGAGGTGTAGAGCACGTAGGCGGGCGCGTCCGGGTTTTGGGCGTAAATTTGACCGCTTCGGTCGGCAAATTCGTGGGTTTGCGAGGCGGAATTTGACGGTTCGATTTGGCTTTCGGCGGTGTAAATTTGGTCGGTATTGGCTTGCGGCGCAGTGTTTTGGTACGCAGTTAAATTTATGTTTGAGTTCGGCTCGGCTCTGCTGGCAAATTTGTGGATTTGCGAAGCGGAATTTGACCCATCGCTTTCGTTTTTTAAATCGCAAATTTCGTGCGTGACCCACCCCGCGCTCGGCTCATTTTTATTGTAAAATTTATCATTTTGTAGCCCGTTCGTACCCCCAAATTTACAAATTTCATCTATAAATTTTAGCTCAAAGCCCTCAAGCCGCGGTGCAAATTCACACTGCGTCACGATAAAATCGACATTCGCCTCGCTCATCATAGTGGCGATCCTGCCCCTCGGGAAATCGGGCTCCGCCGGGACGTAGCGAGCGCCGCATTTTAGCACCGCAAATATCGCGACAATCATCTGCGCGCCGTGGCTCATCACGATACCCACGCCGTTTAAATTCGGTGGGAAATGCGCGGCGATGGCATCTACCATCTGGCTAAACCGGGCAAACGTGAGCGTCCCGCCATCCTCGATGATCGCCGTCTCGTCCCCGTGCGCCGCCACGACGCCCCTAAAAACCGAGTAAATCGTCTGCATTTTCACCTGCCTAGCAGCCACGCGATGCCAGCTGCCGTGCGCTGGATGGCATTTTGGAAGTGATTGCCCTCGTTTAGCTCGAAGGTCGTTTGGATGCCGCTGTGCGCGTAAAATTGCGCGATTTGCTCTGTGTTTTCCTGCACGCTTTGAAGCACGGGATTTTTCGCCATGCACTCCTTGTCGCCCAGTGAGAAATACACGCACTCAGGCGGCGCTTTCATCTCGTGCGTGAGAGCGAATTCTTTAAAATTTGCAAACCAAAGCGAGCCCGAGACGCTCGCAACCCGCGAGAAAAAGGGGCTTTGATAGAGCACGTAGAGCGCAAACAGCCCCGCTAGCGAATACCCCGCAAGCCCGCTCCAAGCCGCCCGTCCTTTGATGAGCTCCTCCGCTCGCGGCGCGATCTGCTCCGTCAAAAGCTGCAGATACTCGTCCGCTCCGCCCGTGCATGGTGCATCGCCCTTAAACAGTGGCGGCATCGACCACGGCGACATATCGTGATCCCAGTTTAGACCCCCGATCGCCACGAGCGTGAAGTCCGCCGCACACCTCTCGCGCACCACCGCCAGCACGCGCTCACCCTCGTTTTCAAATGTGTTTAGATAGATGACGGGCATGTCCGCCTCGACGCTTGGATAGAGCGTGACCCTTTTACCCTGCACGCTAAATTCGTGCTTTTCGTAGGTTTTATTTTGCATTTTTCATCGCTCCTTGCCCGCTTGCTGGTAAAAATTATAAAAGTGTTGATAGTCTTAAACGAACGCTTCGCAAATCTTATTTGCTCCACAAAGCGCCGAACATATAGCACGATTTGCGCGGTCAGCTACCGCTTCCCTGCAAATCGGCGGCGATAGTGTCGCTTCATAAGATTTGACTACGCTAAGGTATTTAAAATTTTAGAAATCAATACTTTTTTAAAACGGAGCCAAATTATACTAATATCGATAGATAAAATCAAATAGATAAAATTTAGGCCAAGCCCCTCAAAGCGGAGCGTGCTTAAATTTACATAGCTGCGCGTGGCTGGATGATGGCTCTTTCGTAGTCGACCTCGGTATCTTCGCTCATGATGTGTAGGTTTTTGCTGCGTTTGATCTTCGCGTCGTCCTTAAATATCGCGCGCACCTTGTCCATGCCCGCGTAAAAATCGCGCATCAGCACCACGCAGATGTAGCGGCCGAAAAATGTCGGCTTTATGCAGCCGTTTTCCTCGTATATCGCATTTACGAGCTTTAGTAAATTTAGCTCGACAAATAGGTCTTTATGTATGTTGGCTCGGTTGTTTTCGTTGTATTTTAGGATGTCGACGGCTCCGTCAAAAAGCTCCGTCAAAAAGATATATTTTAGTCTTTCTTTTTTGCTAAAGCCGCATTTTGCGATGACCGGGCTCGTGCGCTCTTTTATCTTGCGGCCGTAGTCGAGCAGATTGAATGCGTTTATTACGAGCTCGCCGTCAAGAAAGCTGAACGCTCCGCTGCCAACGCCCACGTATTCGTGATTTGAGCCCACGTATTCGTCTCGCATATCGACTGAGCTTTGATTTGAAAAGGCCCAAGCGTTGCTTTGATGATACCCACCGCGGCTGAATTCATCTACGATGATCTCGTAAAATTCTCGCTCGTTATCAACGTTTGAGACGCCAAGCGACCTGGCGATATTCTCTCTTGTTAGGTCTGATTTCATTAGCGGATAGAGCGTGATTTGCTGCGGGGCGATGGATTTTGAAATTTTGATATCGTTTACGAGCTGCTCTTTTGTCTGATTTGGCAGGTTAAAGATGAGATCGAGACTAATGACCGGGAGGAAATTTAGCGCCTTTTCAAGCCTTGCTCGCACCTCTTTGGAGCTGCCGAATTTCTCAAATCTACCCACGCGCTTTAAGGTGTCGTCATCAAAGCTTTGCACGCCTACGCTTAGACGGTCGATAAGCCCGTCAAATCGCCTCAGACTTTCGGGCGAGATATGGTTTGGATCGCTTTCTGCAGAGATGTCTTCGATGTCAAAGAGCTTTTTTGCAAGGCGCAAAGTTTTTTCGAGCTCGGCCTCGTTTATCAGCGTAGTGCCGCCACCTACGTAAAGCGAGCCGAAGTTAAACCCGGCGTCCTTTACCTGTCTCATCTCCTCGCGTAAATTTTCAAAATAGATCTTAGCAAGCTCTTGTTCGTAGTGGTATTTGTGAAACGAGCAGTAAGGGCAAAATGTGTGGCAAAACGGCACGTGAGCGTAGAGCATGTATTTTTTGCCCTCGCGTGGCGTTTTGTTGTAGGTCGTGGTTAGGATGTCTATGTTAAATTCGTTGTATAAAGACTTTTGTATAGAGTTATGTGCGTAGTTTACGGCAAAGCTCTCGACAATACTTTTAAAACCCATAATTAATTACCTTGAATAAGCAGTGTTTAAATAATTCGGGTTAGGATACCTAAAATTTTATAAATTTTTACTTGTATCGGCGCCTAAAATTTACTATGTCGGACAAATTTAGCCCGAAATTTAGGGCTAAATTTATTTTAAATTTTTAAAATTTATAGGCAGTTCGAGATTTAAAGCTTTGACTAGGCGGATGCACTCTTGCAGGTCGTCTATGCTTTTACCGCTGACTCTGACCTCTTCGCCGCGTATAGTGGCTGTGACTTTGAGCTTGGCATCCTTTATGGCCTTTGTGATCTTTTTGGAATTTTCAGTATCTAGCGTATCGTTTAGCTTGAGCGTGGCTTTTATGTTGCCACCACTGGCACTCTCGCGCTTACTTTCGCTAAGTGCGACAGGCGGGATGTTTCGCTTGATGAGCTTTGAGATGACGATGTCTTTTAGTGCATCGACCTTGTTGTCGCTACTGCTTAGGATCGTGATCGTTTTGTCTTTTTCACTTAGCTCGATCTGTGCTGTGACGCCCTTGAAATCATACCTGGCTGTAAGCTCTTTTTTGGAGGTTTCCAGGGCGTTTTTGACCTCCATCATATCTACCTGCGCGCTTATGTCAAAGCTATGTTCGCTCGCCATCATCTCTCCTTTATAAAATCTTCGATATTTTTTACTATGAGCTTTATGAGCTTCTCACGCGCCTCTTTGCTCGCCCATGCGACATGCGGTGTGATGATGAGGTTGGCGCTGTTTTTTAGGTGCAAAAACGGATGGTTTGGCCTCATCGGCTCGCTTTGTAGCACGTCGATGCAAGCGCGTAAATTTTTACTGTCTATCGCTCTTGCAAGGGCGTTTTCATCGATTATACCGCCGCGTCCGAAATTCATCAAAACGGCTCCTTCTTTCATTAAATTTAGCTCGCGCTCACCGATCAGCGCTTTCGTGTTTTCATTTAGCGGTGCGTGGATGCTTATGATATCGCAAATTTTAAGCAGTTCGTTTAGCTCAAGGCGTGTGAATTCGCCGTTTTGATTTTTGCCGCTCGTGGAGTAGTAAAAGATATTCGCTCCAAATGCCGAGGCGATCCTGGCTACGCCTCGTCCTATCTCGCCAAGCCCGATAATGCCGAAATTTTTGCCTGAAATTTCACCTATGCCTTTGCTTAAATTCGTGAAAATTTCACTCTTTACCCACTCGCCGCTTTTGGCGTAGTCATCGTAAAATTTTATCTCGTTGCAAAGTCCGAGTAAGCAGGCAAAAGTGTGCTGCACTACGCTATTTGTCGAGTAGCCGGCGACATTTTTTACGACCACGCCTTTTTGTGCGGCGTAGCTCATATCGACGTTGTTTGTTCCTGTCGCGCTCACGCAGACGAGCTTTAAATTTTCGCACTCGTCCATCACGTTTTTATCGATGATGACTTTGTTTGTAATGACTACATCGGCGTTTTTTAGGCGTGCGATAGTTTCATCCTTGCTCGTCACCGCGTAGCTGATAAACTCGCCAAATCTCTTAAAAATGCTCAAATCGACGTCGTTTCCAAGTGTCAAGGCATCCAGGCAGACTATTTTCATTTTATGTAATGTCCTACGAATTTTGAAGTGTTATCTATGATCTCGCCGCCCCTACGAAAGCCTAGTGCACAGCTTTCATATGCGAAAAATACGCCCGCTTGATAGCTTTGCTCTTTGGCGTCTTTGTTGAATTCGTAAAATTCTTGATAGACCGCGCTGTTTGAGCCATAGATCCCGCTATTTTGGCTGCTTACCTCGCCGTTTGCCTCGATGATGCTCACGTTTTCGCCCTCACGACCAAATATCGGCTTTTTGACGCATTTTTTACCGACTATCGGCTCGTTTGAAGTCTCGAGCAGCAATGGATGATTCGGGTAAAGATCCCACAAAATTTTGAGTATGCCTTTGCTTTGAAAAAGCAGCGTATATGCGGGATTTAGTATGATGGCTTTTTGATTTTCGACGATATTTTTCAGTATGAGCGCTAGCTCGCCCTCCTTTATCGCGATA
This sequence comes from Campylobacter sp. FOBRC14, assembly GCF_000287855.1. Taxonomy (NCBI): domain Bacteria; kingdom Pseudomonadati; phylum Campylobacterota; class Epsilonproteobacteria; order Campylobacterales; family Campylobacteraceae; genus Campylobacter; species Campylobacter sp. FOBRC14. The sequence continues at coordinate 85,771 of NZ_ALJJ01000007.1, read as the reverse complement.
TCCTCCCAAGGCACGAGTTTGAACCAATACTCGAAATTTTCATCACCTTTAAATATCCCGTTCTCGTCGCTAAATTCCACCTCGTCTACGTATGCAAAATCAGTCGTAAAGCCTGCTTCGCTCGCCGCACTTTGCAGCAGTTTCGTCGTATTTTCGTCCTCTATGCTGCCAGCGACCGAGCTAAATAAAATTTTCCAGCCCTCGTAATATTTGCTAAAATCGGCCGTATCGCCGTTTAAAACGACAAGGCGCTTGAAATTTTCGACCAGTGCCGTGTATAGGTCGTTAAACTGCGAGCTCTCGTCCATTTTGTTAAATTTCAGCATCGCCCACTGGATGATCGCAGTCTCAAATACCGCAGTCGGCGTGTCGGCGTTAAACTCGATCAGCTTTATGCCCTTGCCATCAAGTCCGCCCGCTAGATCAAAACGTCCGTAAAGATGCCAGTGCACCTCGTTCTCCCAGCTGTCTTTGATGAGATCGATGAGGTTAAAAGGGATACCGACCTCGTGAAAGAGGTTGTTGTCGATGATGTGCTGGGCTGCTGCGACGAACATATCGTATAGCTCGTTCGCCGCTTCGTAATACGCCTGAGCCTGCTCATCGCTCACCTCTACGATCTCGTCCGCGACGTAGTCGCTGTTGTCGGCATCAGTATGCCAAGCAAAGCCGATCTGCTCTAAAAATTCTTTATTCAAAGGCTCTATTTTTTTTAAATTTATCATCTTAACCCCCGAAAAATCCGCTCGAAGAGCCGGAGCTTTTTGAGCCGCCTCCAAAGAATCCGCTCTTTGAAGCGCCTCTTGGACTTGTCGCCGTGCTCCTTGCTTTGTTGAAGCTATCGACGCTTCTCATGTATGTGCTTGGGTTTTTATAGGCGGTTTGCCTTTGGCTTTGGAAATTTTGGTTACCAAAGAGTTTGTTGCCTATCCAGCTACCGATTATCGCGCCTGCCGCAGAGCTTAGTAAAATTTCGCCAAGGCCAGCGCCGCCGCTGCTTAGCTGGGCGTCCGGCTTTGTCAAATTTGACGTTCCGTTGTCGATCTTAGCGTTTTCCTCGGCTACTAAGGCGTCCATTTCCTCTTTTGACAAAATTCTCTCCGTACCGTCAAGCTGCTTTAAGATCACACGCGTTTCGCTGCTTGGATACTCCTCGAGTACTTTGTATTTGCCGGGTTCGGTCTCCTCGATGACGACGAACGCGCCCGTTTTTTGCGCCGCTTCGTTCATTGCGTTGGTTTGCTCGTCGTTCCTGTCGCATCCGGCTAGTCCTGCCATCACGACCGCGCCAAAGCCGCCAATAGCCGCATAAGTCGCTATCTTTTTTATATGTTTCATCTATTCTGTCACCTCTTGTAAAGTTTTATTTTTTCTGATCAGTATCACGCCGTTTTTAAATTTTATGAATTTTGAGTGATTTATCCGTTTTATTATCTTGTTTTGCACCTTTTTGATATTCTTTGGTTGCGGCGTCAAGGAGCGCAGATATTCGCCCAGGCTTATCCATTTTTTCTCGCCATCCTCGTCTATCTGCGCTTCGATGGCGGGCTCGTCGTTTTTATGCGTCAAAAAGGGCTTTTGCATCGCGTTTAGAAACTGCATCAGCTTCTCATCGCGCTCTTTGTAAATTTGCGAAATTTCGTTTTTACGCTCTATGAGCATCTGCTCTTTTTCTTTAAATAGCCGCTCTTTGTCGGCCTGAAGGTTTAAATTTGTCGCTTTCGTCTCGCTAAGCTCGGCCAATAGATATTTTACAAATTCATCGTTATTTGCGGATTTTGGGGTTTTTGTAGTAGGTTTTTTGACAGATTTTATTTCGGGCTCTTGCGCGTTTTCATCATTTAAGATGACGAATTTTTGTCCGTTTTTTTCTACGGCTTTTAAAGAACCTCGCCTTATGCGGTTATAGACCGCCTCTTTTGTTATGCCTAAAATTTCAGCTGCTTGGCCAACAGGTAGCTTTTGCATAGATTTTTCCGTTTAAGATAAATTTTAAGATTATGACAAGGCATTATAAACAAAGAAGGCTAAAACAAGAGTTAAACAAGGCGGCGTTTTAGCGCCACCGTGTTTTGGTTAGAGTCTTGACTCGTAACGTCTAAGCATATAAAGACGTTTGAGCATTTTTTTACGAGCTGAAATCTTTTGCTTTTTGCGAATTTCAGTCATAGGTTCAAAAAAGCGTCTCGCTCTGACCTCTGTTACGATGAGATTGCGATCTACTTGTTTTTTGAACTTTCTGTAAGCTTCGTCAAAAGACTCGTTCGGATGCACCTTGATTCCCGGCACGATCCTCACCACCTTTCTTTTAAAATGAAAGCGCATTATATCATATTTTTTTTATTTATTATATCGTTTGCAGCTATAAGACCAAAAACTACGCACTCCGTGCTAGATGTGCTTATGAGCCTACTCTCTCCATGGACTCCGCCAACGGCTTCACCTATGGCATATATATTTGCTATATTTTTTTGATCCGTGTCCAAAACTCTGGCATGATCGTCTACCATAACTCCACCTTGTGTATAGTTTAGCAAGGGCGCTACCTCCATTGCAAAAAAAGGTGGGCTTGATAGGGGTTTTATTTCATAGTCGTTTATTTGTTTTGAGAACTCGCTATCTATACCGTTTTTTACATCTGAATTATATATATTCACGATTTTTTCTAAAAGCTGTGCATTTATATCATAATGTAGAGCGATTTGCTCTAAAGATTCAAATTTTTTAAGTATATTTTTGCTCGTCAGATCATATAATATATCCGGATTATCAAAGTTGTCAATACCGTTTGCATCGAATATCGCAATAGGGAAAAGCTCTGAGCTTTTTGCATTCATATCAGTCAAAATTTTAAATCCAAGCTCTTGTCTTTGGATGTTTTCATTTAAAAATCTTTTGGTATTTTTTCTACTAAAAATAATGCTATACTTTATGATTTCAAGCGGAAAATCAAAAGCATATCTCATTTGCGATAAAAGGATCGGTGTCGCATTTAAGCCAAGTAAAATTTTAAGTGAATCGGCATTTGCACCAATCGAAGCCTTAGATGCTATATTCGCAGTTAAGGGATTTTGTATAGTTCTAAATTTTTTATCCCTAGCATAGCCGCCAGTTGCGAAAACGACTGCTATATTTGGTTTTACCTCATAAATATTGCCGTTTTTTAAATTCTTGATCGTTGTTATAGTAATATCATGATCTAGTTTGACATCCAAGACTTGATGCTGCACTAAAATATCACAATTTTTTAAATTTAATAGCTTGTTATGGAGTGGCGATAAGATGCTCAAAGCCCCATTTTTTGGGATAAGCGTTCTTGGTACAGAATGTCCGTCTTGCCACATAATCTCATTTTTAAATTCACATCCGTTTTGCAATAAAAAATCAAGCCCATATTTTGAATTTTGCACAAGCTTTTTAGTTAGATTTATATGATTGAGCCCATTTGTTAGCTTACTGATATCTTGCAAAAATATATCTTCGTTATCTATTATGTTTGCTTTATGTTGCATTTTAGAGCCACAAACAGCCATCCTTAAGGTACTTAATGACGATGTCCCTCCCAAATGAGCTAGCTTTTCTATAACAAGAACATTTAGATTGCTTAAAGCGCACTTTAGAGCGCATACACTTCCGCTTAATCCACTTCCTATAACTATTACATCATACATCATTATATCTTTTACAAATCATTAAAGCTTATTTCAAATTTAGCGCCGATCTTGCCATCTAATTCTTGATTGCAAACTTTTATAGTACCATTCATATTATCTACGATTATCATTTTTGACATATATAGCCCTATGCCTGTACCTTGGAAAGAGTGTTTCGTCGTGAAATAGGGATCAAATATTTTATCTATTATATTTTCATCTATCCCGCCAGCATTGTCTTGAATAAGTATTTTAATAGTTTTATTAATATTTGATATATCTACTCGTATCCTTTTGTTTGTTATTAAGGAGTTTAAAAAGGCATCTTTTGAATTTGAAAGTATATTTAATATAGCTTGTGAAAATTCGTTTTTATAGCCATAAATTTTAGCATTCTCTTTTTTGCATATTATGTCAAATTTTATATTATTTGCATCAAGAGAGCTTTTAATAATAGCAAACGACCTTACGATGGCATCCATGACGTTGAAACTCTCTTTTTCTTTATCCGGTCTATAGAAATTTCTAAAATCATCTATTGTTCCTGACATATAGTTGATTATATTACTTTCTTCGTTTATCTTTTCATAAAATAACTCTTTTGTTAATTTATTTTTTTCAAATAGCGCTTCTAGAAGCATTAGTATAGAGGATAACTGCATCAGCGGCTGCCTCCATTGATGTGCGATATTTGCTATCATTTCACCAGTTCCCGCTAATTTTGATTGATATATAAGAAGCTTGTCCTGTTGCCTAGCTTTTTTTAATGCTATGTCTATTTTTTTATTTAATATTAAATTTGATCTTTCTAGTCTTGATATTAAAAAATTAAATACAAAATTTAAACTTATAATGGCTAATACAAAAAATATTAGAGAAAATATGATGTTTTTTAGTATTGACTCATCATAAAATTTATCTTTACTTGTAATATCAAGCAAAAATATACCTTTTGCCATCTCTTCATCGTTTATGTTTTTTATGATAAAGTTATTTATGATAAAGGAATTCTCTTTTATTAAAATTCTACTATGATCTGATGTCGTATCTATCGTTTGACCACCAAATTTTATATTATCTTGGTTTTTAACGATAAAGCCAATGCTCCCATCAAAATATTGCAAATTTTTAAGTAGTGCATTTGGGTCTAAAACGACTTCTATAAAGCCAAGGTTTCTGCCTTTTTCAAATATCCCAAATACCAATACAAATTCCAGCTCTTTATTATTTTCTATAACATCAAAAATAGCGTTATTTTCATAGGTTATTTTATCTTGATAAATGCTATATCTTAAAAAATTATTTTCATTGAAAATAAGCATATTTTTACTTGTTTTAAATTTCAAATCTTTATCTATAAAAAATACGTTTTTTAAAAATTTATCTCTACTTTTAAAATATGAAAAGTAGAAGCTAAGCTCCTTCATGATTTTGGTGTTATTATTGTTTTTTAGCTCTTTAATGATCTCTTTTTTTGTAAAATATGAAGCGAGCGGCCTATATTTGTCGAATTCATTATTCAAAAAAGATTTATAGAAATTTTCAAATGATTTTTGATACGAAATATGAATTTGCTTTATATAGGTTTCGTAGAATATAGAATTTTGATATATTTGAGACGATGATAAAATAATCATTAGCGTTAATACAAAAATCAAGCTTTTAGTTTTGGCTGTAATTTTACTCATATATTATATAGCCTAGACCTTTTTTGTTTATAATTATATCTTGTCCGATTTTTTTTCTTAAATTTTTAAGTAAAGATTTTAGTGCGTCCTCGCTCATTTCCTCGCCTGCATATACATATTCTTCGATAATGTAGCTTGAAATTATTTTACCGCGATTCATTAAAAGTAGTTCTAATAACAAGCTTTCTTTTTTGTTTAGAGCTACCGTATGACCGCTAATATCTATTGTTTTATTTTTACTCGAATAAAAAATATCATCTCTTAATCTCGTCTTTTCGTCAAATTTTGGTTTTAGCGCAAATTCTAGAGCTTCAAATAAAGTTTTTTTATCAAAGGGCTTTGTTATAAATTTTGTTATAAAAAGCTCAACTGCTTTTAGAAGATGATTTGTGTCTGTATGTGCTGTTACGATAACTGCAGGGATGTTCGGATCTTTTTTTCTGATTATTTTTAAGGCATCAAGTCCGTCTAGATGCGGCATGCAAATATCTATAAGAAGTATATCTGGAGCATAAAGTCTATATAGCTCTAAAAGCTCTAGTCCATCTTTTGCTATAAAAACATTTTTAAAATAAATTTTAAGCAAAGATGAGATGTTTTGAGAAATCCCTTGCTCGTCTTCTGCGTAAAGTATGCTAAAATTACTAAAATCCATGCATTAACCTTTTGTTTTTAATCATAGCACAAAAGGCTTAAACGCCAGCATTTTACTGGCGTTTATAATCTAGCTTTTTAGGATAAATTCTCCAGCTATCATAGCAGAAGTTATACAATCAGGCACCGAACAACTTGTGAGTCTGCTAAAGCCATGCACCCCGCCAGTAGCCTCACCAACAGCGTATAAATTTTTGATAGGTTCATTGGTTTGCAGATCAAGAACCTCAAAATTTAAATTTACTCTCACACCACCTTGCGTATAGCTAACTCCAGGGGCTGCCAATATGGCATAAAACGGTGCTTTTTGTATTGATGAGACCATTTTTTTAGTAAAGTCTTTTTTGAAATCATCATCTGATTTTTTGGATATAAATCCGTTATATCTTTCTATTTCGCTTTTTAATACATTAACGTCAAGCTTAAAATCATTTGTCAAAGCCTCAATAGTGTCAAACTTTTTCATCTTTCCTAAATTTAAAAAGTTTTTTAACCTATTGATATCATGACTTTGATTAAAGCCAGTGTCATCAAAAATAATAACAGGAAATAGCGTCGTATCTGTGTTTTGCATATTTTCTAAAATGTTATTTGAAAGTGTTTGCCTGTCGCCATCTTCGTTCATAAATCTCTTTGAGGTTTTACCATTTACTATTATGGAAAATATCAAATCCTCTGTAGGAATCCCAAAAGAGTATCTGGCCAAACTAAGCTGTACTGGTGTCGCTTTAGCTTTTAGCATTGTCTTTAGCGCCCCTGCTGTAGCACCAGGATTTGACGGAGTCGTTGCCAATGATAGTCTTGGATTTTGTATAAACTTAAATTCTTTATCAGCGGAGTAACCACCGCTAGCAAATATTACCGCTTTATTTGCTTTGTAGTATTTGACTACTCCTGATGTATTTTCTTTATCGTCATCTTTTAGACTTTTGTCAAATTTATACTCTTCTCTTACTTTTAATCCTATAACCCTTCCTTCTGTGTCCTTTAATATCTCATCGGCTTTCACTCTTTTAAATATGCTTCCGCCTTTTGTTTCAAAATGGGCGTTTAGAGTTTGTAGGCAAACCCCGCCGCCACCGATGGTTTCTAGGCTTCTGGCGACACTATGCCCGCCAAGATGTTTTAATTTATTTGCATATTTGACACCTCTAGCTTTCATAAATTCATAAGCTCTTTTTGAATTTTCGGCTATTCTGCGGGATTGTGCCACGTCATTGAAACCTTTACCTGCATTGTTTAAATCTTTTATAAAAAGTTCGACTGAATCTTTTATGCCCTCTTTTTTCTGTATGTCAGACCCTACGCAAGCAAAGTCAAGCTGAGAGATTATAGAATTTCCACCGGCTCTTGACATCTTTTCTAGCAGTACCGTTTTTAGTCCGCCTTCGGCAGCGACTATACCGGCAACGTTTGCGCTGAGGCCGCTTCCAACGATCAAGACATCAAATTCTTGATCCCACTTTATCTCATTGTTCGGCTTTTCGTCGCCATTTAAATTTACAGCTCCAACTGCACTGGCAGATAGCGCGACTATGCTTGATTTTATAAATTTCCGTCTTGAAATATTATGCATAATATCTCCTTTCTTTAAGATTTTAAAATTATATATGGCAAAAGTGTCAAAAAAGTGTATCTTAATGAAAATTCAAATATTTTTAACTTATAATTAATCAAAAAATATAATTATTTTGTAACTATCATTTATAAAATTTATTAAGGGTTGTTTATGAGTAACGAAAAAGTTAGAAACTACTTTAAATACACGTATAAACGCTATATTGTTTATGCATTGATCACCTTTACCGCTCTTGTTTTGCCGTTTATCCGTATAGATGGCAATCATCTATTTTTGCTAAATTTCGACAAAAGCCAGCTTCATCTATTTTTCGTAAAATTTGATATGCAAGAGCTTTATTTGATGCCGTTTTTGTTCATCATCCTATTTTTATTCGTATTTTTTGTAACGACGCTGGCAGGGCGCATTTGGTGCGGCTGGAGCTGTCCGCAGACGATATTTCGCGTGATCTTTCGCGATCTTTTGCAGACTAAAATTTTAAAGATAAACAAAAGCGTCCAAAATAAGCAGCAAGCGGCAAAGGAGCAAATTCTAAAACAAATTTCAGCCATTTTTATCTGGGCTATCATCTGCGTGCTCATAGCCTCGAATTTTTTATGGTATTTCGTGCCGCCGGAGGATTTTTTTGCTTATTTAAAGGATGGTTCCGAGCATAAAATTTTGATAGGATTTCTCGCCTGTATCGTGCTTTGGCTCGTTTATGACGTTGCGATCTTGGCTGAGAATTTTTGCGTTTATGTTTGCCCGTATGCGAGGGTGCAGTCGGTGATGTTTGACAGCGATACGATCCAAGTCATCTACAACGAGCAGCGCGGCGGTAAAATTTACGATAAAGGTGTAAAACTTTACAAAAAGCCGCCAGATCCCGAAAGTCAATGCACCGGCTGTGAGGCTTGCGTGAGAATTTGCCCAACTCATATCGATATAAGAAAAGGTATGCAGCTTGAGTGCATAAACTGCCTTGAATGCTCTGACGCATGTGCAAAAGTAATGGCGAAATTTAGCCTTCCTTCGTTGATAGACTGGACGAGCGACAACTCACAAAAAACTCACCGAAAGGTAAAATTTATACGCTTTAGGACGGCAGCTTATCTCGTTATCTTAATCGTAGCTTTTGTTGGACTCATCCTAATGAGTGGCAAAAAAGAGCATATGCTTTTAAACATCAACCGCACCAGCGAACTTTACAGCGTGGGTAGGGACGGAAGCGTTGAAAATTCTTATGTATTTTTGTTTCAAAACACCGATAATAAGGAACATGAATATTATTTTGACACTAATGACACAAATTTAAAAATAGTCCGCCCAAACAGCCCGGTGCGCATAAAAGCCGGTGCGAAGCAAAAGACGATAGTCACGCTAAGATCACTAAATTTAAACCAAAATTTCAAAAATGATATGCCGATTTCTATTATGATAAACGCATTTGCAATAGACGAGCAACGTAAAATAAACGTAAATCGTGAAACTATATTTGTGTATCCTAAAAAAATACGCTACAATAATGAGTTTAAAAATTAATAGGAGAAATTTATGAATATTTCAGAAAAGGGCAAAAAGAGATACGAGATCATAATGCAAACGGGTCTCGAGCTATTTTTGGAGAAGGGCTATGAGCATACGAGTCTTAGCGACATAGTCGCCAAAGGTGGAGGTTCGCTTGCTAGCGTTTATAAGTATTTTACTAACAAAGAGGGGCTTTTTGCCGCGATAATGGAGAAAAATTTCGATGATTTTTGTAAGGAGCTCGATGAGAAGGTAAATTTAAAGCCTTCAAAGAGCTTGGAGGAAATTTTATATAGGTTTGGATTGCTTTATTTCGATATATTTTGCAAGCCTTACTCCATAGCGCTTTCTAGGCTCATAATAAGCGAATGCTATAAAAATAAGGAGCTTGGCGAGCGATTTAACGTAAATATAATCAAAAGAACATGTGGAATTTTGACTAAATATTTCTCAAGAGACGATGTCGCGCCGCATATAAAAGAGTATGACTACGAGGAGCTTGCACTGAAATTTTGCGCTCTTATACGAGAGCCCTATCACCTAAGCGGCGTGATACTAGGTGAAGATATAAATTTGAGCGAGACCCAAAAAGAAAAGATGATCCAAAGCGTAGTCGATCTGTTTTTACACGGAATTTATAAATAAAACCTCGGTCTAAGTTAGCCTTAAGGGCGAAATTTTAATTGCATGTGCGGTCGTGGCCGCTTTTTAACAGAGTTTAAAATCGTTTTAAATTTAAACGGCCGTTTTGACTGCGCTTGGGTGACGAATAATATAACTAAAATTTTTTAATAATATTATTGATTTGTTTAATATTTAAAAGTATAATCGTCCATTCTAAACAGGTGATGTAATGTATATTGCTTTAGTTTCAGGCAATAAAATTTACTAAGGAGAATTTTAAATGGGCAAGCTTACAAATTTATCGCTCGCTTTAGTGGCGGCTCTGTTTTTTACGGGTTGCTTGGATGATCTAAACATCTTTAAAAAAGACAAAGCTCAAGCGGCAGCATCTGCTATGCCTCCGGCTCAGGTCGATGTCGTGGTTGCTAAAAAGGGCGATTATCCGATGAGCTTTAACTACCCTGCTCGCATACAAAGCGAACAAGATGTGATCATCAAGCCAAAGGTTTCAGGAACGCTCTTAAAGCAAAATTTCAAGGCAGGCGATACCGTGAAAGAGGGTCAAGTGCTTTTTGTCATCGATCCTGAGAAGTATCAAGCCACTTATGAGTCCTCAAAAGCGAGCATAGCGCAAGCCGAGGCGAATTTAAAAAATGCCAAAAACGAGATGGAGCGCGTCAAAAAGCTCTTTGCCCAAAAAGCCCTCTCTCAAAAAGATTATGACTCCGCACTTGCTACGTATGAAAGCGCCGACGCTACGCTAAAAAGCGCAATCGCATCTACTAAAAGTGCTAAGCTGGACCTTGGCTATACGAACGTCACGGCTCCATTTAGCGGCATGGTGGGCGAAAATTTAGTCGATGTCGGAGCCTACATAGCAGCTGGCTCTACCGAGCTGGTGAGGCTGACCAAGATCGATCCTATCGATGTTAGGTTTTATATATCCGATATAGACGAGCTAAATAGGGCTAAAAATATAGATCAAAACAGCTGGGAGCAGATAAATAAAGAGGCTATACTGACCGTAGACGGGCAAAATTTTGAAGGCAAAGTGAAATTTATAGATAGCACCGTCGATGTAAATAGCGGCGGCGTTTTAGCCAAGGCTGAATTTGAAAACAAAGACGGCAAGCTTTTGCCCGGAGTGTTCGCTAGAATTTCGATGAACGGCTTCGTGCAAAAAGATAGCTTTGCTATCCCTCAAGTAGCCATACTCCAAGATACCGTTAGCCCTTATGTCTATCTTGTAAAAGACGGCAAAGTAGTCAAAAAAAGCATAAAGATCATATATCAAACCGTTACTGAAGCCTACGTGAAAGAAGGGCTCGAAGAGGGCGACGTGATCATACTAAATAACTTCAAAAAGATAGGCCCGGGCTCTAGCGTCCAGCCTGATACGCAAGGCAAGGAGAACAAATAATGTTTTCTAAATTTTTTATCAATCGCCCGATATTTGCCGCGGTCATATCGATAATCATCGTTATCGCGGGGTTCGTGTCGATCAGGGGATTGCCGATAGAAGAGTATCCAAAGCTCACTCCTCCTGAGGTAAGCGTCAGCGCCTCCTATACGGGAGCAAATGCAGAGATCATAGCAAGCACGGTGGCTTCGATCCTTGAAGACGAGATAAACGGTGTTGAAAATATGATCTACATGCAAAGCACCTCAAGCTCGAGCGGTACTATGAGTATAAGCGTGTATTTCAATATCGGCTCAAATTCCAAACAAGCGACTATCGACGTCAATAACCGCGTCCAAGCGGCCCTTGCTCGTTTGCCTCAAGAGGTGCAGCAAGTAGGTGTCACTGTCAGAGAAAGAAGTAGCTCTATCCTAGAGGTCGTAGCATTTACGACGGATGATCCTAGTATGAATAAACGCGACTTGGCAAACTATGTCTTGCTAAACATTTCAGATGAGATAAAACGTGTAAAAGGCGTGGGTGACGTAGCTGTCATAGGAAATCAAAGCTATGCGATGAGAATTTGGCTAAAGCCTGACGAGCTATCTAAATTTAACATAAGCGTATCTGAAGTCTTAAGCGCTATAAAGACTCAAAATTCTCAATACGCAGCCGGAACTATCGGCGAGCCGCCTTTGCAAGATGCTAAAAACCCTTATGTCTATTCTATCAAGTCTGATGGACGTTATTCTAATGTCAGTCAGTTTGAAAATATCGTTTTAAGGGCCAACAGCGACGGCACTATGCTAAAACTAAAGCAAGTCGCCGATATCGATATAGGCATGCAAAGCTACTCGTTTAACGGCTTTTTAAATAACCAAACCATGGTGCCGATGCTAGTATTTTTACAAAACGATGCAAACGCACTTCAGACCGCACAATCAGTCGCTCAAAGGCTAAACGAGCTATCCGCCAGCTATCCGGAAGGGTTTAAACATACGGTCTCTTACGATACTACGACATTCGTTCAAGTCTCTATCGAAGAGGTCGTAAAAACCTTTGTTGAAGCAATGCTACTTGTTATGATAGTTATGTATTTTTTCTTAAAGAGCATAAGAGCGACCATCATACCGATGCTAGCGGTGCCGGTATCTATCATAGGCACGTTTGCAGGATTTTACGCGATGGGATTTTCGATAAATTTGATAACCCTTTTTGCGCTTATCCTTGCCATCGGTATCGTCGTTGATGATGCGATCATCGTAATAGAAAACGTAGAGCGTATAATGCACGAAGAGCCCGATATAAGCGTAAAAGACGCAGCTATCAAGGCTATGGAAGAGGTCGCCACGCCAGTCATCTCTATCGTGCTCGTCCTCTCGGCGGTTTTCGTGCCGGTTGCTTTTATGGAGGGCTTTGTCGGCGTCATACAAAGGCAGTTTGCGCTTACGCTCGTCGTTTCGGTATGTCTATCCGGATTTGTGGCGCTTACGCTCACGCCGGCACTTGCGGCTATCATGCTAAAGCGCGGTGAAAACAAACCGTTTTGGATAGTTCAGAAATTTAACGATTTCTTCGACTGGAGCACGAAGATGTTTTCAGCAGGCGTGGCCAAAGTGCTCAGACACGTCATACCAAGCCTTATCATCGTTGCAGTCGTTATCTTTGCCATGAGCGGACTTTTTAAAACGCTTCCTTCAAGCCTCGTGCCAAGCGAAGATAAGGGATATTTCATGGTCATATCATCTCTACCCCCCGCTTCAGCGATAGCTAGGACAGTAAAAGAGAATAAAAAAATGACCGAGACGCTGATGGCTGATCCAAATATCGAGAGGATTACTGGATTTGCAGGGTATGATTTGCTAGCCGGAGCGCTTCGCGAAAATTCTATGGTATTTTTCGTACGCACTACCGACTGGAGCAAGAGAAAGACTGCAGATAGCAGCATAGACGCGCTAGTCAATAAATATAACGGAGTGTTTTATCCGTCAAAAGAGAGCTTGAGCTTTGCGGTAAATTTACCGCCGATAATGGGTCTATCCATGACAGGTGGCTTTGAGATGTATCTGCAAAACAGAAGCGGCAAAAGCTACCAGCAAATCGAAGAAGACGTCTTGAAAGTAGTCGCCAAGGCTAGGACTCGTCCTGAGCTGACAAGCGTCAGAACGACACTTGAGACGAATTTCCCGCGATATGACATAAGCGTAGACTATGAAAAGGCAAATTTGCTAGGAGTGAGCAAATCGGATATATTTAGCGCTCTTGCAGCGACGATAGGCTCATACTACGTAAATGACTTTAGCATGCTCGGCAAGACTTACCGCGTTTATGTGAGGGCTAAGGATACCTTTAGGAATTCGCCCGAAGATCTGAGGAGTATTTTCGTAAAAAGCTCGAACGGAGACATGGTCTCTCTAAATTCCGTAGCGACTCTTACAAGAAGCATGGGACCTGATATAGTCGATAGGTTCAACCTTTTCCCTGCGGCTAAGGTCTTGGGCGATCCGGCTGCCGGCTACACCTCCGGCGATGCGCTAAATGCTATCCAAGAGGTCGTCAAAGAGACGCTAAGTGACGCCGAATACTCAGTCGCATGGTCAGGGACTGCGTATCAGGAGGTCAATGCCTCCGGAACGGGAACTACAGCGTTCATCTTTGGTATGGTTTTTGTCTTCTTGATCCTAGCGGCTCAATACGAGCGCTGGCTCATCCCGCTTGCGGTCATCACGGCCGTGCCTTTTGCGGTTTTTGGCTCGCTTCTTGCGACATGGGCTAGAGGGCTTACGAACGATGTTTATTTTCAAGTCGGTCTGCTTTTGCTCATCGGTCTATCAGCTAAAAACGCGATCTTGATCGTAGAATTTGCGATGCAAGAGCGCGAGAGCGGTAAGAGCGTGTTCGATGCAGCTATCAGTGCAGCAAAGCTTAGGTTCCGTCCTATCGTCATGACCTCTATCGCATTTACGCTTGGCGTTTTCCCGATGGTCATCTCGACCGGTGCGGGTGCTGCCAGTAGGCACTCGTTAGGCACAGGCGTCGTAGGCGGCATGATAGCGGCATCTACGATCTCGATATTTTTCGTGCCTTTATTTTATTATTTGCTTGAAAATTTAAATGAGAAATTCTGGAACAAAGGCAAGGTTGTTAAACGCGACGGAGGTGAAGTAAATGCGTAACATAGCTATTTTTATCATCGCTTTGTTTATGGCCGGTTGCTCGTTTAGACCTGCTATGCCAGAGACCAATACCACGTTTGAGTATAAATACGAAAGCAGCGACATCAATGATTATTGGTGGAAGGAATTTAACGACGAGAGGCTAAATGCACTGGTCGAGAACGCCCTCAAAAACAATATCGATCTAAAGCTCGCCTATATAAATTTACAAAAAGCGGCTTTGACGCTTAAAAATTCCAAGGCGGACCTTTTCCCGACTGTGGGCATAAACGCCGAAGCGAGCAAGGCCAGGACGAGCGGCGAGACTTACACCGGGCAAGATAATGTAAAATACGATAGCTTCTCGCTTAATGCCGTGCTAAACTACGAGGTCGATCTTTGGGGCAGGGTACGAAACTCTATCGCCTCATCGGATGCGCTTTTGCAAGCTAGTAAGTATGACTACGCAAACTCAAGGCTCACTATCGCCTCAAACGTAGCTCAAGCCTACTTCACGCTGGTGTCTTTGAGGATGCAAGAGCGTGTGTTAGAAGATACCCTTGCCAGCTACATAGATACGATGAACTACCGCAAAAAGCAGCTCGATGCTGGCAGTATAACGCAAATGGTCTATCTGCAAAGCGTAGCGTCGGTCCAAAGTGCGCAGATCAGCCTCACTGACGTGAAAAATTCCATCGTAAGCGCTTCAAATTCTCTAGCCATACTTTGCGCGAAGAGCAATGACGAAATTTTAAACCAGATCGTAGCCACCAGCGCCACACTACCTGATGCACCGCAGGTAAATGCCGGCATCAGCTCCGATATCTTACTTCGTAGAAGCGATGTGGCGAGCGCTTACGAGAGCCTAAAAAGCTCGAACGCACTGATCGGCGTGGCTAAAGCGGCTTATTTTCCTACGCTTTCTTTGACCGGAATTTTTGGCTTTAGCTCAGTGGAATTTGATAGACTGTTCGTGCAAAATGCAAATACTTGGTCGCTCGCAGGCTCTTTAGCGCAGACTGTATTTGACTACGGCAGACGGGCAAATAACGTAGAGATCGCCGAGCTCACTCAAAGTGCAAACGCTCTAAGCTATGAAAAGACGATAAAAACGGCTCTTGGCGAGGTCAAAGTCGCCCTAGAGGACCGTAAAAACGCTATGCAAGTCTGGCAAGATACAAAAAGGCTGCTAAGCTCTCAAGATGAAATTTATCGCTTGGCAAAGGCTCAATACGACGCCGGATACAGCGATCATCTCACCTTCCTCGATGCGCAGCGAAATTTACTGAGCACCAGACTAAGCGCGATAAGCGCACAGCTAAATTTAGATAACGCGGCCATTGAAATTTACAAGGTATTTGGTGGCGGGTTTAAGGCCAAACAAACGGATCAAAAATAAAATTTACAAAAGGAGCAGATATGACTAAAATTTTAAATTTTTTATTCTCTTGGGGCTTTTTCGCCTTCGCCATAGTCCTTGGCGTGGCGTTTTGGTTTTTGATAGATTATTTGGAGCAGTTTAGGCTGGAGTCATCGTTTGTGGATATCGGGATGATATTTATGATGGCGGCGGTTTTTGGCATAGTTTTTTACGCTATCGCCGCGATCTTCGTGATCCCGATCAGAGCGGCCAGACGAAAGGCCTAGGCTAAATTTGGAACGAGCATTGCTTTACCTTTTAAAATTTAGGAGGTAAAGCAAATGCAAAGTCTAAATAGCGATTATGTTCCGTCCTACTCAAATTCTTACGCTTCATACAACACAAACAAAATAATCAAAGACATAAAAGAATCAAATTTGGAGTCAAATCTAAATTCTATCAGCAATGTAAAATCAGTCTATGATACTCCTACGAAATATGGCTTTAATGTTGATAGTAAAGGCTTTTTCGGAGCTGACTTTAATAAAGCAGCCGGCATCCCTCAAAATGTCAAAATTCATATAAAGACTATGGATATGGCAGTAGATTATGCCAGTAACGAAAAAACAGGACTTGAACCGATAGAAGCTATCTCTAGAGCTTGGAAATTTTTTAAAGCCTATACGAACAATGCGATAGATCTAAGTGGAGATACCAATATAACTCAGGAGCAAATGCTTTCTATGCCGGCTGGCTATAGTCATGATGGCAGTATATTTGGAAATTTAGTTAAAATTTATCAGACTAGAAATGATACGAGAGAACAAAACGATCTATTACAAATAGAAAATTTATCCGATGGAAGCATGAAAACTGGATTTTCATACGCTTTTGGAGTATCCTCGCCCGCTGATATAGAAAAGGGAAGCCTAGATATCATCCATAATGAAAAAAGAGGATATATAGAAGTCGTCGGACTAACCCAAAATAACGATCTTGATACGACTACCGTCGGAGAGTTATTTCATAATTTAATTATATTACGAAGCCACTACCTCTGAGGCTCACAAACAATCAGGATCTCTTAGCGTAACCCAGCAAGTAAAAAACTACTACGACTTCCTAAAAAGCGGTAAAAGCTTAGAGCAATACATGAGCCAAAGCGATCCTGATTTTAGGACCAGGAAAATAGCCGCCTACACGGGAACTGACATCGATACTGCCGGCAGAGCGTTTGACGAGCTACTTAAAATTTTAGACGAATATAGCAAGAAATTTTATGATTTGCATAAGAGGTTTATCGATGACTCTCTAGCGGGGAAAGAAAATGCTTTAAAGGCGGAGTTCTCGGCTAAAAATTTAGCCTTTGAAATTTCACACCTGTAAATTTTAATGTAGATTTAGAATTTAGCCTGCAAATTCACTTTACAGGCTAAATTTCACGTCACACAGGCATCACTCTAATGTGCGGGCTTAAATTCTCTTGAAGCACGTTTTCTATCGCGTATAGAGTGCCGCCAGCACCGCTCGCACAGCCCGAGCAGGCTCCCAGGTAGCGGATATAAACATCGACGTTTTGGTCGTTGTCTTTTCTGATGTCTAAAATTTCGAGGTTACCACCGTCCATCATCAGCATCGGGCGGATCTCTTGATCTATTACGCTTTCGACCGCTTTTAGCTGCCCGACCAATGTCATCTCGTCAAAGCTTAGGTCGCTTAGGTTGTTGTTAGCTTGTGCGTTGGCTTGGGCCTTTAGTCTCTCTTGCTCCATTTCAGCACGAGTATCGCGCAAGATATCGACTAGATAATATTCGCGTTTCTCGTGTCCGCCAGGGCGTACGCAGGATTTGCAAAATGCGCCGGCTTTGGTGTATTGCGTGATCTCCTCAACGGTTTTTAGATCGTTTAGTCGGATGACCTCTTTTATCGTGCCTAGGCTCACGCGCGCGCACTCGCACACGATGATCTCGTCCTCAAAATGCTCGGGATCTACGCCCTTGTAGCTAGCCGCCGCCGCCTTGATGACGTCATACGCCATGACCGAGCAGTGCATCTTTTGCGGTGGAACAGCCGGAGTGTCGGGATTGTCTCGCATCGCTTTTTCGACGTCGATGTTGGTAATCTTGACTGCCTCGTCGACAGTTTTGCCGATACAAAGCTCGGCCATCGTATCGGAGCTGGCGATCGCAGTCCCGCAGCCAAAGCTCTTAAATTTCGCATCGATTATCGTGTCAGTCTTCTCATCGACCAGCCAATAAAGCCTCACCGCATCGCCGCAGCTTTCTGCACCAAAGTCCGCTACGATGAGCTTTGCATTTGCCTTTTTGGCGTCCTCTTCGGTCAGCTCACCCATAAATCTAGGATTATTCATCCTGTCTTGCACTACCTGAGAGTATTCGTCCCAGATAGAGCCGCCTATCAAACTATTTTTTGCCATTTTATTCCTTTGCGGTTGCGGTATTGTCTCGTGAGTATCTTTTAAATTTATCTCACGATACCGCCACCTTTTCTTTTTCTAAAATTTACAGGCCGCTTACGTGACCTATCGGCGCGTATGCAAACGTGCTTGAGATCGCCCTTAGCCTGGTTATCGCCTTTTTTATATGCTCTATCGCGTAGTCGATCTCGGCTTCTGTGTTAAAGCGTGAAAGAGATAGCCTAAGCGCGGTGTGCGCGAGCTCTTTGTCCGCTCCTATGGCTTCCATTATCGGATTGCTCTCGAGCGTTTCGCTGGCACATGCAGAGCCCGTAGATGCCGCTATACCGGCACGATTTAGATCCCACAGCATAGCCTCGCCCTCGACGCCTTTTATGGACGCCAGGATCGTATTTGGCACGCGGTGTTCGCGTTTGCCTACTACGCTGACATCAGGTATAGATAAAAGCGCATCCTCCAGCTTGTCTCGCAAACGGCGCACGTGTGAGCCCTCAAAGCTCATGTATTTGTTGGCTAGCTCAAGTGCTTTGCCCATGCCGACGATACCTGCGACATCGAGCGTGCCGCTCCTGCGCCCGCCCATGTGCTCGCCGCCGTGAAGCAGACTGCTTAGGGGTTGACTGTCTTTTATGTAAAGTCCGCCCACGCCCTTTGGCCCGTGAAATTTATGTGCCGAAAAGCTTAGAAAATCAACGCCAAGATCTTGCACGTTTATAGGGATTTTGCCTACGGCTTGCACACCGTCGCTGTGAAAAAGTGCTCCGTATTCATGCGCTATCGCCGCTAGCTCCTTTGTCGGAAATATCATGCCCGTTTCGTTGTTTGCGACCATCACGGAGACCAGTGCGACATCATCGCTCATCGCATCTCTTAGTTGTTGTGCAGTTACGACGCCTTCACTGTTTACATCAAGTATCGTAAGCTCAACGCCAAATTTTTTTAAAAATTGACACGTTGCAGCGATAGCCGGATGCTCCACGGCGCTTGTTATGATGCGTTTTTTCTCACCCGTAGCGATCTTGTCGAAATAAACCCCTTTCACGACCCAGTTGTTGCTCTCTGTCGCGCACGAGGTGACCACGATATCGTCGCTATCTTTGGCATTTATGCCCGCATATAGCTGATCGAGCGCAGTCCTTAGCGCCGGATGTGTCTCGGAGCCAAATTTATGTAAGGAATTTGGATTGCCATATTTTTCGCAAAAAAATGGTTTCATCAGCTCGAATGCTTCAGGATCGACCATCGTCGTGGCGTTATTATCTAAATATACTCTCAAAATTTGCCCTTAATTAGGATAGATTTTATCCTTTTTATTTTTGATGGGATATTATAACAAATTTGATAAAAGATAGTTTAAATTTTTGGGCTAATTTTTTCAATTTCTACTAAATTTTGATAGTAAAAATATATTGAAATTCTTTATCAATATTTGAATTTATCGCTATCCAGGTGTTTTATCATAAAAAAGGGCTAAAAATATCTGAATATTAAAATTTTTTCTTAAGAAATTTTGTCTAAAAGCCTTAAAATTTTGATTTTTAAAATTTTAGTAAAAATTACTATCTAAAATATATATCTTTATATGTATATAGAATCTTAACGATATATATGGTATCTTAACAATATAAAAAATAAATTTTAAATATTTACTAAGCAAACAAATCCTAAAATCACATGAAATTTACTTTACATTATCAAGGAGTTATCATGAAAAAGTATATGGGGGGTGGTAGCAACCTACTTTCTATCGTGGCGTGTTGCGCGATATTTTTTGCCGTGAATGCTGGCGCGATAGAGGAGAAAAAGCTACAAGCCGTCGAGGTAAATAGCGTAGGTGATGCCGTCAGCGAGAGCGGTATCGAGGAGGGAATTTTAAACAAACAAGTTGCAAGCGGTCCGCTTGCAGGTAAAAAGGTGCTTGATATGCCTTATCAGATAAACACGATGACAAAGGAGATGATGAACCACCAAGGCGTCGTGGGCTTTGAGGACGCAGTCAAATATTTCCCTTCGGCTCAAATCCAGCACCGCGGCGGCGCTGAGGTCGGTCGCCCGCAGACGCGCGGCTTTGAGGGCAGCGTCGTTGGTAACGTCTTCTGGGACGGATTTTACGCTATCTCGACGACAGCCATACCGATGTATATGTTTGAGAGTTTGCAGATACAAAACGGACTTGCCGGCTCGCTTTACGGCGGACAAAACCCGGCTGGAATTTTCAACTATACGAGAAAACGTCCTGTGCCGTTACAAAATATCATCTGGACGGACTACACCTCTCGTAAAAACGTAGGCATAGGCCTTGATACGTCGGATAAATTTGAGAAAGTCGGCTACCGCGGTGTGTTTTATGTGAGCGGCGGTGAGAGGCAAGCTAAACAAAGCGATTATCGCAGGCGTCTAGCGAGCCTAGGGCTTGACTTTTATCCGACCGAAAGCCTAACGATAGAGACAAATTTTAGCTACTATCAGCACATAATGGAAGGTATGCCGGGTAGCTTTTCTTTACCGGTAGATCCAAGTACGGGCACTGCAAGATTTGGCGTCCCAAGTGCCGTTAAAACGACAAAAGCGGGGCTTGGTCAGCCCTTTGCGGGAAGCAATCTAAAAACGACGACTGCTAGTGCTAAATTTAAATACGCTCCGAACGAGAATTGGTATTTTGAGGGTGGCTATCAGTGGCAAAGAGCCGTTAGAGATATGTATGGCGCGAGCAATACGCTTTTAAATCAAAATGGCGATTTTAGAGTTTCTCAAAGTGGCGGAAGCGGTGCAGCGAGTAAATTTGAGGCTAGTAGCTGGTTTTTAAAAGGCACTACCGACTTTAAAACGGGAGGCATAGAACACAGCCTGGGCGTAGCCACAAATGGCTATCGCTGGACGCTATTTGGTGCTAAAGATAGAGGGTCGGCTAACTATATTTTTGGCAGATCAAATCTAAGCAACCCAAAGGTATTTAACCCTAATCCAAATTTTAGAAAAGGCGGCGGTGCCTATAAGAGTTCATATAACGATATGTATAATATAGCAGTTGCTGATGACATCAAATTTAATGAAAATTTCAGCACTATTTTATCCGTATCAAATTCATGGTTTAAGAATAAAGATGTCGTAAAGGGTAAAAAGACTTACGACGAAGATGGGCTAAGCTACGCAGCAAGCTTCATATATAAACCGGTTGAAAACGTAAGTGTTTATATCACATACGCCGATAGCTTGATGGCCGGTAGCTCATATACATATGATAACGGTCCTAGAAAAGGGCAAACCGTCGTGCTAAAGCCATATAGAAGCAAACAATATGAGATCGGTGCAAAGGCTAGGATAAACGAGCTTGACCTAAGTGCAGCACTCTTTGAGATCAAACGTCCTATTGCGTATTTGGGAGATGACGGTATCTACTCAGAGCAAGGAACTCAAAAAAATGTCGGTCTTGAGCTAACGGCTGGCGGTGTGATAGTGCAAAATTTAAGTGTATTTGGTGGTGTAACTTTGATAAATCCAAAAATCAAAGAAGCTAAGGCGGCTTATGCAGAAAATAAATATGTGATTGGCGAGCCTAGGATCCAGTCGAATTTGCTCTTTGACTATGTAGTGCCAAACACTAACAAACTTGCATTTACGACAAATTTCCACTATACGGGCAAACGTTACGCCGATAGCTCGAACACTTATGCAGTGCCTAGCTATTTCACAACCGATGTGGGCGTGAGATATGTAACAAACGCTTGGTTAGGAAAGCAAACTACCATAAGGTTTAACATAAATAACCTCTTTGATAAAAAATACTGGGCCGGTATGTTCCCTGCTTCAATGGACGGAACGGTTAATCCAGGTCGTGGTGGTGGAGATAGCTCTACTTCTCTATTCTTGGGACAAAGCAGGACATTTATGCTTTCAGCACAGGTCAAATTCTAGGCGAATTTAGTCTAAATTTAGCCCATTCGGCAGTGGCTTAGCTGCTGCCGATCTAAATTTTTAAAGGCACTTGATACTTTTAAAAATTTAGATATTAGCTTTGTCTATCATGGGAGAAAAACATGCAAGGGCTACTAAACTGGGAAGCGATAAGAGAGCTTAGATTTGCCGATCTGACGGACACAAACGGCAGGGTGAACCGCATCGACTGGGACGATGTGGCGGATATGTATAACGAGATGGTAAAGCTTGAGCGCGACTTCACGCTAAAACAGGTCGAGATTTTGCCCGTCACGAGCGCAGACAGCGTCGCAGACATCGGCTGCGGCACGGGTAGGCTAAGCGTGCCGATAGCGCGCATCGCAAAAAGCGTGACCGCCGTCGATGCGTTTGCTAAAATGCTGCATCACTGCGAGACAAACGCCAAGGAAGCGGGTGTGAAAAATATAAAATTCCTCAAAAAAAGCTGGCTGGATGATGACGCGACGGAGGTCATCGGGCTCCACGACGTCGTCATCGCCTCGCGCTCGCTAGGTCTTGGCGACATCAAAAAGCTAAACAAGATCGCGCGAAAATTCGTCTGCTTGATCTGCTTTTTGGACGCCGAGCCAAGCTTGCGGCAAATTCAGCTTGATCTGCTCGAAGGCATCGCGCAAGACGCACCAAAAACACCAAAAACGAGCGGTAAAGACGCCGTCAAAAATACTCGCCAAGAGACGAGCAAAAATAATAGGATGTTTGGCTACAACATCACTTTCAACATGCTTTACGACATGGGCGCAAACGTAAATGTCCGCGTGCTAGATGACGGCTACGAGGCGGTATTTGCGAGCAAGGAGGAGGCATACGCGCACTTTAAATTTGCAGGCGACGTGCCCGCTAAAAGGGAGAAAATTTACCGCGCAAACGTAGATAAATATCTGCAGAAATTTGAGGGCGGATACCGATTTTTCCGCCCGACTAAAAGCTACGTGATGTGGTGGGACGTGCGAGAGCTCGCTGACAGGGCGGACTGCTAAATTTACCCAAATCAAAAAGGAAAAATTTGAACAACACCAAAATCATTATCTTGCTATGTGTGCTCGTCGTTATACTCGCGTTTGCGTCGATCGGCGTGGGCAGATACGGGCTAAATTTCACCCAGATAGCGCAAAATTTACAGACGTTTTTCTTTGGCGGCGAGCCAGCAGACGCGCAGGCCTATACTATCATCACGTAGATACGCTTGCCACGCATACTTTTTGCCCTGCTCGTGGGGGCCGCGCTTGCCGCTAGTGGTGCGGTGTATCAAGGGCTCTTTCGCAACCCTCTCGTCTCGCCCGATATACTTGGCGTCAGCAGCGGTGCGGCGGTGGGAGCTAGCATCGCGATCATCTTGTCGCTGCCAAATTTTGGCGTGCAGGTTATGGCGTTTGCTTTTGGGCTGGGCGCGGTCGTACTCGTGGTGTTTTTAAGCTCGCTCATCGCAAAAGGCAAAATAAACGTGCTAGTGATGGTGCTTTGTGGCGTCGTGATCTCTTCGCTTTTTGGGGCGGCTAGCTCACTGCTTAAATTTCTAGCTGATAGCGACGATAAGCTGCCTGAGATCACGTTTTGGCTCATGGGCAGCCTCGCTCGCACGGGCGGATACGCAAACGTCGCCTACCTAGCATGCGTGGTCGCGCTTTGCTTCGTGCCACTTTTTTTACTGCGCTGGCGGCTCAATATCCTGGCATTTGGCGAGGACGAGGCCAAGAGCATGGGCGTGAATGTGAAATTTTACAACTTCGTCATCATCTGCGCATCGACACTCTTGACGGCTAGTTGCGTGGCGTTTTGTGGTATCGTGGGCTGGATAGGGCTCGTGATCCCGCATATCGCGCGCTTTGCGGTGGGAGCGGACTTTAAGACGCTGCTGCCAGTCTCGATGCTAGGTGGCGGGCTATTTTTGCTCGTCGTCGATACCGCCGCACGTAGCATGCTGGCTAGCGAAGTGCCCCTTGGCGTGCTCACATCGCTCGTTGGCGCACCGGTCTTCATCTATCTGCTTTATCGCAGCAAAAAGGGCTGGCTGTGAAATTTAAGATCCAAAATTTAAGCTGTGGATACGGTGAAAAGTGCGTTGTAAAGGGATTTGACGCTGCGCTTGATGATGGCGAAATTTTATGCGTGCTGGGTGCGAACGGCATAGGTAAGACGACGCTTTTTAAGTCCGTTTTGGGTTTTTTAAAGCCCCTTGGCGGTAGCGTTTTTGCGGAGC
This sequence comes from Campylobacter sp. FOBRC14, assembly GCF_000287855.1. Classification (NCBI taxonomy): domain Bacteria; kingdom Pseudomonadati; phylum Campylobacterota; class Epsilonproteobacteria; order Campylobacterales; family Campylobacteraceae; genus Campylobacter; species Campylobacter sp. FOBRC14. Next base: position 61,562 of record NZ_ALJJ01000007.1, on the reverse strand, counting down.
ATGAGCAGCTTCTTAGCCTTAGCGATAAAGAGCGCGCGAAGCTCTTTAGCTACGTGCCGCAAGCTCACACGCCGCCGTTTCCTTTTAAAGTCATGGACGTCGTGATAATGGGCAGATCGCCGCACCTTGGGCTGTTTGAAAGCCCGTCAAAAAGAGACTTTGCTATCGCTGAGGCGACGCTTCATAGGCTTGGTATGAGCGCGTTTTCGGATAAAATTTACACCGATCTAAGCGGCGGCGAGCGTCAAATGGTACTCATCGCCAGAGCTCTCGCGCAAGAGGCGAAGATCATGATGCTAGACGAGCCCACGGCGAACCTCGACTTTGGCAATCAAATCCGCGTGCTAAGCGAGATAAACAAGCTAAAAGCGGCGGGCTTTATCATCGTGATGACGTCGCACTCGCCAGAGCATGCCTTTTACACGGGTAGCAAAGTCGCCCTGTTGATGCGAGCAAAGTGCCTTTACGGCGATGCTGGCGAGATCGTCACGAGCGAAAATTTAAAAGCGGCTTACGGCGTGGATGTCAGGGTGGAAAAAGTGATCGTAGATGGAAGGGAAAAATTTGTCTGCGTACCGATGGTGTGAGGATTTGCTGGGCTTTTAAATTTAAGGGCTTTATTTTAAAGGGGTGTTGATATCCTTAAACGATCGCTTCGCAAATCTTACTTGCTCCGCAAGGCGCCGAACGTATAGCACGATTTACGCGGTCAGCTACCGCTTCCCTGTAAATCGGCGGCGATAGCGTCGCTTCACAAGATTTGACTTCGCTATAGCGTTATATAATTTAAAAAGGAAAAACCATGTTCAAAAAAATTTTGTTTTTAGCATTGACTGCGGTCATTTTACAGGCCAGGATGGTCACGGACAGCGAGGGCAAGGAGGTGCGCATCCCTGATGTGGTGGAGCGCGCGACACCGATGATAGGGGCTTTCGTGCAGATGAGTGCGATGCTGGGGCAGCAGGAGAAGATCATCTCGGGCGCGTCTCGTCTGCCGCCACTCATGGCTAAAATTTTTCCTAAGATCCGCACCAGCGGCAATCAAAGCGGCATGCTAGGAAGCAGCGTCGAGACACTCATCGCATCAAAAACACAGGTCGTCTTTGGGCCGGTGTCCATGATGTTTGACGAAAATCAAATCAAGCAGCTAAATGCCGCTGGGATCGCGGTCGTGAGGCTCGATAAATTTGGCACGATCGGCGAGATAAAATCGTGCGTGAGCAAGATCGCTGAAATTTTAGGCGGCAAAAGCGTGCAAAAAGCGGCGGAATTTAACGCCTATTTTGACGAAAACGTGAAATACGTGCAGGAAAAAACGGCGAATTTAAAGCAAAAAAGAAGCGTTTTGGCTCTAAATTTCAACTCCGGCAACTTCTCGACCATCGGTGCGAACGACATCGGAGCCGAGTATATAAAGGTCGCTGGCGGTATAAATTTAAGCTCGGACATGGACCCTGCGTCGTTTAAGATCTCAAAAACGATAAATGAGGAGCAAGTCGTGCTCTACGATCCTGACGTCATCATCACAAACTCGCCCGAGGGCAAGGCTCAGATCATGAAAAATGCGTCGTTCCAGGGTATAAAGGCGGTTAAAAACGCCAAGGTCTTCGTCGTGCCAAGCGGAGTGTATCTATGGAGCGTGCGAAGTGCTGAGGGTGCGTTGCAGCCGCTCTGGCTGGGAAAGATGATATATCCTGAGCTATTTGCCGAGCTAAATTTGGAGCAAAAAACGAAGGAATTTTACGAGAAATTTTACGGCTACGAGCTAAGCGACGATGAGGTCAAAAATATATTAAATCCAAAGTCGAATTTCTAGCTAGATTCGCATTTATGGGCGCTTTGCTTGGTTTGTTAAAAATTCCTTGATCTTCTCCCTCGCGGCGTCCGGTTCGCCGATGAAAATTTTGCTAAATTGCGAGCGGTTGAAGGTGCGTTGGCGCTTGGCGAGCTGAGCCGTGTGCGTGCAGATGAGCGAGGCTAACTCCTCGCGCGATATCTTGGCGTCAAAAAAATCTGCGCACTCCTTTAGCCCGATCGATCTTAGCGGCTTTGCCTCGCGTCCATAGGTGTCGAATAAAAATTTCGCCTCCTTTAGCAGCCCCGCCTCAAACATCGCCTGCGTGCGCCTTTGTATGCGCTCTCTTATCGCCTGCGTCGGCCATAAAATTTCAAATATCGCGAGCTCTTTTATCACGGGCTCGCTCGTATTTTCTCTTAGCCAGGTGCTGGGCGCTGCGCCGCTAAATTTGTAGATTTGATACCATTTTTCGAGGCGGTAGCTGTCGTTGGGGCTAAATTTAACGCAAAATTCGGGATCGATCCTAGCTGCCAGCGCGTAAATTTCATCGTTGCTTAAAGCCTCGTCGCATTTTGGCACGTCAGGAGCCAGGCCGCTTAGCATCGATCTTAGATAAAAGCCGCTGCCGCCGGTGATGATGAGCGGACAGTCCGCGTTTAGAGCGTAGTCTTTGGCGCGCTCGTAAATTTTAAAAAACATGCCGACGCTGAAATTTTCGTTCGGATATATCTCGTCTATGCCAAAATGCTTCACGCTGGCCAGCTCCTCGCGGCTTGGCTTCGCGCTTGCGATATCGATTTGCTTGTAGAGTGCCAGGCTGTCAAGGCTTAAAATAACGCCGCTAAATTCTTGTGCGATTTGCAGCGCGAGCGCGCTTTTGCCGCTTGCGGTGGTGCCGATGATGGCAAATTCGCAAAACAACCTTAGCCCTGATAAAATCCGCTAAAAAGCAGCAGCTCGTTGATGTCGATGTTTTCTTTATCCTCGCTTATGAGGCGTGCCACGAGGCGAGCGCTAGCTGGTGCGAAGCTAAGCCCGAGCCAGCCGTGCCCCATACTAAAGACCAAGTTTTTATAAACCTCGTCGCGCCCGATCAAAGGCATGTCGTTTGGCGTCAGTGCGATGAAATTTGCCCTGTATCTTGGCTCTTTTAGTTCGCATGTCGTGCCAAAGGGCTTTAGCGCGTTTAGAAATTCATTTATCTTATCCATGCGAATGAGGGTGTCGATGTTGCCTATTTGCAGGCCCGATGTGATCTTGACGCCGTCCGTTTTAGGCATTATCTTGGCGAACAGATCGTTTAAAACGACCGGCTTTGAGGGGATCTTTTCTGCGCTAAATTTCAGATCGATGCTGTAAAATTTAGACGGGATCAAATTTAGCTTCGAGCCCAGACGGCTTGCGAGCAGGGTGTCTATACCGGAGGCCAGCACGAAAGTATCGGCCTCGTAGGCGTTTTCTTTGCCGATGGCTTTAGCGATGAGACTGCCGCTAAATTCCCACGAAGCGATCTCGTCCTTAACGATGTTTGCGCCTAAATTTTCGAGCTCTCTTTTTAGGGCGTCAGCCAAATTTTGCACGTCTATTTGGGCGTTTTGCTTTAGATCTATGACGCCTTTTATATTTTGGTTTAAAAACCCAAGCTCGTTTTTCACGCCCTCAATGTCTAAAATTTCTTGCGTTTGATCGCCTATCTTGATACTATCCAGGCGTTTTTTAAAGCTATTTTCATCGGTAAAGACTAGAAATTGACCGTTTCGTTTGAAATTTATCTGAGGGTATTTCTCGTTTAGCTGAGCGTAAATTTCATAGCTTTCGCCGCCAAATTTTTCAAATAAAATTTGCGATCTTTTTATGCGCTCGTCGTTTATACTAAGGCTAAATTTCGTCATCCAGCTGCGAAAATTTTCATTTAGGCTGGGGCTGATGCTAAGCTCGCTAGTGCCTGCAAAGAGCCGCTTGAATGAGCCCGATATGACGCCATCGTGCGCCAAAGGAGGCGTCTTGAATGCGCTTAATATCCCGCTCATATCGTAATCGCCGTCTCCTCGCTCGATCACTAAGACGTCTTCGCCGTTTTTTGCCAGCTCGTAAGCGCTCATCAGTCCGCTGACACCAGCCCCGATAACAACGACCTTGCTCATATCCGCCCCTTTTTCTTGAATTTGCCCGATTATAACAATATAAATTTAAATTTAAAGCAAAAGAGTGTAAAATCCTTAAAATTTGAAATGGAAATGTATGGAAAATTTTATAAAAAAGTTAAAAGATATCGGCGAGCTCATCGTTTTCAAGCACTCGGTGTTCGCGCTTCCTTTTATTTTTACGGCGATGATAGTCGCTAGCAAACATATAAACGGCTCGGCTTGGTTTGGCTTTAAGTTGCTGATCTTAGGGGCTTTGTGCGCGGTCTCGGCTAGGAATTTCGCGATGGCGTTTAACCGCTACAAAGACGAGGATATCGACAAGCTAAACCCACGAACGGCGAATCGCCCGAGCGTGGACGGTCGCATCGGTAAAGACAATATGCGAATTTTTATCGCTGCAAATGGCGTGATATTCGTCGTTTGCGCTTATTTTATAAATTCGCTCGCATTTTGGCTGAGCTTTCCTATCTTGGCGGTTTTGGCGGGGTATTCGATATTTAAGCGTTTTAGCGAGCTAGCGCACCTTGTTTTGGGCCTTAGCCTAGGGCTAGCGCCTATCGCGGGGGCGGTCGCAGTGAGCGCGCAGATCCCGCTTTGGAGCGTTTTGCTCTGCCTTGGCGTGATGTTTTGGGTCGGAGGATTTGACCTGCTTTATTCGCTACAAGATATAGAATTTGACCGCGAACACGGGCTTTTTAGCATACCTTCCGTTTATGGCGATAAGGCGACACTGTTTATATCGGCTATTTTTCACGCTTTGTCGGTGATATTTTGGCTGCTTTTTGCTTGGGCGGCAAATTTAGGCGGATTTGCGTTTTTTGGGATTTTATTAAGCGGTGTGATTTTGTGGCAGGAGCATAGGATCGTTAGGCGTGACTTTAGCAAGATAGACCGCGTGTTTTTCACATTAAACGGCTATCTTGGAATTTTATTTTTTATATTTGTTTGGATGAGTGTATTATGAGTGATATCCGTTTGATCCCCGCTCCTCTTGATATGGAATTTGAGCTTGACGAGGCGGGCGATGAAAAATTTTTGAGGGAATTCAACTCCGTGCTTCCTGGCGATGAAGACCCGCTTGGAGCGTGGCTAAAGCGCGCTAAATCGCGTGGAGAGACCAAAGACAGCGATCAAGTTTTACTGACGCTTATGATCGAGCTTCACAGAAAGGTCGATGCGCTCAGCGAATATGTCAGAAACGAGCACAAGCGCTATCTGCCTTTAAGTAAGAGCGTGAAAATAGACGCCATAGGCTTTGAGCATGTGCGCATAAGCGAGCATAAATTTGAAGCCAATAAGCGATATTACGCGAGAATTTTGATGCCGGTCTTTCCTAAGCGCACCATAGCCCTTTATCTGCTAGCCCTTGACGAGCGCACGGCAAAGATAGATACGATGCACGAAGAGGACGAGAGCGACTGGAACGCCTATGTGACCGCTAGGGAGCGCGTGATGATAAGAGAGCTGAGATCTGGCTCATAAAGGAAAAAGATGGAAATTTATCTATTTGGCGGCTTTAGCATAGTTTTAATCATCATTATCGTGTTGATATTTATAAAAGACGCCGAGACGAACAGGCGCTTTACTAGATACGAGCGCGCCATAGAAAGCGCCATGCAGGAGAATTTCAACCTAAAAAAACAGATCGCATCTTTGGCGAATTTCAAGCATGACGATCCTGACGAGCTTGACGAAATGAAAAAGGAGCTCGAAAAGAATTTACAAACCGAGCTGAACGAAAAGATCGTGCCTATCGTCAAAGCCATAAAGAGTATCGAGCGCGTTATAGACGAGTTTGCCAGCGAGCAAAAGGATAGGATTTTCACTCTTGAGGAGCGCACCCGCGATATCGGCAAGATAACACCAAGCGCGCAGGACGAGGAGGAACAGATCGTGCGGATGTTCAACTCCGGCAAGAGCATAGAGAGCATAGCAAAGGACCTGCATCTAGGCGTAGGCCGAGTGGAATTCGTGCTAAAGCTTCATCAGCTGGCTTAAATTCGGCTATGTCTTCACGCTAAATAAAATTCCAAAATATAAAATTTCATATAAAAAATTTTATGTGTATTTAAAATTTTTAACATATAATTAACGAACCAACAAGGTAAAAATAAAGCCTTAACCAAGCTTTCAAAGGTGCATAATGCTTGTAGATAAATATGGTCGGGTGGTTGATTATTTGCGTATTTCCGTTACGCAGCGCTGTAATTTCAGGTGTAGGTATTGCATGCCGACGACGCCTTTTAGCTGGACGCCAAAGGAAAATTTACTCAGCTTCGAGGAGTTGTTTTTGTTTGTCAAGGTCGCCATAGACGAGGGCGTGACAAAGATACGTTTGACCGGCGGCGAGCCGCTGGTGCGTAAAGATCTTGACGTGTTCGTAAAGATGATAAGCGACTATAAGCCGGATATCGATCTGGCACTTACGACTAATGGCTTTATGCTGCGCCACTACGCAAAGAGGCTAAGAGATGCTGGCCTAAAGCGCATAAACATGTCGCTTGACACGCTTAACGAGCAAAAGGCTAAATTTATAGCTCAAAAGAGCGTTTTACACGAGGTCTTGACCGGGTTTGAGGCTGCTCTTGACGCGGGACTGAAGGTAAAGATAAACACGGTCGCGTTAAAGGGCGTGAACGACGACGAGCTTATAAATTTGCTCGAATTCGCAAGGTTTAGGAATTCGCAGATAAGATTTATCGAATATATGGAAAATTCTCACGCGAAAGATGATCTAAAAGGCCTAAAAAGCGACGAAATTTTAGATATCATTTCACAAAAATACAATGTCACGAAGGATGAAAAGTTGCCAAACGCACCGGCCTCGATCTACCGCCTGGACGACGGATATAAATTCGGTATCATCGATCCGCATAAGCATGACTTTTGCGAGAGCTGCAACCGCATCCGCCTAAGTGCCGAGGGACTGCTCATACCGTGTTTGTATTTCGAGGACGCGCTTAGCATAAAAGATGCCGTCAGTCGCGGTGACATCATAGGAGCGAGCGAAATTTTAAGACAAGTCTTGGCCAATAAGCCCAAAGAGAACAAATGGGCTGTCGGGGCCGCTAACGAGACCTCCTCGCGCGCCTTTTATCAAACGGGCGGGTGATGCGAGACGGCGGCAGAGGACTGGAGCTTGTCGAGAGCTTTTTGAGCGTTCAGGGCGAAGGTGCTTACCAGGGCAGGCTCGCCGTATTTTTGCGATTTTTTGGCTGCAATCTAAACTGCATCGGCTTTGACGTAAAAACAAGATCAAACAAAACGGGCGAAATTTTGATCGGCTGCGATAGTGCAAGAGCCGTTTTTAAAGGACATTTTAAGTCCAAGAGATACTCTAGCGATGAAATTTTATCGCTTGTAAAAAATATATGCAAAGGGCTAAAAACCAGGCCTATCGTGGTTCTGACCGGTGGCGAACCTCTCATACATCACAAAAATGAAAATTTCATAAATTTAGTACAAAATTTGCTGAATCTTGGCTTTGATGTGCATTTTGAGACAAACGGCACGATCGAGGTGAATTTTGCAAAATTCCCGGTATATAAAAAATGTAAATTCGCACTTGGCATAAAGCTCGCAAACAGTGGCGTGAGCGTAGATAAACGTATAAATATGAAGGCGATAGAGGCGATTTGCAAAAATGCTAAAGAGAGCTTTTATAAGTTTGTTTTAAGCTCGCCTGGCGATAATGACTTGGAACAAATTTTGCAAGTGCTGAAGATATCGGATGCGCCTGTTTGGTGCATGGCGATGGGCGCTAGTAGGAGCGAGCTGGAGCAAAATGCGCCAAGGGTCGCAGATTTTGCTATAAAGCACGGATTTAACTACTCCGAGCGCATCCACATCAGGCTTTGGGATAAAAAAGAGGGTGTTTGATGATAATACGAAAACTTTTTACGTTTGAAAACGCGCATATCGTGAGGTTTTGCAGCTCAAAGCGCTGCAGGACGAGCATCCACGGCCATAGCTACAAGGCTGAGGTGCTGCTAAGCTCAAATTTTTTGGATAATGCCGGCATGGTTTATGATTTTGGCTTGATGAAGCAAAACATCAAGTGCATAATCGACAGCTTCGATCACGCTACGACGATATTTTCAGGCGACGAGGCGGAGTATAAAAGCGATCTGAAAAAGCACTCCGCGCGCTGGGTAGAGATCCCGCTAAATCCCTCGGCGGAGCAGTTTTGCAGGATATTTTTCGTCATCATCGATAGGCTTTTGAGCACTACTATCATGCAAAACGGCGAGCGCGAGGTGAAGCTAGAGAGCATAATCGTGCATGAGACGGATACGGGCTATGCGCAGTGCTTTAGAGATGATGCTTATAACGCGAAAATGGGTGAGATAAATTTAGACCGGATCGTATTTTCGCAGGCCGTGATCGACGAGTGGGACGATAAAGAGCTGTTTGAAAAGATAAAATTTAAAAAGCCTATCGTAAATGCTAAGGATGTTTGATGAAATTTTATAAAATTTTGATTTTGGCGATATGTGCGAGCGTTTTTGTAGGATGCGGCGATGAAAAGAGCGACACCGCGCCTAAAAGCGAGCCGGTGCCAAGCGACGTTTCCATCGCTCAGCCGGACGCAAACGTCAGCATAGATGAGAATTTACCGCCGGAACCGGCCATAGAAGATACGCAAAACGCACAAAAATAGGGCGAAATTTGAACCAATATCTAAGCGAGCTTTACGCCTACACTTTCCCGATACATCAAGGCTTCATGCATGTTTTGCTACTGCTTTGCGTCATATATCTTTTTTTGACGCAGTTTGGCATAGATACCAAAAACTACGTGCTTCGTATCAGATATTTTTTACCGATTTATCACATGCTTTTAAGCTTCATGATCCTTACGGGGCTTATTTTAGCGGCCGCTTATAACTATGAGCTAAGCTTTAAAGCCGTAAAAATGATAGTCGTGATCGTGGCGCTGATAGCTATTAGCGCGGTCGGGTTTAAAAAGCTGAAATTCTATGCGCGCGCCAAGCAGCTGGCTAAATTCAGGCGATTTGCCCTGTTTCAGAGCTTGGCTGAAATTTTACTCATAATCATCGCTGGGTATTGATTTGCAGTTTTTATATGACGCTATGGCCGGCTGCGAAAATTTAAAGATCATAAACGAAGCCTTTTTGCATCTAAAGGCACGCAGAGCGAAGGTCGGCGAGCGCGTAAATTTAAGAAATTTGAAAGACGGCAAGGACTATCTTTACGAGATAGAGGAATTTGGGCGCAAAGATGCTAGACTGAGGCTTGTTTTTACATCGACTCTTACAGTGAGAGACTATAAATTTAGCCTCGCTTGGGCGGTCGTGGATCCAAAAACTATCGAAAAGACGATCCCTTTTTTAAACGAGCTTGGCGTTGGCAAACTCATCTTTGTTTATACGAAATTTTCGCAGGCGAATTTTAAAATAGACGTGAAGCGCCTCGAATATATAAGCGCGCTTTCTTGCGAGCAGTGCGGACGCGACTCGCTGATGAGCTTTGAGATTTATAAAAATTTAGACGAATTTTTAGCCGTTTATAAAGATGTTGCACTCGTAAATTTTGGCGGTAAAAATTTAACCGAATATAAAGGAGAGCTGCTTTTTATCGGTCCTGAGGGAGGCTTTGCTTTAGAAGAGACGCGTAAGATAAATTCTAGCTACTCACTTGATACGAATAGTATTTTAAGGTCGCAAACCGCGGCTGTTAGTGTGGCTAGTAAATTTTTAGTGTAGTTTATTTGATTTTTTAAGCTTTTTTTAGTATAATCCCAGCTTGCTTAAATAAAAAACAGTCAAACTAATAAAGGAAAAATCATGAAAAAAGAGATACATCCGGAGTATATCGATTGTACCGTTACTTGCGCATGTGGCAACACTTTTAAAACAAAATCGAACAAAAGCGAGATCAAGATCGACATTTGCGACAAATGCCATCCTTTTTTTACAGGTAGTGAAAAGATCGTAGATAGCGCCGGCCGCGTCGAGAAATTCAAGAAAAAATACGCATTAAACTAAGCCTTGCTTTATTTTGTTCCTACTCCGATAGGAAATTTAGAAGACATCTCGCTTCGCGCGATCAGCGTTTTGCGCGGATGCGAGGTGATCATCTGCGAAGATACGAGAGTCAGTAAAAGTCTCGTAAATCTACTAAACGACCGCTTTGACGCGAACATAAACATACGAAATTTCATCCCCCTACATACTCACAACGAGGCTAATTTTTTTGCAAATTTAGATGAAAATTTTTTTGATAAAAACGTGGCTTATATGAGTGACGCGGGTATGCCAGGTATCAGCGATCCAGGAGTGGCGCTCGTTAGATACGCTCAAAAAAACGGCATCGCTTATGAAATTTTAAGCGGAGCCAACGCTGCACTCTTGAGCGTCGTAGCAAGCGGATTTTGCGATAAGGAATTCGTATTTTTAGGCTTTTTGCCAAATACTGGCAAAGATAGGAATTTAGCCATACAAAACGCCCTAAATTTAGCCTACCCATGCGTGATCTATGAAAGCCCGAAACGTATTTTGAGCCTTATTGAAAATTTAGCGAAATTTGATAGCGAGCGTGAAATTTTTGTCATAAAAGAGGCGACTAAAAAATTTGAGACGAAATTTAAAGGCAGCGCCAAAGGTGTCGCAAACGAGCTAAAAGATGCCAACCTAAACGGTGAATGGTGCGTAGTCATCTCGCAAAATCCAAATGCAGCGACGCAAGCCATAAGCATAGACGACATAAACACCCTTGATATCGCACCAAAAGCAAAAGCCAAGCTGCTAAGCAAGATCACGGGACGAGACGTAAAAAAGATATACTCCGAGCTTATAGCCTCTTTGTAGCCGCATTTTAGCGGTTGTGTATTTTGCCTGATATATTTGAGCGTTTCTTCAAAAATAAGTTAAATTTTACTTGATTTTGGGTATCATCAAACCCATGATAATATACGGGAAACAGCTATTTTTGCATATTTTGGACAAGCATCCGCAAACGATAGAAGAGATATATCTCTCAAAAGAGTGCGATAAAAAATTATTTTCGCGCATTTGCGGCGTTGGTAAGCATATATCTCGTGTGGATAATCAAAAGGCCCAGTCTTTGGCTCGAGGCGGCAACCATCAAGGCTTTTTGGCCAAGGTCGGAGAATATGAATTCGCCGCGATGAACGAGCTAAAAAAGATGAGTTTCATTGCCGTGCTTTACGGCATCAGCGACGTAGGAAACATCGGAGCTATCACGAGGAGCGCTTATGCGCTTGGCTGCGAGGGGCTTATAGTAGTTGCAAAGAGCATAAATATGGAAGGCGTTTTGCGTGCCAGTAGCGGTGCTGCTTATGAGATCCCAATAGCGCTTTTCGAGGACGGACTGAGTTTGCTAAACGAGCTCAAACAAAGCGGCTTTTGTCTTTATGCTACCGCTAGTAACGGCAAAAACGTGCATGAGATGAAATTTGATCCCAAGCGAGCACTGATAATGGGCTCGGAAAGCGAAGGCATCCCGCAAAAGGCGCTCGCAAAATGCGACGAGTGCGTAGGGATAAAACTAAAAGAGGGCTGGGACTCGCTAAACGTGAGCGCGGCCTTTGCGATAATCTGTGATAGGATGATAAATGAATGAACTTGAAATTTTAAAAGAGATCGGTATCAAGGAAATTTCGCGCAAGACGCACATCGAGCCCGTTTTTTTACAAAGTATCGTAGATAAGGATTTCGCCAAGCTCGTGCGCCTAAACGCCAAGGGTTACATCAAAATTTTGCAACGTGAATACAACATCGACCTTGGATGGTGGCTGGAAGAATACGAAGCCTTTTTGAGCGAAAACAAGCCGGACGAGAGCAAAAAAACGAAGATAAATCCTAAAATTTCATCATACACGAGCGACGAGATAGTCACGCAAAGATCCGGCGGTTCGCTCGGCTGGCTGTTTTGGGTCGTCATACTGGCGCTCATAGCGTTTGGTGCTTATTATTTTGATATCTACAAATACGCCCAAAGCATACCGTCGTTTTTCAACGATGAGAACAGAAGCGCGGTGTATTCGGAGTCTAGCATCGTAAGCGAAGTAAAAAAAAATATCATAGATACGAACATAACGATAACTCAAGCTGGTGGCGAGCGCTTAAGCGCGGATAAAAATGCCAGCCAAAGCGAGCGAGAGGTCACGGCGCCCGCAGAGCAAAATTTAAGCGCTCCGCAGCTCGCGGCACAAGATGTGAAACTAGATCAAAACGCCGGCACGCAAAGCTCGGCGCTAGAAAAGCTCACTACGAGCATCTCCTCAAAGGACACTAACGCAAGCGAGGTCATAGGCTCTGCGGACGAAGCCTTGATAATCCCAAAACAAAAGGTCTGGATAGGCATCATAAATTTAGAAAACGGGCAGAAAATTTCAAGCGATTCGAATAAAAATATCTCTATAAATTTAAAACAAAGACAGCTCGTCGTCTGTGGCAATGGCTCGATAGAGCTGAAAGTCGGCGATAAAGTCAGCAGATTCACGCCTAGCAGGCCGGCTAGATTTTTAGTCGAAAATGGCGAGATAAAGTCCATAAGCTACGATGAATTCATCGCTTTAAACAAGGGCAAATCTTGGTAAAATTCCTAGCCTTGCAGGCTCTTTTTTGCTCCCTGCTCTTTGCTGCGAGCGCTACTCTTAGTGCGCAGGCTCTTAGCGCCGATGCCTCGGCCGCTCGCTCTCTTTTTAGCGACGAGAGTAAATTTATCGATGAAAAAGGCTTCGTAAAGACAAAGGAGATAGTCGGTCTCTTGCAAGAAAACGGGCTTTTTGATGCGGCGTCATTTTCCTCTTCGAGCTTAAATTTAAAATTTACCACGAGCGATGAAATTTCGCCTGCGATTTTTGTAAAAGCCCTAAATTTCAGCCTTGATATGATGGGCGCAAACATCGCCAGAGTCAATGAATTTTCAAATTTATCGCCTATTTCTTACTCTCTCATCGCGCTTAAAAGTGGTGGCATCGACCCCGTTTTGCTCGCTCAGGCTCTTGATGCAAGCGGTTTTGGGATTTTAGAATTTAGCAGACAAAGCGGCAATCTAGTCATTAGCCTTGAGGCAAAAGACGCACAGATAAAAAGCGGCGAGCCTATTTTTGGTGAGGAGTTTGTTTTACCGCGTTCTGCCGGGGCGTATTTTTTAAACACGGGCGGTGCTAGCGAGCTTGAGATCGTCTCTAACGAGCCTAGCCGCTGGGTGCCTTTGGTGAGGATCTATGATAAAAATTTAGAGCAGATAGTGAGTTTTGAGGAACACAAGGCGATGCACAAATACGACTTACAGCTGCCAAGCGACGCCAAATACGTGCTGATAAGCGATAATATTGACATAAACAACATAAAAAACGACATAAGCGTAAAGCTTAGCAAATAGGAGGAAGCGATGTTTGACGAGATTAGGTTCAACACGATCGAGAGGCTACCAAATTACGTATTTGCCGAGGTGAATGCGATAAAAATGGCCGCACGTAGAAATGGCGAGGATATCATCGATTTTTCGATGGGAAATCCCGAAGGCCGCACGCCTCAGCACATCGTAGACAAGCTCTGTGAGAGCGCGAACAAGGATAAAACGCACGGATATTCGGCGAGTGCCGGAATTTACAAGCTTCGTCTTGCTATTTGCAACTGGTACAAGCGAAAATACGATGTAAATTTAGACCCGGATACCGAGGCCGTGGCGGTCATGGGCAGCAAAGAGGGCTTCGTGCATCTTACTCAAGCTATCATAAACCCGGGCGACGTCGCCGTAGTGCCGGATCCTGCATACCCGATACACACGCAAGCTTTTATAATCGCTGGCGGGAACGTCGCAAAGATGCCGCTAGTTTATAATGAAAAATTTGAGCTTGACGAGAATAAATTTTTTGAAAATTTACAACAAACCATCCACGCCAGCTCGCCAAAGCCAAAATATGTAGTCGTAAATTTCCCGCACAATCCAACGACGGTCACCGTGCAAAAGAGCTTTTACGAGCGACTGGTAGCGATGTCTAAAAAAGAGAGATTTTACATTATCTCCGATATCGCCTACGCGGACCTCACGTTTGATGGCTACAAAACGCCTAGCATCTTTGAGGTCGACGGCGCAAAAGATGTCGCGGTGGAGTGCTACACGCTGTCAAAAAGCTACAATATGGCGGGCTGGCGCGTAGGCTTTGTATGCGGCAATAAACGCCTTTGTGCCGCACTTAAAAAGATCAAATCATGGTTTGACTACGGCATGTTCACGCCGATACAAGTCGGCGCGACCGTGGCGCTTGACGGACCGCAAGAGTGCGTGAGCGAAATTTGCAAAATTTACGAAAAGCGCCGCGATGTGCTTATCGAAGCCTTTGAAAATGCGGGCTGGAGCATGCAAAAGCCAAGGGCGAGCATGTTCGTCTGGGCAAAGCTGCCACCGCAAGTAGGCAACATCGGAAGCCTCGAGTTTTCAAAGCAGCTACTGACAAAAGCTTGCGTGGCTGTGAGCCCTGGTGTGGGCTTTGGCGAAGGTGGCAACGACTACGTCAGGATCGCTCTCATAGAAAATGAAAACCGCATCCGTCAAGCGGCCAGAAATGTCAAAAAATATTTGAAAGAATTTTAATGAACGTAGCAATCTTGGGCGTTGGCGTCGTCGGCAGCGAGGTCGCTAATATCCTTTTAAAAAATAAAAAGATCATCACCGCAAGAAGCGGCCAGCAGATAATCCCGGTCGTTGGCGTGGTACGAAATTTAGACAAAAAGCGAGACGTGAAGATACCGCTTAGTGCCGATATCGATAGTGTTATAAAGCGCGATGATATCGATGTTTATGTCGAGCTGATGGGCGGAGTGGACGAGCCTTACCGCGTGGTGAGCGAAATTTTAAAACGCAAAAAAGCAGTCGTTACCGCAAACAAGGCGCTCTTGGCCTATCATCGCTTTAAACTGCAAAATTTAGCCGCCGATACGCCGTTTGGCTTTGAGGCGAGCGTAGCCGGGGGCATACCTATCATAAAGACGCTACGCGAAGGGCTGAGTGCAAACCATATCCTCTCGATCAAAGGCATAATGAACGGCACTAGCAACTTTATCCTCACATCGATGATGAACGGCGGGGCGAATTTTGACGAAGCGCTGAAGACCGCTCAAAATTTAGGATATGCCGAGGCCGACCCCACCTTTGATATCGGCGGCTTTGATGCGGCGCATAAGCTGCTCATCCTTGCCAGCATCGCATACGGTGTGCACGGCGATCCCGAAGATATTTTGATCGAGGGCATCGAGCGGATAACGAAAGAGGATATATTTTTCGCAAATGATTTTGAATACGTGATAAAGCTGCTGGCTATCGCCAAAAAGGTAGGCGAAAAGGTCGAACTGCGGGTACATCCGGCCCTTGTGCCAAAAGACAAGATGATAGCCAAGGTCGATGGAGTGATGAACGCAGTCAGCGTCGTAGGTGACGCGGTCGGCGAGACGATGTATTACGGCGCTGGAGCAGGCGGAGCGGCTACGGCAAGTGCTGTGATAAGCGATCTAATCGACATCGCAAGAGGGCTTAAAACCCCTATGCTAGGCTACAAATCGCCCCTTGAAAAAGAGCTCAAGCTGCTTGCTCAAGATGAAATTCGCACGAAATATTATTTTAGACTGCGCGTCGAGGACAAGGTCGGCGTGCTGGCGAAGATCACAAATTTGATGAGCGAAAATCACCTTTCTATCGATAGCTTTTTGCAAAAGCCAGTCACCAAAAGCGAGGGCGAAGTAACGCTATTTTTCACGACGCATACGAGCTTGGAGGCCGATGTCAAACGCGTCATAGGGCTTTTGAAAAAGCAAAATTTCATAAAAGAAGATCCGTTTATGATAAGGATCGAAGAGTAGTGGGGCTTAGAGAGTATCTCTTTGGCAAAAGCTCGGAAGATAAGGCCAGTAGGTACCTAGAGAGGCTAAAATTTAAAATAATCGAGCGAAATTTTCACTCGAAATTTGGTGAGATAGATATCATAGCCTCAAAAGATGAAATTTTGCACTTTGTCGAGGTCAAGGCGACTGATGGCGATTACGAGGCGCAGTATAGATTGACCGCGTCAAAATACGCTAAAATTTTAAAGGCAGTCGATTATTATTTGCTTAAAAATGGCTGGAATTTTGATTTTCAGATCGATCTGCTCGTCATAAAAAAAGACGAATTCGAGCTGATAGAAAATATTAGTTTATAAAAATTATTATTTAGAAAAAATTCAGAAAAATTGGTGTATAATCACACCATTTAAAAAACAAAGGAGAAACAATGGGAAAATACATAGAGCTTACAACTGCAAATTTCAATGTCGCCAAAGAGGGCGTCGCGCTCGTCGATTTTTGGGCGCCATGGTGCGGACCTTGCCGTATGCTAGCCCCAGTCATCGAGGAGCTTGCGGAGGATTTTGACGGCAAAGCTAAAATTTGCAAGGTAAATACCGACGAAGTACAGGACTTGGCGGTTGAATTTGGCATTAGATCGATCCCGACGTTGCTATTTTTCAAAAATGGCGAAGTAGTCGATCAAATGGTCGGCGCACAGTCAAAACAGGCTATTACCGACAAGCTGAATTCACTTCTTTAATGGCTTTAAAAAATAGGGGAAGCTTGCTTCCTCTAACGTACATATTCGGCTCATTTTTCGGTGCAGCCATGATAGCGATAGTTTTTGCATATAATAATTATCGATTTTCAAAGTATAAATTTATAGATTTTTCACAGCTCGTTTTTTACGAAAAGAGCGAAATTTTCAAGCCAAAAGAGCCTAGATACACTATTTTGGTATTTAGCTCGAACCAGTCAAAGATAGATGAAATTTTAGCGGGAGAAAAAATAGCCGAGCCAGTTATCGCCGTGGATATATTTCAAAAACGTAGCGACTCGAACAAAACGCTAAAATACATAAGCTCGGATATCAATACGATATTAAAACTGATGAATACCTTAAGTATCACGAGCGTGCCAAGCAGCGTGCAGATAGTGCGTCAAAACGGCGAAATTTACAAACAAGACTCGAAAATAAAAACGATAAAATAAAGGATAAAAGATGTTAGATTTAGCGATCATAGGAGGCGGACCGGCAGGGCTTAGCGCCGGACTTTACGCGACTCGCGGCGGACTTAAAAACGTCGTGATGTTTGAAAAGGGCGAGCCTGGCGGTCAGATCACCTCAAGCTCGGAGATAGAAAACTACCCCGGACAAAAGAGCCCGGGTGAAAGCGGGTTTGATTTCATGAGTACATGGTGGGCGCAATGCAGTCATTTTGGGCTCGTTCATAAGTGGGCGAACGTCGTAGGCGTGAGGCAAAATGTCGATAAGAGCTTTGAAATTTTACTCGAAGGCGGCAAAAGCGAGCAAGCAAAGACCGTCATCGTAGCTACTGGCTCTGTACCGCGCCGCGCCGGGTTTAAAGGCGAGGACGAGTTTTTCGGACGCGGAGTCAGCACATGCGCCACATGCGACGGCTTTTTTTATAAAAATAAAGAGGTCGCAGTCCTTGGCGGCGGCGATACGGCGATAGAGGAGGCGATTTATCTGGCTAATATCGCGTCTAAAGTCTATGTGATCCATAGGCGAGAGGAATTTCGCGCAGCTCCGACAACGGTGCAAAAGGCCCGCCAAAACGAGAAAATCGAGTTCATCACGAGCGCCACGATAAAAGAGGCATACGGTGATAAATCAGGACTAAACGGGCTTATTTTAAACACGAAAGAGGGCGAGCGCGACCTGAAAGTGCCAGGCGTCTTTATCTTCGTGGGGCTTAATGTGAATAACGAAATTTTAAAGCTCGAAGACGGCTCTTTCATCTGCAAGATGAGCGA
The DNA here is from genome assembly GCF_000287855.1 of Campylobacter sp. FOBRC14. Classification (NCBI taxonomy): domain Bacteria; kingdom Pseudomonadati; phylum Campylobacterota; class Epsilonproteobacteria; order Campylobacterales; family Campylobacteraceae; genus Campylobacter; species Campylobacter sp. FOBRC14. The sequence goes on along the minus strand of NZ_ALJJ01000007.1, from coordinate 43,804 downwards.
GGGCGGTCAAGTCGATGTGGATCTAAAAATGCAAAGTAGCGTGCCCGGGCTATTTGCGGCTGGCGACATCAGAAAAGACGCTCCAAAGCAAGTCATCGTCGCAGCCGGAGACGGCGCAGTAGCCGCACTTAGCGCGATGAGCTATATCGAGAGCTTGCATTAAAATTTTAAGAATTTAGCCTTAGGGCTAAATTCTGCCTTATGGGCCGCATCAAAATAAAATTCTGCTTTAGCCTCCTCTGATTATCGATTTTTACCAAAAATATGCTAAATTTAGCCAAAATTTTAAAGGATAAACGATGGTAAATATCGGTATACACGGCGCTAGCGGTAAAATGGGGCAGATGATAATAAACTGCTTAAAAGATAGCAAAGATGCGAAGCTAGCCGCGCTTTACACGATCGAGCCGCTCGAAAGCGCACCGGAGGGCGTCATCGTGACAGGTGAGCTTAATGAGCTCTTTGCAAACTGCGACGTGGTCATCGACTTTACGATAAAAGAGGGCGCGCTAAATCTCATAAACTACGCAAGGACGAACCCAAAACCGCTGGTGATCGGCACTACGGGGCTTGGCGAGGAGGGTGCTGGAGTGCTAAATTTAGCCGCGAACGCGATGCCTATCCTTTACGCCACGAATATGAGCCTAGGCATAGCCGTGCTAAATCGCCTCGCCAGCCTCGCGGCTAAAACCCTCGCGGAATTTGACATCGAGATCGTCGAGCAGCACCACAGGCACAAAAAGGACGCCCCAAGCGGCACGGCTCTGACGCTCGCAGAGCACGCTGCGAGTGCTCGCGGGCTAAATTTAAAGGACGTCATCGTCACGGGTCGCGACGGGCTGGTGGGAGCTAGGAGCAAAGACGAGATCGCAGTACTCGCTGTGCGCGGTGGCGACGTGGTCGGACGCCATACGATCGGCTTTTATAACGATGGCGAGTTCATCGAGATAAATCACACCGCGACAAGCCGCGCGACCTTCGCCAAAGGAGCGATAAAAGCCGCCGTGTGGCTTAGCTCGCAAAAAAACGGGCTTTATAGTATATATGATTGTTTGGGGTTGTAAAATTTAAAGGCTCTGTTATAATAAACTTGCTTCGCAAACCCTATTCACTCCAGGAGCGACCTAGCACAGACGTGAACAGCGTTTGTGCGGGAGCGAGTAGCCGAACATATAGCACGATTTTTTGCTTCGTTGCACTCGCAACTGCAAGCAGACCGCGGTCAGCTACCGCTTCCCTGTAAATCGGCGGCGATAGCGTCGCTTCACAAGGTTTGACTTCGCTTTAAAATCTGAAAATCAATGAAATATTTTAATAGAGCCAATTTAAAATAATTTAGGCGGCTTGCTTTTGCAAACCGCCAGTTTAGCTACTTTTGGCTATCGATTTTTTTAAGATTTTCCTGCGCTTCTTTGATGAAGTTGTCCTTTTTGAGGCTCTCGATCTGCTCTTTTGTAAGCGGAGAGGATTTTTCAAAATGCGAATCGACTCTCATTTTTTGATTGCCGTCTTTATCCAAAATTTGCATGAAGTCTCCGGTGTGAAGGTTCTTGATGCCGTTTATTTGGACGTTGTAGTGCTTGCTTAGCATCGTGCCGTTCGCGTCTTTGATACCCATAAATTTCGGCTCTTGCGGGCTCGCGTCAAATTCGCCAAAACGCAAGCCAAAGCCCATAGTTTTGGTGTTTTGGTGGCACTCGTTGCACTCTCTTGCTTCTCTTATGGTCGTGTGCGGATTAAGCGGCTGCATGTCGATAGTCAGCATGCCGTCTTTGCGCTTGGCGACGTTGTTTAGAAGCAGCACCTTGCCGTTTTCGTCGATCACTGTGCCTACGGTCTGGATGACGCCCACGACCGGCGTGACGCGTCCTTCGCCGTTTATGCCAAGGATCGGTTCTTCAAACCTAGCGTGCGAATAATCCCCCGCTGAACCGCCTTTTTGCATTATGAAGCTCTTGCCGTCAAAGTCGCTTGGCGTGCCGTTTTTGCCGATCTTTTCAGCCGATTCGATCCAGTCTATCATTTTTGACTTGTTGCTGAAATCCACGCTGTAATCATATCCGTAGTAAGACGACGCCCAGGTCGCGTGGCAAGCGTAGCACTCCATCGTTTCCAGGTGTTTCGCGGCTCCGACCATCGCGAGGCGACCGTTCGGGTTTTTCCATTTGTTGTTTTTCTCGATATCTTTTAGGATAGGCACGACATGGTCTTTGCCGCTTGCGGAGTGCAAGACGACTTTATCGCCGTCTTTTACGACGTTGCCAAAAGCGTTACCTCGCGCAGTGAGCAAAAAGCCGTCTTTTTTGTCGTATTTGGTAGCGAAATTCTCGGTCACGCTCATCGGTGCGTCCGCTAGTCCGCGCGGTTTGTCGCCTAAAAGTATCTCTTTTAAATTTGCGTCTTTTATGGTTCTCGCATCCAGCAGTTCGTCGCCCGTGCCGAATTTTAGCTCCCAAGGATACTTTGTAGGCGTTCCGTGGCAGTCTTGACACTCCACCTCTACATCTCCTAAAGCGACCGTGCCGATGTTACCGTTACCGTGCATGTCGGGGCTGGTGTGGCAGTCTTGGCAGAGCATGCCCGCTTTGTTGTGGATGTCCTCTTTGATGTGCTTGTATAGATAGGTCGCGTTTGGCTGCTGAAGCTTGCCGTGATCGTCAAACGGGATATACGCCCCGCCGCGATCGACCGGAAACATGCCCTGATACTGCAAGCTAACGCGTCTGCCAGATGAGTGGCAGGCGTTGCAGGTAGAAATTTGAATACCGCTGTATTCGCCGCCGTTTACTTTTACTTTGGAATTTCGCGTGCCCTGCATGGAGTGCGTCAGCATGTGCCCGGGTTTAGTTTTGTTTATCGCTTTGTCGCCGCCCTCGTAAAAGCCCTCTACGCCGTATGCGACGTGGCACGCCGAGCAGCCAAGCCCTCTGTAATGTCCGCGCTGCTGCTTGCCTTTTGACATCAAGTGGCAGGCGTTGCAGTTGCGTAGATAGTTGTAAGCCGCCTCCTCGGGCTTTTCTTTTAGAGTGGCGAAATTTGTTTTAGGTATCTTTTTTAGCTCGGCGGGGAACTGATTTTCATGCTGAGCGGCGAGCTCTTTCATATAAGATTTGTAAAATTCGCTTCCGTATATCGGCTCGAATCCGTCCTCGTCCTTGGTGTGGTGATTTGCGTAGCGGTGCTTGAAGTCCTCGTTATCAAGCCCCCAGCCGTAGGTTATGACCTTGATCTTACCCGCATCCGTGCTCATCATCGACTTTGAGATGCTAGCCACTTGCTCGGCGTGACAGGCGCCGCAGGTCTTGTCTATCACGCTAAGTCCGCCCGGAGTCGGCGTGAAAAAGTCGAGTAAATTTCCCTTCGGTGCGCCGCTGTGAGCCTTTTTCTCGTTGTCGGTGATTTTCGGATTACCCCCGTGGCAAACGACGCAGCCGTTAGGATCGCCTACTGTTGCACCCAGCGCATAAATTTGCTGCGCCATTTGGGTATCGTGAGCGGTAAACGGCTCGACGCCGTCGTGACAGGTAAGACAGGCTTTTTTAGGCGCGGGAAAATCCGCTGCCGCAAATACGAAATTCGCCATCAGGACTAGACAAATAAGCGTAAATTTTGCGCTTAAAGCCGATTCTCGCATACTTTCTCCTTTGTTTGAGATTTATTGAATAGAAATTTAATTGTAAAATAAAGTTGATTATATTTAACTGAATTTAATTTATTTTTATAATGTTTATATAAGTATTAATAATAAATTTTATTTTAAAATGCTTAAAATTTATGATTTTAGCGTAGCAAAATTTCCCGTCGCGCCAAAGTGGAGCGGTATTTTTAACTCTAGTGCGAAAAGTCCGTAACGTTTAAATTTTCATCCATTTTTACACATAAATTTTGTCTGAATACTTGGGTGCGACCATAAAATCGACCGAAATTTCAAGCTCTTTTTGCCCTCTGCAAAGCTAAAAAGCAAATTTGGATAGCCTAGATTACGCACGGCTTGCTTGATGTCAAGCTCTTTAAATTTATCTGTATTAAAAATTTCTACCAGATTATCGCTGTCAAGCCCGTCAAAATGGCATTCAAAATAGTATCTCACGAGCTCATTTTTGTTAAAATTTTGCACTATCGCAGCCTTTGCCATTTCGCAAATTTGCGGATAGTGATCGAGCACGTTTAGGCAGATATTTATCTTTGTGCCGTAAGATCTGAAATCAGCAAAGAAAAAGTGCAACTTTTGTCCGTCGTAGCTGGTAAATGCGCTGCCGTCGCTGTTCTCGATCTCGACATTAAGCTCGCCAAAGTATTTTGTATTAAATTTCATCGCCTCCCTTTTGGCTAAATTTAAGCATTCATTTTAGCAAATTTTCCTTGCCCTCCTTTTGGCGAGCAAGGAAGCTAAATTTAATAACTAAAAATATTCGGATCGATGACAAGTGCGCGATACGCGACATCATCGCGAGACGCCGACTCCACGTCCATTTCAAATTTTATATCATTTGTCTTCGGATCGATCTCCACGAGCACCATTTTTATCGTCTTGTCCGGGCGGAGTAAATTTACATTCGAGCTTGATATGAAGTATGTGCCCTTGTCATTTTGCCACTCGACGTTGCTAGTAACCGCGCTATAAAACTCAAATCCGCGCTCCTTGCCAAACTCCCACGACTGCTCTACCGTGCCCTTTTTCTCGTCGATTTTGTATTCGACCGCGCGGGAGTATTTGTCCTCTTTGAGTGCGGGCTGCTCCATGCCGCGTCCGTCGCCGTTGTCAAAGACGCTTAGGTGCTTGACACTGCCCTTGTTGTCGTAGCGCGCAGTGAGCCATGCGGTGTGCTGCGTCCAAGACCAGTCAAAGTCGCCCTCGCATTTTGAGTTTTCGCATTTGATCTTTTTGCCGTTTTTATCCACGGGCACGAGCACTTTTGCTTTAAATTCCTCGCTCCAGCCATCAGGGCTTGCCAATATCCATTTTATCTTTTTGTCGCGCCCGATCTTGACGATGCCTTGATGACGGAGCGAAAGGATGATACTATCGTCGCTCGCGTCGTAGGAGATAGAATTTACATGCGCCCAGTTGCGTCCGGTGCCAGTTGAAGTGATGTCGCCAAAGGGCAGATCGTCGCTGATTTTGATCTCTTTTGCGTCCATGTCGATGTTTAGGCACACGGCGCGCGCGTCAAGGGCTTTGATGAGATTCGCGCGATAAACGTTTTTGCCAAAAATTTCGTTCAAATCCCACTCCTCGACGACCTTGCCCGTGCTATCGACCTGGATGATATGGTCGCGGATCGTGTGCGATACCCTACCGTCGGCGTGGTGGTAGTCGTATTTGCCCACGCGCAGGAGCAGATCGCCGCTAGGCATCGGCATCACCTCGTGGCTAAGGTCGATGTATCCGCGCGGAAGTAAGCGATTATAGACCTCCTTGCCCATCATATCGTAGCGCATATATCGCTGCGCCATGCCAAAGCTAAGATCGCCGTTACCAAGCTGATGAAAGCCCATCATCATGCCGCCGTTTCGCACGTCGATCTCGTGGCGGTCGTAAAATTTCTGATAATCCAGATACCACCTGACCTCGCCTTGCGTATCGACGATGAAATTTTCGGTGTAGTCGTTCCAGCTGGCAGCCCCGCCGCGACGCCAGTCTAGGGGCTTGTGGATACCAGTAATGGTGTTGTTGATGAGATAAAGGCGGTTTTTAAACGCCGGATCGACCTTCCTTGGCACGGCTCGCTGCATGTGCGAAAAGCGAAAATCGCGGCTAACCGTGACGATAGGCTGAGCGTAAATTTTATAAATTTCTTTTTTGGCAACGCCATTAAATTTATAGCTCACCTCGACCTCGTTTAGGTAGTCCGGATACAGCCCCCAAACGGGCACGCCATCGTGCGTCAGAAGCGCGTGAGGCGAGACGTCGTAACTGATGTCGATGCCGCCGTTTGGTTTGCCAAGTACGCGCACGTGGATGTCCGTGATGTCCTTGCCCGCGCGGTCGATGACGGCGGTAAGCGGTGCGACGTCATAAGGGTTGATAAACACCGTCCCCAGCTCGCCTTGGGTCTTGACCTGATGTGCCAGGACTGCGGCGTTTGCGGGCACGGGAACTAAAAACGCACCGCCAAAACCAAGCGCGCAAGCGAGCGCAACGCAGATGAAGGAAGTCTTTTTCATATCCTCTCCTTATAAGGTAAAGTATTTATAAATTGGCTCTGTTACAATATTTCATTGATTTTCAGTTTTTAAAGCAAGAGAATGCGAACAGCATCCCTGTAAAAACCTTGCTAGCGAGCTTATCACCGCCGATTCTTAGGGAAATCGTAAGGCTGACCGCGTTACACTCGCAACTGCAAAGCAGAAGCGAAGCAAGTGTCAATGATTTATTTATAAATTTTTAAAGTCTCGTTTCCGCTTCACTATTTTGGCTACACTTAGCAAATCAACATTTTATTAAAATTTAGCATTTCAAAGATTGTATTAAACTTAAAAAGGCCTAAAATTTAAAATTTAATCACTTGCCCTTGGTATCTTAAATTTTTAGCTTCTTTTGGCTAAAATCGCCTGTAAATTTTAATAAAGGCTTAAAAATGTGTGCGATAGTCGGGGTGATAAATTCAAAAGATGCGGCGAGAACGGCGTATTATGCGCTATTTGCGATGCAGCACCGCGGTCAAGAGTCTAGCGGTATCAGCGCGAACGATGCGGGCAAGATACGAACGATCAAAAATCGCGGACTCGTGACCGAGGTCTTTGGCAAGGATAGCTTTGAAATTTTAAAAGGCGACATGGCGATCGGGCACAACCGCTACTCTACCGCAGGCTCGGACTCGATCCTGGACGCCCAGCCCGTCACCGCAAACTACGCTCTTGGCTCTATCGCGCTCGCACACAACGGCAACCTCGTGAATAAAGACGAGATCCGCAAAGAGCTTATCGAAAACGGCGCGATATTTAGTTCAAACATGGACACCGAAAACATCATCCATCTCATCGCCCAAAATCACAGCCCGCACCTGCAAGAGCGCATCATCTACGCGCTTAGCAAGATCGTCGGAGCGTATTGTTTGCTGATCCAGTCGCGCCACAAAATTTTCGCTATCCGCGACCGCTGGGGCGTGCGTCCGCTCTCGCTGGGACGGCTAAAAGACGGCGGCTATATCGTCGCTAGCGAGACCTGCGCGTTTGATCTAGTGGGTGCTCAATTCATCCGCGAGGTGCGCCCAGGCGAGATGATCGTCTTTGAGCACGGCAGTGATAAATTTGAAAGTATCCAGCTTTTTGAGCCAGATAGTAGAATTTGCGCGTTTGAATATATTTATTTCGCACGCCCAGACAGCGTCATAGACGGCAAAAACGTCTATGAAGTGCGCAAAAAAATGGGCGCAGCGTTAGCCAAAAAAAGCCGCGTGAAAGCGGACTTCGTCGTGCCGGTGCCTGATAGCGGCGTGCCGGCTGCGCTTGGATACGCGCAGGCTAGCGGACTGCCCTTTGAGGCGGCGATCGTGCGAAACCACTACGTCGGGCGTACATTCATCGAGCCAACCCAAGAGATGCGCAACCTCAAAGTCAAGCTCAAACTAAACCCGATGAGCGAGGTGCTAAAAGGCAAAAGCGTCGTCGTGGTCGATGATAGCATCGTGCGCGGCACGACCAGCAAAAAGATCGTGGCGCTGCTGCGGCATGCGGGTGCGAGGGAGATACATTTTAAGGTCGCTTGCCCCGAGCTTAAATTTCCCGAGAGATACGGCATCGACACGCCAAGCTTTGCCGAGCTCATCAGCGCGAATAAAAGCTGCGAGGAGGTGCGTGAATATATCGGCGCGGACAGCCTTGAATTTTTAGACATCGACGAGCTGGTCGCAAGTATCGGCTCCGAGCGCAAATACTCGCTCGTTAGCTTTGACGGGGATTATTTTATAAAATGAAAATTTTAAAATTCCTGCCCGTGCTTGCTATTTTGCTCTTTGCAGGTTGCGCAAGAGATGCCGAGCTGACACCGCCACCGCAGGTCGAGCCCGTTTGGACGCCATATATCGAAAACAACGGCACGAAAATGCAAATAAGCTTTAAAAGAGGTGAAAATTTTGGCGCGATGAAGGAGACTAATGCGACGATGCCTCTTGTGGGAAGCGCCGAATTTAGAGCGCCTACCGGTGAGCGCTACATCGTCCATAAAATAGGCGACATGTATAGCCTGGCGCACGGCAAAAACAATATCATCATAAATTTAGACGCGAACTCACCCATCGATCCCGGCTCAAAAGAGCAGATGAGCGCACTTCAAAGGGCGAAGTCGTTTAAATTTTACGAGATCGGCGCGGGCATGGTGGAGAGCATAGTTTATAGCGCAAAAGGCCATGTCTGCGAGGAATTTTTAGCAAACGAGCCAATAAACGTGAGGAGTGTGACGAATTATTATCTAAAAAAGGGTGGATTTTTCGCGAGCATCATCGACGCGAAATTTATCTATAAAAAGGGCGCAAAGATCGAAAATAAGAGCTTTTACTACGAGATAGAAGATGAAAACGCCCTAAAAGAGACGAGGGAATTTACCGTAAGCGAGAGCGAGCTGTTTTTAAACGATATTAAGAAACAAGGCAGACTATTAGTTGTGCTTTGCGGGATGTGAAATTTAGCTTATAGCAGTCAGCGCTAAATTTAGGGGCTAAGCGCCCCTTCTTTTTATTCGGTCGGAGCTTTGCTTTGTAAAAATCTTACGGCCAGTGAATACTCCGTATCGTTTAAATTCGCCCTTTCTTTCATCGTTTCGATTATACCGGGCCAAACATTTACGCCAAATTCATCATACGGATGGAGAGGATGGCAGGTACTACACCTGGCTTCGAATAGCTCTTTGCCTTGATTTGCCACTTGTTTTTTATCATAGGAGAGTATCTTTGTAGGTAGTGTTAGCTCGAAGCTTACCTGTGTCCATACCGTGTCGTATTCGTCTGGCTTTTCACTGATTTTTTCATATTTTGTGTCAGCGTTTAGCTCTATCTCCTTTTCGAGCAACCCATGTCTGGCATAAGCTATGGTGCTGCCAGCTGGTATAAAGCCGGTGTATTTTACCAGCGAGTGATCGCTATCTTTTTTGATCTCATCTACTTTGGCTCCGGCAAAAATTTTCCCTACCGAGCTATCGTAATTTTGTGTAACATAAGCCTCACCTGCGAACAGGTGAGAGCTAAGTAGAATAAAACCGACTACTAAAGCATTGCTTTTTTTCATTTTTATCCTTTTTTGATGATGATTGGCGGCTCAAACGCTTTTACTAGCGGCGCTACGCCTTTAAATTTCTCTATTTTCACGTTTGCCGTGATGCAGCAAGCCTGCGCTAGCTCACTTGTAGATTTATCTACCGTTAGGACGTTTACGGCCCCATGCACTTCCAAAGAGTCGTTTTTAGACCAGTCGAGCGGATCGTACCAGCTGCCCTCCTGGATACGGATAGCGCCTTGCCTTATCTTATCGGTTACGATCGCTCCTGCTAGTATCGATCCTCTTTTGGAGCTTACTTTTATGATATCGCCGTTTTTTATGCCGTATTTTTTAGCATCTTGCGGATTGATCCAAGCAGGCTCTCTTTCTTGCGCCTCTTCAAGATCTCTTAGCCAAGTATTGTTTAGCTGAGCGTGCAAGCGGTATTTTGGATGTGGTGAAACAAGTGACAAAGGATAGTCTTTAGCGTTCTTGTCGCCATGCCACTCTACCGGCTCGAACCAGCTAGGATAGGCTCTGCACTCTTTGTAGTTAAATTTAGCTATCTTTCTTGAGAAAATTTCTATTTTTCCGGACGGAGTTCCTAGTCTGTTTGTCATTGGATTTTGTATGAAGCCTGCTAGCCTTACGGAGTCATCTTCTTTTGGAAGCTCGAATTCAACATATCCTTTTTTCCAAAATTCCTCGAAATTTGGCATATCTATGCCCATCTCTTTTCCGCGAGCGACTGATCTTTCGTAAAGTGTTTTGACCCAGCTTAGGCTATCTTCGTTGCCTTCTGTAAAGGCGTCATACGCATCCTTGTCAAACCTTTTTAGGATATTTGAGTAAATTTCATAGTCGTCTTTTGCGTTGCACCAAGGCTTTACTATCGGTTTTATAGCAAAGATATAGCTTCCGTTAGATGCTTTTGCTATGTCGTTTCTCTCGCACTCAAGTGTCGCAGGCAAGACTATATCCGCCATCTTTGCAGTGGCTGTCCAGAAGCAATCTTGCATGACGAAAGTCTCTATCCTGGAGCGAAGCGCTTTTATCAGCTGATTTACATCTTGATGGTGGTGGACTGGATTTCCTCCGGCCCAGTAGATCATTCTAAAGTCCGGATACTTTATCTTTTTGCCGTTAAATTCTATCTCTTTGCCCGGATTTTTGATGCAGTCTACTATTCTGGCGCAAGGTATAGTCGGAATTTCTCTTGTGCTCCATTCGCCTTTTGCAGATACTGAGCCCGCTACAGCCTCAAGACCCGGGAATTTAGCTACCTTACTTCCTTGTGCTTCGTAGTGTAGAGCAAAGTCGTATCCGCCGCCAGGAAGTCCGATCTGTCCTAGCATAGCGGCTAAAGTTATCATCATCCAGCAAGGCTGTTCGCCATGGTCGTTTCTTTGTAGCGCCCAACCGCTATGAAGCATCGTTCTTTTGCTAGCGAAAAGCTCGGCTAGCTCTTTTATCTTTGCTTCGTCTATACCGCAAATTTTACTTGCCCATGCAGGGGTTTTTGGCGTATTGTCGGTTTTACCAAACAGATACTCTTCAAATTGTGCATAACCGCTGGTATATTTTTTTAAGAATTCTTGATCTGCAAGCCCTTTGTCGGCTAAATGATAAGCGATACCAAGCATCAAGGCAACATCGGTATTCGGATATGGCGCTATGTGCTCTGCATCGTAATAATCAGCCGAAGTCGTTTGTATAGGGTCTATATTGATGACTTTTAGTCCGCGTTTTTTGATCTGATCTTTTAAATTTTTAAAGTCTTCGTATTGATGATGGGTCGGGATATGCTCACCGATTTGATTTGTATTTATCATATCGGAGCCCCAAAGTACGAACACTTCCGTATTTTTACATATATTATCCCAAGATGCAGAGGCGACGAAGGCTTCGTTCGTTCCTGTGACATGTGGAGTAATGACAGATATAGCACCAGCCGAGTAAGTGTAGCTTCTTTTGCAGTATCCGCCTGCAACCTGCAACATCCTGCCTACTAGAGCTTGCGGGTTATTTACGTTTCCTACGCCGTACCAGCCTACGCTACCGCCATAAACACTTGGATAGCCAAAGTCTTTATAGACTCTTTTTAACTCTTTTGCTATGAGATCATAAGCCTCTTCCCAAGTGATCTCTACAAATTTCTCCTTGCCTCTAAGCGACGGATCGGCCTTGTAGCCTTTCTTTAGATAGCTTTCTCTCACGCAAGGAGCGGTTATCCTGCTTGGGTCATAAGTCCTTGCGACGATACCTTGAAGCATAGAGGATGGATATTTATCGCCTTCAAATTCTTTAAGAATTTCAAAACGACCGTTTCTTTCTTTCCCCCAAAGCGCACCGTAGTGGCTAGCGTTCATGACAAAGTCATCATCGCTTAGGATAGACTCTCCGCCTAGATCGATAGCGCTAGCGCTACTTGCACCAATGGCACCCACAGCGCCAACACTCTTTAGAAAATCTCGTCTTTTCATCTGTTCTCCCTTTAAAGAATTGTGGTTAGTCTTAAAGTAAAATTTTATATTCATTGTAATTATATTGTTAAAGCATAACAAACATATAACAATTAGAAAATTTTATTTAAGTGTTATATAATACATGGCAAAAACGAGTAAGAGCCCGAAAAATGAATACGAAATATATAATAATCTTCTTTTTCCCTATATTTTTCATTTTTTATTTTTATCTTATTTATGCAAACTATAAAGACAATAAAGAGTATGTTTTAAATTTGACCGTCTCAAATCAAATAAGCATGGCTCAAAGCTATAAGACCAGGATAGACGAGCGTATAAGCAATCAAAAAAAGTTGCTGGAAGAGACGGCGAAATTTGTCAAGTCAAAAGATGCAGACAAGGACTACGACCTCATAAGGGACGTGCTTAGAATTTTGGCCAGAACGGCTGGATTTTCAGAGGTTTATGTGGGATATAGCGACACAAACAAGGTCATTTCAAGTGATAAATATGACATGATAAAATACTACTCAAACTACGATGTCAAGCGAAGACCTTGGCATCAGATCGTAAAATCAAAGCAGCAAACCTCCTTTACCGAGCCATACATAGATACGAAGCTAAAAAAATACGTCATATCAATAGCCGTACCGATATATAAAAACAATAAACTCGATAATGTATTGGTTGGCGATTTTGAGCTAGATGCCTTTCAAAAAGAGATGGCTTCGTTTTTTCCTTCCAAATACGGCTCGGCTTTTTTGATGACGGACGGGGCTAAAATTTTAGACTCCACAAAGCAGATCATAGACTATACGGACGCTTATGTCGAGAAAATTTTATTTGCCATATACAATAAAAAACAAGGAAGCGGCAGGTTTTTGATAAATGGCAAAAAATATATCTTTGTATACGATATGATCGCATACGGCGAGTGGATATTCGTTTCTATATTAGAAGAGGATAAAATTTATGAAAATTTAAACGCAAAGACACTCAACAATCTTTTAGTATTTTTATTTTTGATGATTTTTGGCGTTTGTATATCGGTTTGGATGTATATTTCGCAAAAGAGGATTAACGATAACAAGCACTTTCTTAGCTTATTTTCCAAAAGCTCAATAAACGGACTGGTAATCACCGATAAAAATGGCGAGATAACGTTTATAAACAAAACTTTCGAGAAAATTTTCTCGCTGAAATTTAAAGAATTTATCGGTAAAAACATAAGTGAGCTATTTTATTTATTTAACGATGTGGATATATTTGAGCAAGTAAAAAGCGATACAAACAAAAATATCCTGGTCAAGAAAAATATACGAGACTGCTTTTATGGCATCCGCGTCATACCGCTTTTGGAAAAGGGCGATAAATTTGAAGGCGTTATGATAGTCACCTATGATATGACGCATGAGACGCAACTTGAGATGAATAGGCAGCAGCAAGAGAGGATCTTGATAGAAAATTCTAAAATGGCGGCGCTTGGCGAGATGAGCTCGGCTATATCTCATCAGTGGAGGCAGCCATTAAATGCGCTTTTGCTGCTAGTAAGCGACATAGAGGCTAAAATAGAGCAGACTTGTATACAAGATAATGCAAAAAGCGAAGTACTTTCGCGACTTGGTGAGTCTAGGACAAATATAGAACTAATGGACGAGACGATAAATATCTTTAAAAATTTTTACAAGGAAAGCTTGCAGGAGACGAAATTTAACCTGCTTGACATAATGGATGATATCTTGTATATATGCAAGCCTCAAATCACGATAAAAGGCATACATATACAAGCTGATTACGAGATAAAAGACTACGAGATAACGAGCTATTCGTCCTATATCAAACAGGTTTTGCTAAATTTGATATCAAATGCAAAAGATGAGCTCGTAAAAAGGAAGCTACTTGATGAGAATTTTAAAGCTTATATAAAAATAAGTATCGTTGAAGAGGAAACGAGATATATTATAAACGTCGAGGACAATGGTGCTGGCGTGGGTGATGATATAAAAGAGCACATTTTCGAGCCGTTTTTCACGACTAAGGGCAAGGAGGGGACAGGTATGGGGCTTTATCTGTGCAAGTTGATTTTTGATAAGAAAATAAACGGAGATATCATTTTGAGCCATGCCTCGAATCCAACGATATTTTCAGTGGTGCTTTATAAAAATGGACAATAAAATTTTTGAAAATTTAAAAGACACTAATGTGCTTTTTGTCGAGGATGATGAAAATTTAAAAAATATTGTCAAGAGTCTAATTGCGCCTTATATCAATGAAATTTATACGGCTGGCAACGGCGAAGAGGGGCTGGAACTCTTTAATGCAAATAAAATAGATCTCATAATAAGCGACATCAATATGGCTCATATGAGCGGAATTTCTATGGCTCAAGAGATCAGGAAGATAGATCCTGCCGTGCCAATTATATTTATAACCGCTTATGATACCGATGAAAATTTGTATAATTCCATATCATTAAAAAGTAGTGGATTTTTAAAAAAGCCCTTTGATAGGCGCCAGCTGATGATATCTATGCTAATGGCGATCACAAATAGCCAAAATTTAGCCCAAAATACTATCGATCTAAAAAATGGCTTTATCTATGATATGAACGCAAGGATCTTGTATAAAGACGGTGATGCGGTCGTTTTGACCAGGACCGAGCAGCGATTTTTATATCTACTTATCAAAAATATCGGCAGAGTCGTATCGTTTGACGCGATAGAGTCATATGTCTGGAATGAAAAATTTGCTTCGCTGGATACTATTAGAAATTTTATAAATAGGATCAGGAGCAAAATTTATCCTGAACTCATAAAAAATATCTCGGGCATCGGGTATAAGATCGATATAGATTAGTATTTGAGGGCTAAATTTCTCTATATTTTGATTTGTCTTTTTAAATCTTTCTTTTCTACTTCCGTAATTTAAAGCATTTTGCATAAAATTTTAATGATTATGAAAAATAATCTAAATAAATCTTTAATAATTTATTTAGATTAAAATAAATATAATCACATAATTACATTTTTTAAGGTGAGGAGAAGAAATGCAAATGCCTTTTTTAAAAAGTATTTCAACACTTTCGGTGGCGGTTTGCGCCTTGTTGCTTTCGGACGCCTGTAAAGCCTCTACATATGTTGATCCCGGAGAGATCGGAAACATAAATAGCTGGAAAACCGATGAATACAAATCGTATTGGGGATTAGATGGCATGAATGCATCGGTCGCATATGCTAAAGGTGCTAATGGGAAAGGGGTGGTACTTGGAGTCGTGGACTCCGGGATGCTTTTAAGCCATAAAGAATTTGCCGGAGGCAGAGTTTCTGGCATAACGATAAAAGGCGAGTACTCAAAGGATGGTGCTAGATACCCGGATGCCGAGTATGGCAACGCGCCATTTAAACAAAAAAATTCCGAAGAAAAAGATAGAAACAATAAGGGCGAATTTAAAAAAGGTGAAAAATTTGAAACTAGCGGCGATTGGATAGCGGGAGTAAATGACTCTCACGGTACTCATGTGGGTGGCACGATAGCGGCTAATCGCGATGGTGAAGGTATGCACGGAGTAGCATGGGGAGCCAAACTTTTGTCCGCAAATACCGGAGGAAACGACGGTATGACCTACGGGCCAAATCAAGACTATGGATACTTTTACGCAGTATATAGTGAGCTTGCCAAAAAAGGTGCAAGGGCTATAAATAATAGTTGGGGATCAAATAGAAAAGTCAACTCTTCTTATCCTGGTGCGGAAGGTTATTATAGCCCGGGAGTAGCTACTAATCCTACTAAACCAGGAGATTTCTTATATATAAAAGATTTAAATAGTGCCAAAAAAGCTTATTATCAGTTTGTTACAAGTGGTCAAAAAAACTTTATAGACGCTGCATACGAAGTGGCTAAGCAATACAAAATCATACAAGTATTTACTGCTGGAAATCGTGACGGAATGGAAGAGTCTTATACTAGGGCTATGTTGCCGTATTTTCGCCCTGATGCAGAGAAATTTTGGATAAACGTAACTGGACAAACAAGTGGTGATTCTCAAAGATTTAATACGGCAGGACATTCTAAATGGTGGACTATCGCTGCGCCTGGGCAAGGAATAAAATCATCCATAGTTGATGTAAAAACAGGAAAAGCGGGATATGACTCTTGGGACGGTACTTCTATGGCTGCTCCTCACGTTACAGGAGCGCTTGGCGTGATAATGTCAAGATATACTTATATGACAAACGAGCAAGCTAGGGATGTCATGCTAACTACGGCAAGACAGACAAGATACTCTTTTAAGCCAAATGATACCAGGAAGCTTTCAGACTGGACCAGCGAGCTTGGCGTACCGGATAAAAAATGGGGATGGGGAGTAGTGGACATTGGCAAGGCAATGTTTGGTCCCGGTCAGTTTTTAGGAGTGTTTGACGTATATATGGACGTAGATGATACATGGTCTAACGATATCTCTGATAAGGCCATTAAATTTAGAAAAACCGAGGATGATACAGACGCAGCCACGTGGGCTCTACGTAAAGCAGAGCTTGATGCAAAAGGCGGGAATTTAAGCGCTGAAGAAAAGGCCGAATACGATGTGGAGCTAGCAAGAGAAAGAGCAAGAGTGTATAGGGCCGCTGAAGGCTATCGAGGGACTCTCATAAAAAGAGGCAATGGCACACTAACGCTTGCAGGGAAGAACACATATACCGGTGACACTATAATAAAAGCCGGACAGATCACTGCGCTAAATCAATCTCTAACAAAGAGCAATGTAATCGTAGAAAACGGTGGTGCTTTGAAGATCAAAAAGAAACTTACCGTTCAGGAAGTCAAAGCTAATGCACTATCTAGTTGGAAACCAAAGGAACTAATAGAAACGTCAAGGTCTAGCACGTCAGACACCGTAACTGCAACCATAAGATCAGGCGGCAGATTTATAGTGTCCCATGAGGGTATAGTCGGGATGACATCCGCCGGAGCGTCAAATTTAAATCTTACATTTGAGAAAGGCTCTATCGTAGATCTTGAAAATCCGCTTTTTGAAGATATTCAAAAGATATATAAAGATCCGTCAAAATCGAAAAAATACTGGGTAGAAGGTAGCTTTGCAGGATATGATGGAGCTACTTTAAGACAATATGCCTTTTTTGATTTGGTAAAAAATTTTAGTGACTCAAAGCTGGAACTTACAGTTAAAAAGGGTCAAAAAAGTATGGTGGATTTTGCAGGGACTAAAAACCAAAAACTAATAGCTTCCGTCATCGAAAGCTCAAGTGACCAGCCGGCTGTGATGAGTGCTTTTAGAAGCAGACCAGCGGTAAAAACGAGCGATCTTTATAGAAGCTTTATCTTCGCTACTCCTGAACAAGCTAAAGATACTCTTAAAACATTTGCGAACGAGGCAAATTTCGCTTCGCAAAATGCTGCCGTAGTAAATAATCTACTACTTAAAAATATCGTTTTAAACCATGATAGAAATTTTGACGCCGTTAATAGAGATGATGCTTCCACCGGGATGTCTTTTTGGATGACAACGACTGGCAATAGCATAAAATCTGATTCTGACGAGTCGTCTGATAATCTAAAATCTACTTCTTTGACTCAATTATTTGGCGCGGATACAAAGCTAAACGATAGCATTAGAGTCGGTATCTTGCTTGGTATGGGCAAAACAAATACCAAAGAAGATGGTAGCAAGGAATTTGAAAACAAAAATAGACATGTCGGTATTTATGGCGACATGGATTTTGACCTTGCAAGGCTAAAATTAGGCGCTATATACACCAAAGCAGACCATAATAAAGTCGGCTTATCAACCATAGTCTCGCACATATCTCGCGATAAGATCAAAAGCGACGAAACGATGGTGAATTTGTTTGCAAATTTAGTATATAGCGGATTTAGTACTCAAAATTTTAGTATCGATCCTTATGTTGGAATTTCTCATATATATGTAAAAACAGATGGCATGAGTCAAAAAGTTGGACCGTTTACTATGAGCACCGATGATAGTACGAGAAATATGAATATAGCGACTATCGGTATCGCTCCTAGTGTGCCGCTAAAGATAGGCTCGATGGATACGAGGGTTGAGCTTGATCTAGC
The DNA here is from genome assembly GCF_000287855.1 of Campylobacter sp. FOBRC14. Lineage (NCBI taxonomy): Bacteria > Pseudomonadati > Campylobacterota > Epsilonproteobacteria > Campylobacterales > Campylobacteraceae > Campylobacter > Campylobacter sp. FOBRC14. The sequence goes on along the minus strand of NZ_ALJJ01000007.1, from coordinate 26,048 downwards.
GTATAATCATTTCTTCGGTGACAAACGTCCTGGCGCAGGGTTAAATATAGCTGATGCCGGTTATGTAAATTTGCAGGGCAAAGCGATAAAAGATCTTGCGACGGTAGATTTTGGACTGAATATGATGCTATCTAAAAATGCTAATCTAAAGGTATTTTATGGCGGTGCTTTTGGAAGCGACATAAAATCTAATAGTCTAGGGGCAAAATTTCAAATTTTGTTTTGATCAAACTGTTTGCTAAGGTCTTTTGGCCTTAGCAAATTTTAGCTTGTAGCAAAATTAGATTAATAACAACTAAGTTTCGTGATGTGCATAACGTTTTCAAAATACGGCGGGTATGGCATACTCACCATAAAATCCACGCTTCTTTGCTTTTGTAAATTTTGAGCCACGTCAAATTTGTATTCGACGGCATTTGGCTTCTCGTCTTTATCTTCGCTTTTAAATAGCGATGAAAAAAACGTAAGCCCGCTAGGCTTAAAAATTTCCTTGAAATGCCCGTCTCTGTTTTGCGGGCGATTCACCAGCCTTACGCTAAGCGTGCAGTGAGTCAGTGTAAAGTTGCCGACATTGCGGACTTTGCCCTTAAACGCGATGCTTTCGTTTATCAAGATCCTCTCGCTCGTGACGTTTTCAAGGCTACCCTTTTTTGTGTATTTGTCCAAAACGAGCATCAAAAACACGCAAAGCGTCGTAGAGACTAGGATATTTATAAACAAAAGCGACCAAAAAAGCTTGCGCTCAGCCCTCATCGACAGCACCAAAAGCAACATCGAGAGCAAAAATATCACCAACATCACGATGATATGCACGATGGTAAAGTAGCTCAGGCTCATCAAAAACACTCCGCTTTTTTGGTTATATTGTAATCAATAAAGGAAAATTCGTTGACAAAGTCCTTTATCTGCTTGACTTCGCCCGGTATGAACGGCTCACGAAGCACTATCGTCTTTTTGGCAAAGGGGTTGAGAGAATTTAAAAAGTCTCTGCTCTTTTGCTTTGACACCGTGTAAAAGCCAAGATCGATCTTGCATACATTTAGCATCTTTTTTGAGCGATTCGTCACGTTAAAGTCGATTATCAGGGCATTTGAATAGGTCAGCTGTTTTGTATTTACGGCGCTTATCTCGACTGGCCTTAAATTCTTACTAAGCGCATCGTTTACGTAGTAAAACCCCGCTAAAAGCGCGAACAAATCGGCCATTATAAACAAAAAACCTATCTGCCACCATGATTTTAAAGCAAAAAATATTCCAAGGAATAAGATGAAAATAAAAGCTATAAATATCCAGCCATACACTAAATAATCGATGAAATGGGCATTTGCAAGAATAAAAAATATGTTTTGCTTTATGCTACTTATCATCGCGCGATCTTTTTTCCTCTATGCCGCTCATGCCAAAGCGCCTTTTTAGCTCCTCTTTCACGGCGTCCGGATGTATATCGTGGAGGGCCAGTGCGACCATAGAGTGAAAGCACAGATCAGCCGCCTCGTATATCAGCGCGTCTTTTGTATTTTTGCCCGGATCTTCGCTTTTATAGGCACTTGCATCTTTGCATGCCATTACAAATTCCGTCGCTTCTTCGCCGACCTTTTTGAGGATGGAATTTTCACCTTTTTTAAATAGGCTGGCGACGTAGGACGTCTTGGGATCTGCGTTTAGTTTCCTGTCCATTATGATGTGATAAAGCTCATCGATGACATCGTATTTTAGCTTTGAAATTTCATCACCGGAATGCGAAATTTCAAAATTTTGCAAATTTATATCGTTAAAAAAGCATGATTTTCGCCCGGTATGGCACGCGACGCCATTTTGCACGACGCTTATCAAGAGCGTGTCGTTGTCGCAGTCTAGCTTGGCGCTTACTATCTTTTGCGTGTTACCGCTTTCCTCGCCCTTTTTCCAGATGCGGTTTTTGGTGCGAGAAAAATAGTGCGCAAATCCGCTTTTTAGGCTTAGATCCAGCGCCTCTTCGTTCATGTATGCAAGCATCAAAATTTCGTTGCTTCCGTGCTCGCAGACGATGACAGGCAGCATGCCCGAGACCTTTTGCCAGTCGATGTGTAGATCGAGCATGCTTTATCCTTTCTTATCTTTGCGTAGCGGAGCTTTGCTTTGCTTTGTCTTTGGTGTCGACCCAAATGTTTGGCACCGCACCGCCCGGAGTTAGGAAAATTTTAGCGTCCGTGTTGTCGCGAAGCGCTTCGTTGAATTTGCCCTGTGTTTCGATCTGTTTTAGGTTGAGTAGATTTTCATCCAGGCTCTTAGCGACCTCTTTGTTTGCATAGGCCTGTGCGTCTGCCTCGATCTTTACGGCATCGGCTTTACCTTTGGCTTCGATTATGGCGGCCTTTGCCGTTCCCTCTGCAAGGGCGGCCTTTTTAAGAGCCTCTTGATTTGCGCGCTCGACCTCGTATTTGGTCCTCTCGGCTTCTTGTTTTGCGATCTGTACGCGCTCGATCTGCTCTTTTACCTTTTCAGGCAAGATGATCTCGCGTAGCTGAACGGCCAAGAGCTCTACCGGGCGGTTTGGCTGAGCGTCGATATCTTTTCTTATGCTGTCATCTATCTGAGTGGCTATCTCGTTACGCTTGGTCGGAAGCTCCTCGGCCGTGTATTTGCCCGCGATACTTCGCACGACATCACGCACTACGGGATCTACGATCTTGCTCTCCCAGCTAAGGCCCCAAGACGCTATAGTCTGCGGTGCGTTTTCCGGATTTAGGCGGTATTGCACGGTGATGTCGATGCTGACCGGCAAATTCCTGGCATCTAGTACCGAGATGGAATTTTTGCGGATTATGCCCGCACCAGAGCCCTGAAATGACTTTTGCACCGACTCGCCCATATCCTCGCCCGATGTGTAGTTGATGAGTCGCACTCTGGTATCGACCACGATGACCTTTTGGATGAACGGCACGAAAAAGTGAAATCCCGGCTGAAGCGGGTTTGGTTCGTATTTTCCTGCGGTGGCCTTGATGCCTACCTCGCCTGAATTTATCACGACAAAGGGCTGAGTTATGACCAAGACGGCGATAATGGCTATTATGATATAAGCTAATGTGCCAAATTTACCAAATCCGCTTGGCAGTTTCGGAGCTTTGAAATTTATCTTAGGCTCTTTGTCACCGTCATTACCGCTTGGTTTGCGCTTATTGAAATAGTCGTTCAAATCTGCTGGCATTATTTTCCTTTAAATTTTAAATGTATGTCAAAAATGATTGATATTTTTTATTGTGTCCGTAGACCACGTCGAAATAGGCTTTTTGCAAGCGTTTAGTCACCGCTCCGCAAGCGCCGCTGCCTATGACGCGTCCGTCGATGTTGCTAATAGGCGTGACCTCGGCTGCCGTACCGGTAAAAAACGCCTCGTCCGCGGTGTAGGCCTGATCTCTAGTGATGCGCTCTCTGCGAACCTCGATGTCCAGGTCGTGAGCTAGCTTGATGACGGTGTCTTGGGTGATGCTGACCAGGCTGTTATCGTTTGGCGGGGTTATGAGAGCGCCGTTTTCAACGATGAAAAAGCACTCGCCAGGACCCTCCGCTACAAAGCCCTCACCGTCAAGCAAGAGCGCCTCATCGTAGCCGGCGTCTTTTGCTTCGTAGTTTGCCATTTGCGAATTTAGATAGTTCGAGCTGGCTTTTGCCTTACCCATTTGGCTGGCGGCTGAATTTCTAGTGAAGCTTGAAATTTTGACCTTAATGCCCTTTTCTAGTCCCTCATCGCCTAGATATGCACCCCATTCCCATGAAGCGATCGCAGTTTGGACGGGAGCTTTCGTGTGAGATACGCCCATCACGCCGTATCCTAAAAATATAAGCGGGCGGATATAGACGTTGCCGTTATATTTGTTTGCGCGAAGTAGCTCTATCTGCGCATCTTCAAGCTCTTTTTGCGTATAAGGCACGTTTATAGCGGTCATTTTTGCCGATTTAAAGAGCCTTTTTGTGTGATCTTGTAGCCTGAAAATAGCAAGACCTTTGTTCGTTTTATATGCTCTTGTGCCCTCAAATACGGCATTTGCATAGTGAAGCGAGTGAGTTAGGACATGCACTTTAGCATCGTCCCATTTTACGAGTTTCCCATCCATCCAGATAAATTCCGAAGCGTTCATCCCAGACCTTTCTTGTTTAAAAATTTTTAAAATTTCGCAGAGTGTATCAAAAAATGGTTTAAATTTTAATTTCGGCGACCCTCGGCCACCGAAAATTTAGCTTTTATCATTTTGCCAAAAGCTCTTTTGCGATCTCAGCCATCTTGTCTATCGAGGTGGCGGAGTCTAGGTTGATGAGGTATTTGCCGCTTACTACAAAGGCCGGCACACCGCTAATAATGGCCACATCATACGAGTCAAACCACGCATTTAAGAGCTCTTGCGCTCTGGCGGAGGCGAGGCTTTTTTCGTATTCGTCCTGGCTCGCTCCCGCTGCGTCAAGGGCTAGCTTTATAAAACGCGCCTTGTCTTTACCGTTGTCAAAATCATCGTTTTTATCGTGTCTTGCTTTGTAGATCGCAAATTTTGCCTTTTTGAATTTCGACTCGTCGCTTAGCAGATCCGTGCCGTTAGCTTCGTCGATAGCGATCAAGGATGCGAAAATTTTACTCGCCGTCTCTCCGAGCTTGCCTTTGGAGCTTAGGTGATACGGGATAAATCTCACCCCCTCAAGCTTTGACATGAGCTTTTTGGTAACACTTTTGTCAAATTTATAGCAGTGCTGGCAGTCGTAGCTAAAGACCTTGACTACGGAGTTTTTAGGGACGTTGAGTGGTTTTTGTAACACTTGATAATCAACTCCCTCCTGGACCGCTGACGCCGTGATACTCAAAAATGAAACCAGCGCTAAAATTTTTACGATTTTACTCAAAATGGATGTTTTCATTGGTTTTCCTTTGGTTTTATACTTGTGAAATTTTACAAATTATATCAAATTACTGATACTCTATTTGTCTTTTTATACTGTCATAATCAACATCTTGAACTATACGTTTTCGATGTATATTAAATTTATCGCTAATCAAACTTCTTTTCTCGTCAAATTCAAGTGGTTTTGCCCCGACTATATCTGATAAAGTATGGATAATATCGTCCGTCATAAACGGGTCATCTTTTGCTTTTTGTAACCTTTTCCAAATTTCAGGGTAATTAGCTATAAATTTATCGCTACCTATAAAAATAAGCGGAATTTCAAGAGTGAATCTATTTAGAACGCCATGCTCTAGTATGTCTTTGTGCCTATAAAGGGTTTCACCATGATCTGAGGCATACACTATCAAACTTTCATAATCTTTGAATATATTATAAATTTCATTGATTATATAATCGTTATACAATACGCTATTTACATAATCGGCTATTTGAGCGTTTTGTTTTTCATTGAGTTTGGTAATGTTAATATCGTTTTGTTTAAATTTGATAAATTCCTTCGGGTAACGTCTATCATACCTTACATGACTTCCCATCAAGTGAATAATGTAAAAATTATATTCTGATGAGTTTTTTGCAACTTTTGATATATAAGGCAATAGTTTTTCATCTACTTGTTCTAAACTATCTTTATCTCCGTATTTTAAGTAGATGACATTATCTGCACGTTTGGATACGCTATTTGCTATATTTTGTGTTTTATTAAAACCTTCTTGATTACTTATCCACGATGTTTTATATCCTAGAATTTTAAACATGTCTATGATATTTAGACTATCATACCATGGCAAAGTACTTTCGTAGTTACTAAAATTTAACATTCTTTGGAGTGAGGCATTTGTATATGTGCCCGAAGAAATGGTATCGCTAAATTTTATTAAATGATTCGTCTCAAGTAGTTTTTGCATATTTGGAGTATCCGCGAGTTTATATCCATAGATTTGCATATAGTCTCTTTGTAAGCTCTCACCTATAATCATAATAATATTTTTTATTTTGGTTTTAGCTGTTATATTTGAGTTCTTTTTGGTAGTTGATTCATAATGCTTATCTATATTTTTCAGTGCGGAAATATAATTATCGCTTGATACATAGTCTAAATTTGCCAATATAAATTCTATTAGTGTATTTTTAGATAGTTTTTCTTTGTAGTCTTTATCTTTTAATATTTTTGATGTCATATCGATACTAAATGCGATTATGGCGAGTATATATAAAGTAAGCAGTACGTGATATACTTTATTTGAACGACTTTTATTTTTTGAGCATCTGCATTTGTTAGTATTTATGCATAATACTAAAATCGATATTAATGCAAAAACAAAAATAGTCATGAAAAATTTTATATCAAAAAATACTTGTATAAATTCATCTGCTTCATTGAAATTTGTATTTATTATAGCATCTATTATAATTGGATTTATAGTAGCGGAAAATTCTTTTATAAGTAAAAAGTCCGTGCTGCATAGCAAAAATATCAAAATGCTATAAATATATATAGCCGTTTTAAAAAAGCGCCTAAAAACTAGAAATATTATATGAAACATAAAAATATTTAATAGCCCTACAATGTAAAAGTTTTTGAATATATCTTGATATATTTTTGACGCCACATGATTATAAAAGCTATAAGTTTTAAAAACATTTAGTGCAAACATTAAGATAAAAGTTGCAATAAATAAATTTAAGATCGGTCTATTTTTAAAAGCTTCATAAAATTTCATAGCTATTTCGCCAGATCCGCTAAAACCTTAGCCGCATGATCTTTGGCTTTTACGCTTTTATATACTTTTAAAATTTTGCCGTCCTTGCCTATGATAAAGGTCGTTCGCACGATGCCAAGATACTCTTTGCCGTAGTTTTTCTTGACTTGCCAGACGCCGTAAAGCTTGGATATTTGTTTATCCTCGTCGCTTAGCAATATATGCTTTAAATTTTGTTTAGCGATGAAATTTACGTGAGATTTCACGCTGTCGGGACTGACGCCGATTATGACCGTGTCGTTTGCGATGAAATCGTCATAATTTGCGCTAAATTCGCAAGCCTCGGTCGTGCAGCCCGGAGTGTTGTCCTTCGGGTAAAAGTAAAGCACGACGTTTTTACCGATGAAGTCTTTTAAAGCGACCTTCATGCCATCTTGGTTGAGAGCCTCGAAATTTGGCGCTTTATCGCCTACCTCAAGTGTTACTTTACGCTCCATATCCTCTTTGCTAAATTCGCTCATTTGCTCTCCTTTTTTATCTGTTCTATTGTTTTGCCGCCAAGCCCGATGCTGTCAGGCTCGTAGGTCTCTACAAATATCATCACGCGCTCTTTTTGTTTGCCAAGCACGCGCACCATGACCTCGGTCATCTCCTCGACGAGCTTTGCTTTTTGCTCTTTTGATGGCTCGGGACCCGCCATTTTTACGTTTATGAAAGGCATATTTTCTCCTTTAAAAACGAAATTTTAACCAAAAACATTAAAATTTTAGATTAAAGCTTTTGTTTAACATTGACACATTAAAATAACGTAAATTTTGAAATTTAAGGAGATGAAATGGACTATAACAAACCAAATAAAGGCTTTGTCTGTTTTGTGTATGATCTTGGCCGCAAGAGAGCCGTTTATATCGTATTTGCAGCGATTATCGGTACGCTGGTGGCGGAGTTATATTTAAATTTCAAACAAGAGAGCCCCGAATTTAACTACGCTTTGACGGCACTTTGCGTCATGGCGGTCGGTGCGCTGATAGCCGCCGTAAATCCTAAAATTTTCATCATCAAGCTTTGCGGCTATCTGCTCTCTTTGGTAGGCGTCATGATCGGGCTTCACAACATAAATCTACTAAGCCACGCAGAGCAAAATTCAGCCGTTTTTAGCGCCTATTTTTACATCATTTTGCTTTGCGGGCTTTATTTGATGGTGATGCTGCTTAGCTGGTTCGTTTATAACGCCAGAAGTAGCGAGATAAACGAAATTTAGCTAGTTTGTTACACCCATAGGCACGCTGACATAGGTGTTTTGCTTCGCATCGGTTTTCTCGGGCTCTTTTACGACTATCCTATCCTCCGCTAGCCCCGCGGCCTTTAGAGCGTTTTTGATCGTTTGAGCCCTTTGATTCGCCAGCTCTATCAAATTTTGCTCGTTAAATTCTATATTTTTGAGCGCAGCCTCTCTTAAGACCTTTTCGTCCTGGCTCTTTTCATTTGGCACGAGCGAAGCCAGCGCGCCCATATAGTCCTTTTTATCTTGAGTGATTATGAGGTTTATCTTGTTATCCAGCCTTTTGTTTTTTATCGCGAGCTCGTCGATGTCAGAGTAGCTTGGCGTGATGCTTAGCTTCATTTTAGGCTTTGCCGTCGTTAGCTTTATGAAGTCCGGTATCTTGGCGCTTTCGGAGCTTATTAGCTCGCTGTCGTTTGGTAAAAAGTCTATGGTGCTTAGCTTTTCGCTGTTTATGCCAAGAGCCGCGCCTAAAAATCTAAACGGAGCCAGCGTGATGTCGGCAAAGAGCTTCTTTACCGCCGCCCAGATGACGCCGCCATATTTGAAGTCAGGATCGTTTAGGTCGCCCTCGACCGGCAGATCGATGTTTATTTGATTGTTTTGATCACTTAGTATTGAGATAGCAAGCGATAGTGGTAAATTTACGGCATCTTTGGACTCGACCTTCTCCCCAAGCGTCAGCGAGTCGAAATTTACAAAATTCGAGCCGTTTAGCTTGGAGTCTTTGACGTCGTAGTTGAGGTTTAAATTCAGCTTCCCTTTTGCGATCTTATATCCTGCAAACTGCCCGCTGTAAGGCGTGATATCGGTCAGATCTATGTCCTTAAAGTCGAGCTTTATTTGTGTGTTTTGCTTTGGCTCATAGACAAAAAGCTTTGTCGTGATCTTGCTAAAGCCGTTTTTACCGACTATACCTTCAAATTCTCCCGCGCAAGGATGCCTTTTGTCGATATCCGATAGCTTGCCATTGACCTTTGTGATCGTCGTTGCAAACGGCATGAACAAGGACGCATCGGAGAAATCCACCTCTGCGTTTTTGATACTGAAGTCCTTGACGGCAAAGTCGAATCCATCGCCGCTTTTGGCCGTTTTTGCCTGCGGTTTGACCTCTTTTTCGTCTTTTTTAATGACGAGCTTGCTTAAGTTAAATTCTCTTTGTTTATTTAGATGAGCTTTGATAAAAGGCGAATTTAACGTCACTTGCTCTAAATTTAGATTGTTTTTCAGCAGTGAAATTTTAGCCACGTCAATGCTCTTAAATGCCAGCACCTTTTGCCTGTTACCGTCATCTAGGGCGATGTTTTGGACGCTAGCTTTGCCTTTTAGGCTCAGATCTTTTTGGTATTTTAAATTCGCCTCGAAATTTAGCGCTCCGCTTTTTAAATTCGCGTCAAGATAGCTTTTGGCATAGGCAAAAAAATGCGGCAGGTTCGTATCCGCAAGCTTCACGTTCGCATCCACGCTCAAAGGCTCGAGGATGACTTTCGCGTCGCAGCTTAAATTTAGCTTTTGCGAGCTTTTCATATCGATTTGCGCGGTTATTTGCGACTTTGGCTCGAGTGATATGTTTTGAGCTTTGATGTTTAGGTTGTCAAATTTATGAGCTATCTTTTGACCCTCAAAGATATGGTTTATACCGATATCGGCTGCGTTTATGGAGCTATTTTTCACGCTAAATTTAAATCCGCTTTCACTGGCTTGCTTGCTGTTTTTGTCGCTTTGAGAGACGAGTGCGAGATCGTTTATGACGCTAAGGCCTTTGTTCGTTAGATCTGAGGTAAATTTTGGCCTATTTATATCGATGTTTTCTATGTTTAGAGCCGTTTTTGCGAGGTTTAAATTTATATTTTTCACATCGATATCTTGGATGCTTGCAAATTCTTTATTTTTGGCCTTTGCACCTATATTTTGCGCCGTTACGCCGACTATGTCAAGGAAGCTGGCATTCGTATCTTGCGTAAATTTCGGTGCATTTATAGTGATGTTCGCCACGCTTGCAGTGCCGTTTTTACCGATATTTGCATCAAGTGAGCTTGCGATTATGTTTTTTACACCCGCCAAAATAGCGCCACCATGGATACTGGCGTTAAACTCGCTTGCGTTCATGTCCTTTAAATTCGCTATTTTTAGGCCGCCTTGTCCTAGCGATACGGCGCTTATATAGGCTGAATTTAGCGCCGTATTTAGGCTCAGGCTGCTGTTTTCATCGATATTTGCATGTAGCGCGAGACCGCTTAAATTTAGCTCCTTTGTGTTTAAGGATACGCCGCCCTCAAATGACGGCTCTTTAAGCGCAATGGTGTCTAAATTTAGCTTGAGATCTCTTTTATCGCTGATAGTCGCGTCAAATACGATGTTTGGTATGCTTAGCTCGCTAAATTTCATATTTTGATTTTCGAGCACTGCCTCGAGCGCTTTTAGCGTCAGGAAGCTATCTTTTAGCTTTATCGAAGTGGCGTTTTTATCGGCTGCTAGCTCGTAGTCAAGCTTTGTGTCTATTATCATATTTTTTATTTGGAGGCTTTGATCGTCGATAAAGCTGATGGCAACGGGCTTTATGCTAAATTCGTTTATCTTTAAAACGCCGTAGATCCTAAGCGGAGAGATATCCACGCCGCCTTGCCAGTCGATCTTTTGAGCTAGGCTGGAGTTTGAGTCGAAGCTGTGCTTACCTATACTGTTTAGCTCGGTGTTTATGCCTGAAATTTCGTAGTTTATATCGTTAAATTTGACATTGAAAGGATGTGTCAGATTCTCATCGCTGTATCCAAACGAGCCTTTGACGATCTTGGCGGTATTTAGGGCGAAATTCAGTGAGCTTTTCTCCTCGCTCGTGTTGTTTGAGTCGCTTAGGAACGGCGCTAAATTTAAGCTCGCGTTTTTATCTCTTGATATCCTGATATCGGGCTTTTCAAGCCTTAAAATATCCACCGCGATCAGCTTTTTAAATATTAAAAACGGCTTTAGCTTTACGTCTATCTGCTCGCCGCTAAAAAGCGGTGAAGTCGTGTTTAGCTCGGGCTTCGTGACGTTTAGCTCGAATGTGTAAGGGTTAAATTTCACCTCGTTTAGGCTAAGGCTGACGTTCATCTCTTTTAGCTTGTTTGGCACGACGTTTTTTAGGATATATGGCACACCGTAAAAGCCAAAAAGCGTGTAAATAAGCAGCAATGCAGCGACTACGCAGCTTGTTATGATAGCGATTTTTTTATTTTTGTTCATGGATGAAGCCTTGAAAATTTTGGAGTGATTTTACTTCAAAAAAGCTAAATTTTAGTTAGTGCGGGCGAGAACGACGATGGTGACAAACTAGGCGCTTGGGCTAAATTCCTGAGCCCCACGATAAATTTTAAAATTTTTAAGTATAATCCAAGCAAAAAAGGCTAAATTTGCTCGTTCATATCTGCTGCTCCGTCGATAGCCACTATTTTTTACGCCGTTTGCGCGCGGACTTCCCAAACGAGCGGCTGGTGGGCTATTTTTACGATCCCAATATCCACCCGTATAGCGAGTTTTTGATGAGATTTCACGACGTCAAACGCTCGTGCGGTGCGCTTGGCATCGACCTCATCTGCGGCGAATACGACTACGAAAGCTGGCTAGAGGGCACGAAAGGGCTGGAAAACGAGCCAGAAAAGGGCAAGCGGTGCGTGTATTGTTTTGAATTTCGCGTGGGAAACTCGGCGCGAAAAGCCCTTGAAATAGGCGAAACATCGGTCACGACGACCTTGCTCATGAGCCCCAAAAAGGACTTCGCGCAGCTTGAAGCGGCGTTAAACCGCGCGGTGGCGGGGACAAATTTAACACCCGTTGCCATTGACTACCGCAAAAACGGTGGCACGAACGAGCAGTTTGAGCTCGCCAAAAAGGACAAACTCTATCACCAAAACTACTGCGGCTGCGTCTTTGGACTAAGCAAACAGCGTGACGCGCAGGGGCTGCCGATCGCCGAGCTGATGAGCGATGTGTGCGGTCGCGCACTGCCCGGCAGTATCGATGAGCGGCTGGGGCTCTACGAGCGGGTGCGCGGGTGCGAGGAGCGGGGCGAGAGATTTCACCTCTCGCGCAAATATTTTTTAAACTACCGCCTGCTGCGCGCACTCGTGAAATTTAACGGGCGCGTGGTCACGAGCTATTTTTTGCAATACTCAAATTTTAAACGCGAAAACGTGAAATTTAGCGTGAGCGAGGCTGCGTGCGTTTGCGACGAACTGCGGGAGGGTGTGACGCTTTTAAATTTGGCTAAATTTAACGAGCTTGTGGGGATGAAATTCGCTAGCGTGCGCGAGCTTTGCCGTGAGCCCATCGGCGTGGAAGCGGAGTTAAAATTGCGCCGCGAGCTGTGCGGGGAATTTAGCCACAATCCGATAATCGTACTGGATGAAATCCCGGTCGGACGATATGAAATTTACGCCAAAAACGTGCTTTATAACGATAGCCGCGAGATGCTCGTGGTGGAGTAAATTTAAGGGGTAAATTTATGCGGGTTAAAACGCTTAAATTTACTCGCCAAAAACTTCTTTACGATACGCTCTCGTATCTATGAATTTAGCTCTTGCGTCTCGTAAATTTTGTAAATGTGCGTCTATATTTGTACTATTTAGCTCCACGCCAAAGTCGTCAAATTTACCTTTTTTGCCAGCTAGTTTATCTAGCACTATATCGCCAAGTTCGCTTTTATAGTGGCTAGCCTCTCAGTAATATTTCATTTTTGCAGCCGGATCTAGCGGAAAGGGCTCACTAGTTAATGCGTGATATACTGAAAAATCCATAATCCTAAAAGGCTTTTTGCCAAGCTCTTTTGCCACTTCTTCGTTGGCTAGCACTACGTCTTTTTTCCATTTTAGCCAAAGCTCATAGTCGTGATAGTAGGCAAATGCCTCCCACAGCCTGATGTGAGAAGGTCCAAATATGATGTCTAAATTTACTTCATTTTCGTGGCAAATTTTTAAAATTTCTTTGAAATCTTCAAAAGAGCTTTTGCCCGTATCTTTATATGTATAATTTGTATTGAAATCTTTGTAATATATTTTTTCATCATTTTTTGTTACCGCTAGATGCCCACCTGTTCTACTTATAGAATCTTGAATATCTTTGGTTAGTCTTTGCCCATGGTTTGAATAAATGCTATAAGATTGGTCTTTTATATTTAGGATACTATCTTTTAACATAGTAATATTATTAAGATATAAAAATACATTTATATTATTATATGTTTCAATATCGTTAATTTCTTTCATTTTTATATCATTGAAAGAGATCCAGTCTACAACTAGTAAGGTTTGCTCTAGTTTGCCATTTTTAAGTGTAAACTTTAAAAAATTTAAAATTTCATAAATACTTGCACCAGATCTTCCATAGTTATATGCTGGTTGTATAAAATAATTATGCCATGGATTATATCCTCTATTGGCTCTTGATGTGCCAAGTATAATAGATTTTGGTTTTATTCGTTGAACATCTACGGTTTTTACGAGTGTTTCTTGTTTTTCTAGTTGCGTTTTGTTTTTTATAAAATTTGTATCGTATAGCTTGTAGGGATCTACTATATAATTAATTATGCATATTAATAATAATAAAATAAAAGAAATTAAAAAAAATATTTTTACCCATTTTGTGCTTTTCATAAAGTTGCCTTCTAAAAATTAAAATATAAAAATTCAGAAATCTTATTTAGCGAACCTATTGAACCTGAAAATAGTATGCAGGCTATTAAAAGTGTTTTATAGCTTAGTCGCATATTGGCTATAAAAGATGATGAATTTTTGGTAGATAAAATTAGGATAAGACTGCAAAATAAGTATAAACACATTGTCTTTCCACTATAGTCCAAATGAATAATCCAGTCTCCAAATTTAAAACCCAAAGTATTTAAAAATGACAATTTGTCGTGCAACGCTTGTGGCAATATGATACCATTTTCTCCACTCATCCCCTTTAAAACCTTTATCGCATCGCTCCATTCCCTAGCGCGGAAAAAGACCCACGTGATATTTACAAAGTTAAAGGTGATGAACCAGGCTAAAATTTTATTCATTTTTAAGCCTAAATTTTGCCAGATGCGGTGAATGACGATGGCACATCCATGCAAAAATCCCCAAAAAACAAACGTCCAAGCAGCCCCGTGCCACAGCCCACCAATGAGAAAAACGATGAGCAAATTAGCATAAGTGCGTGCTACCCCCCCCCTATTGCCGCCAAGTGGGATGTAGATATAATCGCGCAAAAAGCGAGAGAGTGTCATATGCCAGCGATGCCAGAAGTCTTGGATATTGGTCGCTTTATACGGGGAGTTAAAATTTATCGGCAGGCGGATATTAAAAAGCAAAGCCGCACCTATCGCCATATCGCAGTATCCGCTAAAATCAAAATAAAGCTGAAAAGTATAGCTAAGGCTTGCCGCCCATGCCTCGAAGAAATTTAACGTCTCCGCCACGTCAAAGCCGTTATTTGCCCAAACAGCAAAGCTATCTGCGATGATTACCTTTTTAAAAAGCCCTATAGAAAATATAAAAATACCGGTTGCGATATTCTTGTAGTTTTTGACGAAGTTAAATTTGCTTGCAAACTGAGGCATCATCTCTTTGTGATGGACAATGGGACCAGCGATAAGCTGCGGGAAAAAGCTTATAAAAAGTGCGTAGTTTAAAAAATTCTTTTCTTTTGTATGACCTTTATAGCTATCGACCAAATAGGCGATCTGCTGAAATGTGACGAACGAAAGTGCAAGTGGTAGCGTCAAATGAAGCAGGGTCAAATTCGCCCCAAATGCGGCGTTTAAATTTGAGATGAAAAAGTCATAGTATTTGAAGTATCCGAGCAAGCAGACGTTAAAAACTATACCAAAAATAAGGAGGAATTTTTTAAATTCGACCTTTTCAAACGAAATACTAACGATGTAGTTAAACGCGATGCTGCAAAGCAAAATCGGCAAGTAAGCCACGTTCCACCACGCGTAAAAAAAGAGGCTCGCAAATACCAAAAACGCCTTCGCCGTCGTGGCTAATCGCTTTGAATTTAGATAAAAATAGATAAAAAATGTTATTGGTAAGAATAAAAATATGAATTCATAAGAGTTGAAAAGCAAAAGCTAGTCCTTGGCATTTTTTGAATAAAAATACTATTTAAAATATACTTAATGGTTTATTAATACGCAATACGCAATGTTTGTGAAATTTATAAATAAACTTGTTCTTAGTATAAATTTGCTAAAATCAGCGTCAAAATTCAGTTTCTAAGGTTTGATAGTGATAGACGTTGTTGAAATTCAAAAAATCCTTCCGCATAGGTTCCCGTTTTTACTCATTGACCGCGTTACCGAGCTAGAGCCCGCCAAGCACATCGTCGCGTATAAAAACGTAACGATCGGCGAGCCTATTTTTCAGGGGCATTTTCCGGGACATCCGATATACCCTGGCGTGATGATAGTAGAAGGCATGGCTCAAGCCGGCGGCGTGCTAGCGTTTAAAAGCATGAGCGACGAGCATCAAGCAGACATCGAAAATAAAGTAGTTTATTTCATGAGTATCGACAAGGCTAAATTCCGCCATCCTGTGCGCCCGGGCGATCGCCTCGAGTATCGCCTCGAGGTACTAAAACACAAAGGCAACATTTGGGTTCTTGATGGTAAGGCCTATATAGACGGAAATTTATGCGCCGAGGCCGAGCTAAAGGCAATGATCGTAGATAAGTGATGAGAGAAATTTTATGAAAAACATCCACCAAACAGCAGTCGTAGAAGACGGAGCGAGGATCGGCGAGGACGCCAAGATCGAGGCATACGCCTTTGTGAGCAAAGACGCGGTCCTTGGCGATAACGTCACTATCAAGCAAGGCGCAAGAGTCATCGGAAATACGCAAATAGGCGATAATTCTAAGATATTTAGCTACGCTATCGTGGGCGATATCCCGCAAGATATAAGCTATCATGACGAGGAAAATACGGGCGTGATAATCGGCAAAAACGCTACGATCCGTGAATTTTGCACCATAAATTCAGGCACGCACAAGGGTGACGGGCTCACGCGCATTGGCGAGAACGCCTTTATAATGGCGTATTGCCACATCGCGCATGATTGTTTAATCGGAAATAATATAATTCTAGCCAACAACGCGACTCTGGCCGGGCACGTCGAGCTTGGAGACTACGCTGTCGTCGGCGGGCTGACGCCTATACATCAGTTCGTCAAGGTCGGCGAGAGCTGCATGATCGCAGGAGCCAGCGCGCTTTCGCAGGATGTCGTGCCGTTTTGTCTGGCCGAGGGCAACAGAGCCTATATAAGGAGCCTAAATTTAGTCGGCATCCGTAGGCGATTTGAAAAAGAGCAGGTCGAGGAGCTTGTGAAGGCTTATAAATTTTTGTTCAACCAAGGTGTGAGCTTAAAGGATCAAGCCGGCGAACTATTTGAGAAAACGAACGATACGAATGTAAAAAAGATGTGTAAATTTATTTTAGAAACGACAAGGGGAATCCCGCTTGCAAAAGGAAGAGACTAATGCCAAGAAAATGTAACTTCTGTGGCGAAGCAGAGTCTAGCGAGAGGCGCTTACTAGCCGATATCGACGGTAACGCCTATATATGCGAATACTGCATCAGCGCCGCTTATAATATGATATATGGCGATAACGCTTCGGAAAACGCAAAAGATGAAAACGAAAATTTCGAATATCAAAATTTAACTCCAAAGCAGCTAAAAAGCGTGCTAGATAGCTACGTCATCGGTCAAGACCGCGCTAAAAAGGTCTTTAGCGTCGGTGTTTATAACCACTACAAAAGAATTTTCAAGCAAAGCAACATCAAAGACGATACTGAAATTTCAAAGTCAAATATCTTGCTCGTCGGCCCTACCGGAAGCGGCAAAACGCTGATGGCGCAGACTCTGGCTAAATTCCTCGACGTTCCGATCGCTATTTGCGACGCTACGAGCCTGACCGAGGCCGGCTATGTCGGTGAGGACGTGGAAAATATCCTCACAAGGCTACTTCAAGCTGCAAACGGCGATGTAAAGCGCGCCGAACAAGGCATTGTTTTCGTCGATGAGATCGATAAGATCGCCAGGATGAGCGAAAACCGCAGCATAACGCGTGACGTGAGCGGCGAAGGCGTGCAGCAAGCGCTTCTTAAAATCATCGAAGGAAGCGTTGTGAATATCCCTCCAAAAGGTGGCAGGAAGCATCCAAACCAAGACTTTATCCAGATAGACACTACAAATATTTTATTCGTCTGCGGTGGTGCGTTTGACGGGCTTGTGGATATCATCGAGCGAAGAGTGGGCAAAAATATACTTGGTTTTAACCAAGAAAAGCGCGGTAAGGCCGAGCGCGAGGATCTGCTAAGCTTGCTCGAGCCTGATGATTTGGTGCATTTTGGCCTCATTCCGGAGCTCATCGGACGCCTTCATGTCGTAGCCACGCTAAATGAGATAACACAAGAGGATATGGTCAAAATTTTGACCGAGCCTAAAAATGCGATACTAAAGCAATATCAAAAGCTCTTTGCTATCGACGGTGCGACGCTGAAATTTGACGATGATGCGCTAAAAGAGGTCGCAGCCCTCGCTATAGAGCGAAAGACCGGAGCTAGGGGGCTTAGAAGCATAATGGAAGAGATAATGACTGATATAATGTATGATCTGCCCGAGCTTAAGGACTATGAGGTCGTCATATCAAAAGAGGTCGTAAAAGACGGTGCAAAGCCGATTTTTATAAAACATAATAAGAAAAGCGCGTAAAGGAAAATAATGTTTTTAGATCAGATTATAGGATTTTTTTCAAATGATATGGGCATAGACCTGGGCACGGCAAATACGCTCGTGCTCGTAAAAGACAAAGGCATCATCATAAACGAGCCCTCCGTCGTTGCCGTCAGACGTGAAAAATACGGCAAGCAAAAAATTCTAGCCGTAGGACACGCGGCAAAAGAGATGGTCGGTAAAACTCCTGGTGACATAGAGGCGATCCGCCCGATGAGAGACGGCGTCATCGCGGACTTTGATATGACTGAGAAGATGATACGATATTTTATAGAAAAGACTCACCGCAGAAAGAGCTTCCTACGCCCACGTATCATCATCTCCGTGCCTTACGGGCTTACTCAGGTCGAGCGAAAGGCCGTCAGGGAGAGTGCCTTGAGCGCGGGAGCAAGAGAGGTGTTTCTCATCGAAGAGCCGATGGCTGCGGCGATCGGGGCAAATTTACCCGTGCGCGAGCCGCAAGGTAGCCTGGTAGTAGACATCGGAGGCGGTACGACAGAGATCGGCGTCGTCTCGCTCGGCGGTCTGGTCATAAGCAAGTCTATCCGCACGGCAGGCGATAAGATCGATACCAGCATAGTGAATTACATCAAAGAAAAATACAACCTCCTAATAGGCGAGCGGACCGGCGAGGAGATAAAGATCAGCGTAGGCTCGGCTGTCCAGCTTGAAAAAGAGCTGTCCGTAGTCGTCAAAGGACGCGACCAGGTCAGCGGTCTGCTTAGCCGTGTGGAGCTAACTAGCGAAGACGTGCGCGAGGCGATGAGAGAGCCTCTCAAAGAGATCGCAGATGCGCTGAAAACAGTCCTTGAGATGATGCCACCTGATCTTGCAGGCGATATAGTAGAGACCGGCATCGTCCTAACCGGCGGCGGTGCGCTCATAAGAGGGCTTGATAAATTCCTTTCTGATATCGTCAAACTCCCTGTTTTTGTAGCGGACGAGCCGCTTTTAGCCGTAGCTAGAGGAACGGGCAAGACCCTAGAGGAGATAGGACTGCTTCAACAGCTAACAAATGAAGAATAAGGTCGTTCTTTTTGTCGTTATCGCGTTACTTGCGGCCGTTTCTATCTATAAGGGTGAAATTTTAAGCAATGTTTCGCTCAAATTTAGCAACTACGTCGTAAATTCTTACGATGACGTCGCAAAGGCGCTTAAGGACAAAATAAACGAACACTTCAGACAAGCCAGCGAGATACAAAGCCTAAAGGAGCAAAACGCCGAGCTCGAAAAATCGGCGATGCTACTTTCGACCTTCGCTAACGAGCTAAACCAAATTTTAAAAGACAAAAACTCAAGCGCCTATGCTCCGGCAGTCAAGCTCGTAAAGGGGCTTAGCTACGCTCATATAGGCGATTACAACAAAATTTGGATAAGCGAATTTGACGGCTACGATCCGGACAAAATCTACGGAGTGATGTATCAAGGCAAGAGTGCGGGTATCGTCATAGATAAGGACGGCAAGCCGCTTGCTTATTTACAAAACGATCCAAGAAGTGTATTTGCCGTTTATATCGGCAATGATAAGATCCCCGGCATCGCTCATGGCAATCAAAACGGGATCATGGTGAAATTTATCCCCCAGTGGCTAAGCCCCAAGGTCGGAGACGAGGTCTTTACTAGCGGTCTTGACAGGATATTTTTCAGCGGTATCCCGGTAGGCAAGGTCACTAAAATTTTCAAAGAAAGCTCGTATCAAAGCGTCCTGGTAGAGCCTTACGTCCAGATAAACATCCCGAGCTATCTATACGTCGTAACAAAGGAAAAATAATGCCAAAAAGAGATGATATAAAAACGATTTTATTGATAGGCAGCGGCCCGATCATCATCGGTCAGGCGTGCGAATTCGACTACTCGGGCACGCAGGCGGCAAAGACGCTAAAAGAGCTTGGATACCGCGTTGTGCTCATTAACTCAAACCCGGCCACCATCATGACCGACCCGGACTTTGCCGACGCCACATACATCGAGCCGATCACGACACAAAGTATCGAGCGTATCATCAAAAAAGAGCGCGTCGATGCGATCTTGCCGACGATGGGCGGACAGGTCGCGCTAAATGTCGCGATGCAGCTATACGAGCAAAATTTACTTGGCGACGTTAAATTTCTAGGTGCGAATCCGGAGGCGATAAAAAAGGGCGAGGACAGACAAATTTTTAAAGCCACGATGCAGCGTATCGGCATGGATCTGCCCGAGAGCCGCTATGCCTACAACTTTGACGAGGCGGTTGTCGCGGCAAATGAGATCGGCTTTCCGCTCATCATCCGCGCTAGCTACACGCTAGGAGGTGCCGGTAGCGGAGTCGCTTATAATATGGACGAATTTCGCGAGCTAGCCGCGGCAGGGCTTGACGCCAGCCCGATACATGAAATTTTGATCGAGGAGAGCCTGCTAGGCTGGAAAGAATACGAAATGGAGGTCATCCGCGACCGCAACGACAACTGCATAATCGTCTGCTCCATCGAAAATTTCGACCCCATGGGCGTGCATACTGGCGACTCCATCACCGTTGCACCAGCACTCACGCTAACTGATAAAGAGTATCAGGCGATGCGCGATGCGAGTTTTAAAATTTTACGCGAGATAGGCGTCGATACGGGCGGCTCAAATGTGCAGTTTGCGATAAATCCAAAAACTGGGCGCATGATCGTGATCGAAATGAACCCGCGCGTGAGCCGCAGCTCGGCACTTGCGAGCAAGGCTACGGGCTATCCGATAGCAAAGGTCGCCACGCTGCTTGCCGTGGGATTTAGCCTCGATGAGATAAAAAACGACATCACGGGCACGCCGGCTAGCTTCGAGCCTGTCATCGACTACATCGTGACCAAGATACCGCGCTTTACCTTTGAAAAATTCCCGGGCTCAAATCCATATCTTGGCACGGCGATGAAGTCCGTGGGCGAGGTGATGGCGATAGGGCGGACGTTTAAAGAGAGCGTGCAAAAGGCGCTTTGCTCGATGGAGCGCGACTTGTGCGGATTTAACGCGCTAAATTTAGATAAAAACGCGCTTATTTACGGGCTGCGAAACGCGAATGAAGCCCGAATTCTTTATATCGCGCAAGCCTTTCGTGACGGGCTTAGCGTCGGTGAAGTCCATGAGTTTAGCAAGATCGATCCTTGGTTTTTGGATCAAATTTATCAGATCGTGCAGTTTGAAAGTAAAATCGACATGGATATCCTAAACGACGCAAATTTACTCCGCACCGCCAAAACTATGGGCTTTTCGGACAAGATGATCGCAGTGCTCATCAACGAAAAAGACAACCTCGAACTCAGCCAAAACGACATCTATTTCGCGCGCGAAAAGCTTGGCATAAATTTTGAATACAATGAGGTCGATACGTGCGCGGGCGAATTTAAAGCCCTCACGCCATATCTTTACTCCACGACAAACGTCACGAAGCTACCGCGCAAAGAGCAAAATTTAAACGCGAACGAGAAAAAAGTGATGATCATCGGCGGCGGACCAAACCGCATAGGTCAAGGCATCGAGTTTGACTACTGCTGCGTGCATGCTAGCTACGCTCTGCGCGATCTTGGCGTGAAAACGATAATGTATAACTGCAACCCAGAGACCGTCAGCACCGACTATGACACGTCGGATGTGCTGTATTTTGAGCCCATTGACTTCGAGCACGTGCGCTCGGTCATCGAGCACGAAAAGCCTGACGGAGTGATCGTGCATTTTGGCGGGCAGACGCCGCTAAAATTTGCCAAACGGCTCGTGGTCGCGGGAGCAAAGATCATCGGCACGAGCGCACGCACGATCGACATTGCCGAAGACCGCAAAAAATTTAGCGAATTTATCTCAAATTTAAAGATCTTACAGCCCACAAACGACACCGCGACAAGCGAAGATGAAGCCCTAAAAAAGGCTGCCGCGATCGGCTATCCTGTGCTGGTGCGCCCTAGCTACGTGCTCGGCGGTCGCGCGATGCGCCGCGTGCATAGTGAGGCGGAGCTTAAAGTCTATATGAACGAAGCGGTCAAGGTCAGTAACAACTCCCCCGTGCTGCTTGATAAATTTTTACAAGACGCCACCGAGCTTGACGTCGATGCGATAAGCGACGGCAAGGACGTCTATATCGGCGCGATAATGGAGCACATCGAGGAGGCGGGCATCCATAGCGGCGATAGCGCGTGCATCCTGCCGCCCCTTAGTCTCTCGCCAGCGATGATCGCAAAGGTCGAGGCGCAAACGCGCGACATCGCACTAAATTTAGGCGTCGTGGGGCTCATGAACATCCAGTTTGCCATCTACGAGAATGAACTATACATGATCGAGGTAAATCCGCGTGCGAGCCGCACTGTACCCTTTGTCAGCAAAGCAACGGGTGTGCCGATGGCAAAGGTCGCCACGCGCGTGATGTGGCAGGGCGACCTGCGCGAGGCGCTTAAATTTTACGATCGATACGGCGCCCTGGAGCAAGCGGGAGAAATTTTAAAACCTCGCGTGAAAGGTCACGTCTGCGTCAAAGAGGCGGTCTTTCCGTTTAACAAGCTTAGCGGAGCCGATCTCATCCTTGGTCCTGAGATGAAAAGCACGGGTGAAGTGATGGGTATAAGTGCCGATTTTGCAAGCTCGTTTGCCAAGTCTCAGATCGCCGCGAGCAACTGCTTGCCAACCGGCGGAAACGTCTTTTTGACGCTAACGGACGCGGATAAGCCCTATGCCGCGCAGCTAGCAAAGGAACTCATAAATTTAGGCTTTAACATCGTCGCGACCGGCGGAACGCATAAAATTTTAAGTGGGAATGGCGTGGCGGCGGAGTTTGTCTATAAGATCAGCGAAGGACGCCCAAATATCGAAGACAGGCTAAAAAACGGCGACATCGCGCTCGTGATAAACACCAGCGATAGCAAATCAAGCGTAGATGACGGCAAGAAAATCCGCCAAAACGTGTTGCGATTTAAAATTCCGTATTTTACCACTATGCGTGCGGCTCTTGCAGCGGCAAGATCGATAAAAAGCGTGCAAGAAGGCAGCGCGCTGGAAGTAAGAAGTTTACAGGAGTATTTACAGAAATAATTTGCCTTTTTGGCAAAATCTTCTTTTATTAAATGAAATTTTAGGATTATCAAAAAATGATAACAAAAGAAAATTTACAAGAACTTGCGATTTTTCTAGGTTTCACAAAAGACAAGAAATGTGAATATTAATTTAGTGAAAATGGACTGGCGATAGACTTTGAAAATGAAAAACTAATATATCCTAAAGAACTTAAAAAGAGTGATGAGACTACATCAAATTTCTCACATAATGAAAATTTTGTTGTTTTTGAGTGTGTGAATGCACTTTTAGATTTAGGATACAAGCCTGAAAATTTAGAGATCGAGCCAAGATGGAAGCTTGGTAGAAGCACAAAAAGTGGTAAGGCTGATATTTTAGTTTGCGATCACTCAAAAAACGCTTATCTTATTATAGAATGTAAGACCTATGGGGACGAGTTTGAAAAAGAGTGGAACAATATGTGTTCTAATGGCGGACAACTTTTTAGCTACGCTTGGCAGGAACAAAAGACAAAATTTATCTGCCTTTATGCGAGTGATTTTGACAAAAAAACTAACTCATCAAAGTAAAATCATAAATATACAAAATATCTTTAAAGCATTTAGTCCGCAAAATAACGATGAGTTGGTTGCATCTTGGATAAATAATGGGATTATTTTCAACGAAAGTGGGATCTTTGAAAATAGTGAGCCTTATTTTATCGGCGAAGCTCGAAAAACGACACAAAATTTGCAAGATATTGGTGAGCAAATAGATGAAAAATATAATAAATTCGCAACTATTTTAAGAAAACACAACATTTCAAGTAAGGAAAATGCCTTTGACAAGCTTGTTAATCTATTCTTATGTAAAATCGTCGATGAGATCAAAAATAAAGATAATCTAAAATTTACTTATAAAGGCGATCTGGCTGATAGCTTTTTTGATATGCAAGATCGCTTAGAAGAGCTTTATCAGATCGGTATGAAAGAGTTTTTAAATGAAGAGGTTACTTATATAAATGACGATGTGATAGATAGCTCTTTTTTGGAATTTAAAGATAACGCCTTAAAACAAACTATAAAAAAATATTTCTTAGAGCTTAAATTTTTCTCGTCAAACAACTTTGCTTTTTTGGAAGTTTATAACAAAGAGCTATTTAATAAAAATGCTATCGTTTTAAAAGAGATTATTCAAGAATTTGAAAATTTACGTTTAAAAAGCAATAAGCCAAATCAGTTTTTAGGCAACCTTTTTGAGATGTTTTTAGATGGCGGTTTTCAGCAAAGCGAAGGGCAGTTTTTTACACCATTTCCGATAGTTAAATTTATCATCCGTTCGCTCCCGTTAAATGAGCTTATAGAAAATGATAAAAATTTAAGTATCATCGACTATGCTTGTGGGGCTGGACACTTTTTGATAGAGTATGCAAACGAGCTTAAACACTACATTGCACCAAGTGAACTAAGTGCGTTTTACTCACAAATTTATGGCATAGAAAAAGAGTATCGCCTAAGCAAAGTTAGTAAAGTTTCAGCCTTTATGTATGGACAAGAAGATATAAATATAGTCTATGCAGATGGACTTAAATCTCATAAAAATATAAAAGATGACACTTTTTCGCTTCTTGTCGCAAACCCACCTTATAGCGTAAAGGGCTTTTTACAAACTTTGGATGATGAAGATAGGCAAAAATTTAGCCTAAACGAATTTGCAAATGATGAAAGTAATAATATCGAATGCTTTTTTATCGAAAGGGCATATCAGCTTTTAAAGCCTCACGGTATCGCTGCTATTATTTTACCAAGTAGTTTTTTAAATAAATCCACTCCTAAAATTTATGAAAAAGCTCGTGAGATAGTGCTTAAAAATTTTAAGATCATAGCCATTTGTGAGCTGTCAAATAAAACTTTTGGCAAAACGGGCACAAACACTATAACATTGTTTTTAAAAAAGCGTTTTGAACCACCAAGATACGCCGATATATTGAGTGATAGAGCGATAAATAATTTCATAAACGATGATGGATATAAAGATGAAAATTTACTTGCTGATTATGCTAAATTTCAAGATTTTGACGAAAATGAGCTTGGCGAGTTTTTAAATAAAAATATTAAAAATACTATTTTTGAAAGTGAAATTTTTAAAGACTATGAAAGAGAATTTGAAAAATCAAATGCCTATAAAGAGCTTATAGGAAATTTTGATAAGCCAAAATTTAAACGCATTGAATTTGAAAAAACACCAGAATTTAAAGATATCAATAATGATAAGAAGGCACTAAATGAGGCGTTAAAAAATTTTAAAATACCGCAGTGGCGAAAGGATGAGCTTAAAAATGAAGCTTTTGTAAAATTTGCAAAAGAGATTGAGCTTGAAAAGATTTATTATTTTACTCTTACAAAATCGCAACAAAATGTTTTAATTATCAAAAGTCCAACTGAAAATAAGGAGCAAAAAGAGTTTTTAGGCTACGAGTGGAGCGAATCAAAAGGTAAAGAAGGCATAAAGCTTTTAAATAATGTAAGCATAAAAAACGACGAACTTGACGAAGCTCAAAAACAGATCATATCAAGCATCAAGGGAATGGATATTATAAATACGCCACTTTACAACCCAAAGGATAAAGATGACAATTTAAAATTAAGCTTTTTGATAAGGCAAAATTTTAATGCAGATTTAAAGCAAATCCCTGGAAATTTAACTAAATTTGCTAGTGTCTCTAAGCTAGTTGATATGATGGATTTTAAAAAGCCAAAATTTGATAAGGCGATAAATTTGAGTGTGAAAAGTAGTGTTGAAATAGTTAGTAAATTTCCACTTGTAAGGCTTGGAGAGTGTGGCGATTTTTTTATGGGTGGAACTCCGTCAAGAAATATATCTCAATATTGGAATGGTGATATAAAATGGCTAACTATTGGTGATTATGCAAATTTTGATTTAATTTTAGATACAAAGGAAAAAATTACGGATCTTGGTATCCAAAATTCATCCGCAAAAGTAGTTAAATCGGGATGTATTGTAGTTTCTATTTATGCAACTATTGGTAGAGTTGGTATTTTGGGTTCTGACATGGCAACAAATCAAGCTATCGTAGCTTTAAAAGTTAATCAAAATTTTATAAATAAATATGTTATGTATTCGATTGACTATTTTAAATTTCAAATGTTTGACAAGACCATTACAACTTCTCAAAAAAATATCAATCTTGAAATATTAAAATCCATTAAAATCCCAAATCCGCCACGTGAAATACAAGAAAAAATAGTAGCTGAATGCGAAAAAGTATATGACGAATTTAAAACAATAAGAATGGAAATTTCAGAGCTTAAAGCTAAAATGAGCGAAATTTTTTCAAAATTTGACATAAAATTTAGTCAAAATT